>DASXOA010000310.1:0-11363 GCA_036494675.1 Rugosimonospora sp.
GCCGGCACCGCGGCCGGGCCGGTCGTGCGCACCGACCCGTCCCGGCCGCTGTCCACGACCGGGCGACCCCAGATCGACACCGACGATCTGGACCTCGACGAACTCGCCGGCCGGCTCTACGACCGGTTGCGCAGCAGGCTCCGCATGGAGTTGCTGCTCGACCGGGAACGGGCCGGCATGCTGACCGACTTCCGGTAGGGAGGCTGCACATGCCACTCAACGACGCCACCAAGCTCGGCCTGGCCAACCGGTTCTCCGTCACGATCGACTTCGCGGCGTACGACCTGGGCAGCTGGGCTCAGGTCGACGGGCTGACGGTCAAGTGGAGCGTGGCCGAGTACCGGGCCGGCGACGCCGGCAACGCCCGCTGGTACTTCCCGGGCAACACCGAGTACACGACGGTCAAGCTGACCCGGGCCGCGTCGGAGGATTCCAAGGCGGTCAAGAAGTGGCTGTCCGACACCTCGTTCAAGTGGCAGCCGTACACCGGGCACGTGGTCCTGCACGACTCCGGCGGCGCCGAGATCATGGAGTGGACGCTCCAGCACGTCATGCCGGTGCACTGGCAGATCGTCGGCTTCGACGCGATGGCCAGCAAGGTCGCCACCGAGTCGCTGGAACTGGCGCATCTCGGGTTCCTCGAAGACGCGAAGTCCCTGTAGCCGGCGGGCGGCGAAGGACCGTAGACGGAAGGCGAGGTGAACCGTGGCTCTCGACCAGGAGGCCCGGCTCGGCATGGCGATGCGCTTCCGGGTCGTCGTCGACGACATCGATCTGGGCGGCTGGGCCACCTGCCGCGGACTCCAGGTCGCCTTCGAGAGCAGCCAGCTCAACGAGGGCGCCAACTACGAGTACCAGACGATCCTGCCCGAACGCGTCACGTACTCCCCCATCGTGCTGACCCGGGCCATGACCCAGCCGGACTCCGCACAGGTGCAGCGGTGGCTGTCCCAGGTGGTGTCGACGTGGTACGACGCCACCTCGCCGAGCGACTACTCCGCCCGTACGGCCAGGATCACCCTCCTCGACGCGTACGGCACCGAGGTCGCCTCGTGGTCGCTGCGCAGCATCTACCCCCGGCGCTGGGGCGGGCCGGACCTCAACGCGAACGGCAACGACGTGGCGTACGAGACCCTGGAACTGATTCACGAAGGGTTCCTGTGATGGGCGCCCGAGTACCGGCGATCCTGCGTTCGCTGATGCCGCCCGGGTTGGTCACGTTCGACTTCAACCCCGAGAAGGTGGTGGTCAGCCGCCAGGCCAACGTCACCGCCCGGCCCAGTTCCAGCAGCAACAGCGGATCCCCCGCCGGGTCGAGCCCGTCCATCTTCCGGGGCGCCCGGCCGGCCACCATCGGGCTCAACGGTCTGACCTTCACCGGCGGCGACACCAAGCCCCGCTGCGATCAGCTGCTCAACTGGATGAGTCCGGGAGGCGGGCTGCTCGGCTCCATCGCGAGCGCCGCGCTGTCCGCCGCCACCGGCGTCAACCTGGCCAGCCGCCTGCCGCTGGTGACGTTCCAGTGGGGACCGCCGGAGATCGGGTTCATGTACGACTGCAACGTGATGAACGCGAACATCACGTACACCCGGTTCGCGGCGACCGGCATACCGATCCGGGCGCAGGTCAACATCGTGCTCCAGGAACAACCGAGCCTGTTCGGCTCGTTGCCCACCAACCCGACCTCCGGCGGTCTCGCCGGCCGGCGGGCGCACACGGTCACCGCCGGCGAATCGCTGGCCGGCATCGCCACCTCCGCCTACGGTGCCCCCGGCCGGTGGCGCGAACTGGCGGACCGCAACGGCATCGAGGATCCGCTGCGGATGCGCCCCGGCGACCAGGTCTTCCTGCCCAACCCGGACGAGCTGACCGAGGGGGCCCGATGACGCTGCCGGGACTGGCCGGGGCCGCGGCGACCGTCCGCGCGTCGGTGAAGGTCGGATCGCCGCTGGGCCTGCCGCTGCGACCCGACGTCGAGCGGCTGCTGGCCCGCGTGGTGGTCGACACCCACCTGCACCTGCCGGACATGTTCGAGCTGACCTTCCTCGACGAGGAGGGGCACGCGGCCGGCGACGCGAACCTGCGCATCGGCGCGGCCGTGGAGGTGTTCGGCGGGGCGCCGGACAGCACGCAGTCCAGCTCGCTGATCAGCGGCGAGGTGACCTCGATCGAGGCGGTCTGCCAGGACCTGCACATCTACACCGTGGTACGGGGGTACGAGAAGGCGCACCGGTTGCAGCGGGCCCACCGTACCCGCACGTTCGTCAACATGACCGACTCCGACGTGGCCCGCAAGGTGGCCACCGACGCGGGCCTGCAGATCGGCACCGTCGACGAGACCGCGACCACCCACGACCACCTCGCCCAGGTCGCGCAGACCGACTGGGAGTTCCTCAAGCAGCGGGCTCGGGAGATCGGGTACGAGACCGGCGTGGCCGGCGGGAAGTTCTTCTTCCGCCGCCCACCGGGCATGCCGTCCGGCGGCGGCATCGGCGGAGCGCTGGCAGCCGCGGCGTCGGCGGTGGCCGGCGCGCTCGGGCTGGGCGGGCCCACCCTCACGTTCAAGGACAACCTGCTCCAGTTCCTGCCGCGGGTCACCGCCGCGAACATCACCCCGGACGTCGAGGTCCGGGTGTGGGATTCACACAACGCCAAGGCGGTGGTCGGCAACACCGGCATCCGGACCGGTACCGCGACGATCTCCGGACAGGACCCCGCCAGGTTGGCCGGCTCGTTCGGGGGCGCGTCGCTGCCGGTCGGCGTGCCGCTGCCGGCGATCCCGGGGCTGCCCAGCCTCGGCCAGGAGCCCAGCGCCACGGCGTTCGTGGTGGTGGACCGGCCGCTGGCCGCCGGCACCGCCGCCAGCCGTGCCGCGGACGAGATGGCCAACGGACTGGCCGAGCACGTGGCGAGCGCGTTCGCCGAGGCCGAAGGGTACGCGGTGGGGAACCCCGGGCTGCAGGCCGGAGCGCAGGTACAGGTGGCCGGGGTACCGGCGACGTTCGCCGGTACCTGGACGGTCACCAATGCCCGCCACGTGTTCGACGAGAACGAGGGCGGCTACCACACCCGGTTCTGGGTCAGCGGGCGGCACGACCGGTCGCTGCTCGGGCTCGCGTCGATGGGCGCCAGCCAGGGGCAGCCGGCCCGGATACCCGGCCTGGTGTGCGGCGTGGTGACCAACAACAACGACCCGAACGGCAAGGGCGCGGTGAAGGTGGCCCTGCCCTGGCTGTCGCCGCAGTACGAGTCGGACTGGGCGCGGGTGCTCCAGTTCGGTGCGGGGAAGAACAGCGGCGCGCTGTTCACGCCCGAGGTGGGCGACGAGGTGCTGATCGGATTCGAGTTCGGTGACCCGCGCCGGCCGTACATCCTGGGCGGGCTGGTCAACGCGAACACCGGGTTCGATCTGGGCGGTGCGCCGGTCAAGTCCACCGGCCTGGCCGGCACGGTGGTGCGCCGGGGCTTCGTGTCCGGCTCGGGCAACGTGCTGCTGTTCGAGGACGACCTGGTGCCGCCGCCGGGCGCGGGTCCGCCGCTGAAGTCCGCGTTCAGCCTGCTGACCTCCAATGGCGGGATGGGTGTCGTGGTCGACCAGACCGGCGGGACGGTCAAGCTGCTCTGCTCGCCCAGCCCACCGGCCAGCCAGAGCCCGACCGGAACCATGGAGATCACCGTCAACGCCGGCGGCAGCATCAGCATCAAGGCCGGGGCGGGCGGCTCGGTGAAGATCGACGGCGGGGCGAACCTGGAGCTGACCGCGATGCAGTCCGTGAAGATCAGCAGCCAGGGCACCGTCGAGGTGCAGGGTACCCAGATCAAGCTGAATTGACGGGGTGCGCGATGACAGAGAGCTTCATCGGTACCGGCTGGGGCTTCCCCACCGGGGTCAGCGCCACCGGCGGCATCGCGATGGTCCGTGGCCACACCGAACTGGTCCAGGCCATGCGGCTGATCCTCGCCACGTACCCGGGTGAGCGGCCGATGCGCCCGGAGTTCGGCTCCCGCCTGCGCGACTTCGTGTTCCGCGCCGGCACCCCGGACACCGTCGCCGAACTCGCCGACGAGGTGCGCCGCGCCCTGCTGCGCTGGGAGCCGCGGGTCGACGTGGAGCGGGTCGAGGTGGCACCGGATCCGGCCGACACCCGGCTGCTCTACATCGACATCCGGTACCGCACCAAGGACACCAACGACCGGCGCAACCTCGTCTTCCCCTTCTACACGATCCCCGACGACGAGAGCGACTACTGATGGCGCTGCCAGCACCCGATCTTGATGATCGCCGCTTCCAGGATCTGGTCGATGACGCCAAGCGGATGGTGATGCGCCGCTGTCCAGAGTGGAGCGACCACAACGTCTCGGACCCCGGGATCACGCTCATCGAGACGTTCGCGTACCTGACCGACCAGTTGCTGTTCCGGCTCAACCGGGTACCCGACCGGCTGTACCTGAAGTTCCTCGACCTCATCGGACTGCGGTTGCTACCGCCGGTACCGGCCGCGGTGCCGGTGACGTTCTGGCTGTCGGCGCCGGTCAACGTCGAGTTGACCGTCGCCGCGGGCACGGCGGCGGGTACCGAGCGCACCGAGACTGCCGAGTCGGTGGTCTTCTCCACCACCGAGGACCTGGCGATCGTGCCGTGCTTCCTGCAGCACCTGCGCACCCGGCCGGCCGAGGGCACCTCGACGGCCGAGGACCACACCGAGAAGCTGCGACTGGGCAGTTCGTTCCCGGCCTTCCAGGCCCGCCCGGTGCCCGGTGACGCGCTGTACCTCGGGCTGTCGGATCCGGTACCGCGCTGTGCGGTGCGGCTGGACTTCCGTGGCCGCATCGACGGTGTGGGAGTGGACCCGGACTGGCCGCCGCTGGTCTGGGAGGCGTGGACCGGGGAGGACTGGGGCGCCTGCGAGACGAGTTCGGACTCCACCGGCGGGCTCAACAAGGCCGGCGACATCGTGGTACACCTGCCGGCCGGGCACGCCGCGTCGCTGGTCGACGGGGTACGCGCCGGCTGGCTGCGGGCCCGGATCACCGAGCCCGAGCCCGACCAACCGGTGTACAGCTCCTCCCCGGTCGTCGAGGGGCTGACCGCGTGCACCATCGGCGGCACGGCACCGGCGATCCACGCCGAGATCATCTCCGATGAGGCGCTGGGCACCGCGGAGGGCGTGGCCGGAGCCCGGTTCGCGCTGTCCCGCACACCGGTGCTGGCCGCCGGGGTACCGCCGGAGATCCAGGTCAGCTCCGACGACGGGTGGCAGGACTGGTCGCTGGTGGACACGTTCGCCGACAGCCTCGCCGACGACCGGCACTACATGATCGACAGCACCACGGGCACGGTGGCGTTCGGGCCGGCGGTACGGCTGGCCGACGGCACCGTGCGCCACTACGGCGCGGTACCCGCCGCCGATACGGTGATCCGCGCGCACCGGTACTGCGTCGGCGGCGGCTCCCGGGGCAACGTCGCCTCGGGCGCGATCCGCACCCTCAAGTCGTCCATCCCGTTCATCGCCGGGGTGCGCAACCTGCGCCGGGCGATGGGCGGCACCGACGGCGAGACCATCGAGCAGGCCAAGACCCGGGCTCCGCTGCTGCTGCGTACCCGCAGCCGGGCGGTGACGGCGGAGGACTACGAGATCATCGCCCGCGAGGCGGCACCCGAGGTGTGCCGGATCCGCTGCCTGACGGCCGGCGAGGACGGCGTGGAGCCCGGCGCGGTGCGGGTGCTCGTGGTCCCGAACGGGCCGAACGCGGACGGCCGGCTGGTGCTGGGCAACCTGGTGCCGTCGGAGGACACCCTGCGGCGCATCGGCGAGCGGCTGGACCAGTTGCGGCTGATCGGTACCCGGGTCGTGGTGGAGCCGCCGCGGTACCTCGGGGTGACCGTGGTGGGCCGGCTCGTCGCCCGGCCGCGTACCAGCGTGAACCGCATCCAGTCCGACGCCCTGGACGTGCTGTACGCCTACCTCAACCCGCTGACCGGGGGCCCGGACGGCACCGGCTGGCCGTTCGGGCGTGCGGTGCACGCCGGCGAGGTGTTCGCCGCGCTGCAGAACGTGCGCGGCGTGGAGGTCGTCGAGGACGTACGCATCTTCGGCGCCAACCCGGTGACCGGGGAGCGCGGCACCCCGACCGCCCGGCTGGAACTGCCCGCCGCCGGGCTCGTGTTCTCGTTCCAGCACCAGATCCGGGTGGAGGCGCGATGAGTCGGGGACTGGTTCCCGGGCTGCCAAGCCCGTACCGGATCGCCGAGTTCCTGCCGGCGGTGTACCAGGAGGACGACCCGTTCGTGCTGCGGTTCACGGCGGGCCTGGATGACGTGTGGGCACCGGTGCTGGCGACGCTGGACTGTCTCGACGCGTACCTCGACCCGCACCTGGCTCCGGAGGACTTCCTGGCCTGGCTGGCCGGCTGGGTGGGCGCGATCGTCGACGAAACCACGCCGCTCGCGCTGCGCCGGGCGGCGGTGGCGCGCGCGGCCGCCCTGCACCGCGGTCGCGGTACCCCGGCCGGCCTGCGGGACGTGGTCGAGTTGCTGACCGGCGGCGAGGTCGAGGTGCTCGACAGCGGCGGTACGGCCTGGTCGGCCACGCCGGACGCCACCCCGCCGGGCGAGTCGGCGCCGTGGCTGCGGGTACGGGTGGTGATCGAGACGGCGAGCGAGGAGTCCCGATCGGCGTTGCGGTCGGCGGTCGAAGCGGCGGTGGCGGCGGCGAAACCGGCCCACGTCGCGCACAGCGTGGAGGTGCTGAGTCGATGATCGTCTGTAAGACCTGCGGCTACCGCAACGGCGACGAGGACGCCTTCTGCGGCTCCTGCGGCGGGTTCCTGGAATGGACCGGGGAGCGGGTGGGGCCGGCCCCGGCGCCGGCGGCCGAGCCGGAGCCGGAGCCCGAGCCGGCTCCCCGGCGCAGCCTGTTCTCGCGGGTGCAGTCGCTGCTGTACCTGGACGTCGGGGAGCGGGAGCAGGTGGAACGGTCCGGTTCGGGTGCGTCGCGGCCGACCGGTCCCCCGGGCATGGCGCCGCCGACCGGCCCACCCGGGCCGCCCGGTGCGCGACCCGGGGCCGCACCGCCGCCGGGGGCACGGCCCGGTCCGCCACCACCGCCACCCACGGGGCCGCCGCGACCGCCCGGCTCACCGCCGCCGCCACCCACGGGGCCGCCGCGACCGCCGGGCTCACCGCCGCCTCCTCCGAGCGCGCCGCCGAGCGCCCCGCCCGGCACGCCAGCACAGTCGAGCGCCCCGCCCGGGCCGCCATCACCGCCGAGTGCCGCGCCCGGCACGCCAGTACAGTCGGGCGCTCCGTCCGGGCCACCACCACCGCCACCTACGGGACCATCGCGATCGCCGGCCCCACCGGCTTCTGCCGGGCCCGGTGAGCCGGTGGGGCCCTCTGGCTCGCCCCCGTCACCGCCGCGACCGCCCGCCGGGCCGCCGCCCGCTGGGCCGCCACCCTCGCCGCCCGGTGCACCGTCCGCCGCGGCGACCATGACCCGGCCGACGCCGCCGGGGGTGCCGCCGCCACCGCCCGGTCCCCCACCCGGCCCGCCACCGCCCGCGTTCCCCGCGTCACCGGGCACCGCGTCACTCGGCGCTTCGTCACCCAGCGCCGTGTCACCCAGCGCCGCGTTGCCCCGGCCGCCTTCCGGCACGACCTCGACCCGGCCGGCCGGCACCGGGCTCGCGGACGGGGCCGCGCTCGTCGCCGGCCTCCCCCCGGCACAGCGCGCCGCCCCGGTCCAGCCGGAGGCGGTACAGCCCCAGGAGGTGCGGGCGCCACGCAAGGCGGTGAACCGGTCCGCGCCGACCCGCACCCTGCAACCCGGCGACCTGATCTGCGGCGACTGCGGCGAGGGCAACCCGCCCAACCGCCGGTTCTGCAGCCGGTGCGGGGCCTCGCTGGTCGCCGCCGAGACGGTGCACATCCCGTGGTGGCGAAGGATCTTCCGGCGTCGCCCGCGCCGGCAGTTGACCGCGGCCGAGGCGGCCGCCGGCACGGCCCGGCGCCCGAAGCGTTCCCTGCTGGCCCGGGCGATGCCGCTGATCCGGCGGGTGGTCGCGATCGCGCTCCTGGTCGGTGGCATCGCGTACGCGTCGTTCGCGCCGCTGCGCGGCTGGGTCAACGACCGGGCCGTGGACACGAAGGCACGGGCGATGTCGGTGATCCACCCGCAGTACACGCCGATTCATCCGTTCGAGGTGACCGGTCAGAGTTCGCTGTCCGGCCATCCGCCGGCCGCGCTCAGCGACGGGTTCACCAACACCTTCTGGGCGGCGGCCGACGGCGACAAGGCGGTCGTGACGCTGCGCTTCGACCACCCGGTCAACGTGTCGCGAGCGCTGATCCGCAGCGGGATCAGCGGCAACTTTCAGGGTGCGAACCGGCCGCACGACCTGCACCTGGTGTACTCGACGGGCAAGACCCAGGACATCGCCCTCGACGACACGCCCGACGCGCAGCAGGTGACGCTGAAGACCGGTGGCAACGTCACCAGCATCGAGCTGCACGTCGGGTCGCTCTACAAGGCGTCGAGCGACTCGGTCGCCATCACCGAGATCGAACTGTTCGCCAAGAAATGACGTGCGCGGCCACGGTCAGAGCCGGGGCCCGCGGAGATTTGCGGATGGCGTTCGGCCGAGCCCCTGAACGCCGGAGCCCTGGTCCCCGGCCGGACAGCCGGGGACCAGGCGACGTGCCCGGTCAGGGTGCCTTCTGGCTCTGCCCCGGAGCCGGGGGGTAACTGCTGCCGGGGCCACCGCCGTACTGGCTCTGCCTTGGAGCCGGGGGGTAACTACTCCCCGGGTCGCCGGCGTACTGGCTCTGCCCCGGAGCCGGGGGGTAACTACTCCCCGGGTCGCCGCCGTACTGGCTCTGCCCCGGAGCCGGACGGGTGCTGCTGCTCGGGCCGGGGCCGGTGGACGCCGTTCCCGGGCCGGCCGGCGCAACGGGACCGTGCGACGGGTTGATGCCGGCCAGCGCCAACGGCGTCACACCCAGCGCCAGCGCCACCACGGCCGCCGCTCCCGTGCCGATCAGGATCGCCCGTCGCCGGTTGCCGCGGCTCATTGCCTTGTCCGTGAAGTCCACGGGTACTGCCTCCTCGGCTATGTCGCGCAGGACTGCGCGCAGTGCTTCCTCGTTCATCGCCTCACCTCGACGCCTGCCTGGCCGTGGCCCCCAGTTCGGGCGCGACCGCGCGGAACCTGGCCATCGCCCGGGCTGTCTGGCTGCGTACGGTCCCGACCGAGCAGTTGAGCAACCCGGCCACCTCCCGCTCGGGAAGATCCTCGAAGTAGCGCAGCACCAGGACCGCGCGCTGCCGGGGTGTGAGTTGCCGCAACGCCTCTCCGACCGCGACCCGCAGATCGGTGCCAGTGCTCGGATCGGCCGCGGGAGTGTCCGGCAACGGGTGCGTCGGCGACTCGCGGCGCCGGATGAGCCGGCGCCACCAGCTGATCTGTTCGTGGTACATGACCCGGCGGACGTACGCCTCGGGGTCGGTGTGGCGGATGAAGCTGATCCGGGTGGCGGTGCGGGTCAGCGCCGTCTGCAACAGGTCCTCGGCGTCGTGCTGGTTGCCGGCCAGCAGGTAGGCGGTACGCATGAGCGCCGGCGTACGAGCCGCCACGAACTCGCGGAACTTCCGTTGGTCCTCGCCGTTCACCGCACCTCCCTGGGGGCGTCATAGGATCAGACGGCTACCCGGGTGGGGCGCTATGTCGTGTGGGCGAGTGATCTACGGCACAACCGCCCGCGATGCCAACCTTCCGGTGACATGACCCGGTGACGTGACCCGGGGCCGAACGACGGCAAGGCGGCTGGCAAGGCCGATGGCAAGGATCCGCGCGGATGCTACGCGCGCACCCATCGATAACCGTCATGACCCGTACCGCGGCAAGCCACCCACCATAGCGACTCTTCCCCGGGAGTACCGATGACTCAACGCTGTCCACGCGTCCTGCGATGGCGAGGGTTCAGAACCCTGCCGTTCCTGATGGCCGTCAGCCTGTCGCTGCTGGCCGGGGTGTTGGTGACAACCCCCGATGTCGCCGCGGCGCAGGCCGCGCGCAAGCATGCCCCGGCGGTGCCGCCGGGGACGGTGAGTTCGTCGGTGCCGGGGCGGGGTGCCCCGAAGGTGGCGGTGAAGGCCGATCCGGACAAGCCGGCGGCGCCGCTGGCGACGCCGTCGTACCCGGCGGCTCAGACGGTGACAGTGGTGGTGCCGGCGGCCGGCGCGAAGAGCCCGGCGAAGCTGGGTGGCCTGCCGGTGACGGTCGCGGCCCCCGGCAGTGCGGCTTCCGGCGGTGCGGCTTCGGATAAGGGTCCGGCGGCGTCCGGCGGCGCGGCTCCCGCCAAGGCTGCCCCGGCGCCGGCGAAGGTGACGGCGCGGAGCCTGGACCACGCGACGACGGCGAAGCTGGGTGCGGGTACGGCGATGGCGCTGGTACTGAGCCGGGCGGATGGGCAGCAGGCCGCCGGCCCGGTACGGGTGACGGTCGACTACTCGTCGTTCGCTCAGGCGTACGGGGGCGACTACGCGGAGCGGCTGCGCCTGGTGACGCTGCCGGCTTCGTGTGCTTCGGCGCCAACGGCGGCGGCGTGTGCGGACGGGACCCCGGTGGAGACGGACGACAACGCCACGACGCGGACAGTGTCGGCGACCGTGGACGCCACCGGTGGCGGCACGATGGTCGCGCTGGACTCCGGGACGTCAGGCCAGACCGGTGACTTCCGGGCCACCGACCTGAGCGTCGCGCAGAAGTGGACTGCCGGCCAGTCCTCGGGAAGCTTCGACTACTCGTACCCGATCGACCTGCCGAACCCGCCGTACGGGGACGCGCCGGATCTGTCGTTGAGCTACGACTCGGGGTCGGTCGACGGGCGCACGTCGAAGCACAACAGCCAGGCATCCTGGGTCGGGCAGGGTTGGGACATCAACGTGCCCTACATCGAGCGGGAGTACAAGCCGTGTTCGGACGACGGGCACTCGGACTGGGGTGACCTGTGCTGGTCGTCGCCGTACTCGGGGAGCCCGTCGGCCGCGGTCTACGACATCTCCATCGGGGGCCACACCAGTCAGATGATCAAGGCGGCGGATGGTTCGTACCGGATGGCGGACGACCAGTCGTACCGGATCGACCATCACACCGGTGGCCCGAACGGTGACAACGACGGTGAGTACTGGACGGTGTCCACTCTGGACGGTACCCAGTACTACCTGGGGTACGGGCAGGATCAGCGGCGGTCGGTGGCGACGCCGACGAACTCGAACTGGACGGTGCCGGTCGTCAGCGACGATTCCGGGGAGCCGTGCTACCAGTCGAGTCTGTTGTCGTGCCAGCAGACGTACCGGTGGAAC
>DASXOA010000311.1:0-15136 GCA_036494675.1 Rugosimonospora sp.
CCCGGTGGGCTCGGCGGGCGAAGATTCGGACATCGCGGCCCCCGGGGTCACGGGCTCGACCGGCCCGGACCGGGGCGTACCGGACGCAGGCTGCCCCGTTGGCTGGGACTCGCCGTTGGGCACCTGCGCTGGCATTTGCCAATTGTCGCATCGTTAGCCCGTACGGCGCCCGTCAGAAGTGTCGTACCTGCCCCGTACAGTCCGGCCGTGCCGTCGATCTTCGTCCAGCAGACCATCGACCAGCTCCTTGACGACCCGGAGGCGCGCTCCCTGCGAGCCACCACGTTCGTGGTCGTCGACCTGGAGACCACCGGCGGCTCGCCGGAAGGCTGCGGCATCACCGAGATCGGCGCGGTGAAGACGCTGGGCGGCGAGGAACTGGGCGAATTCGGCACCCTGGTCAACCCGGACCAGCCGATCCCGCCCTACGTCACCGTGCTGACCGGGATCACCACCGCGATGCTCGCCCCCGCGCCCCGGCTGACCGAGGCCCTCCCGGCGTTCCTCGAGTTTGCCCGCGGCGCGGTCTGGGTGGCCCACAACGCCCCCTACGACATCGGCTTCCTCAAGGCCGCCTGCGCCCGGTTCGGCTACCCGTGGCCGCATCCCAAGGTGCTGGACACCGCCGCGCTGGCCCGCCGGGCGCTGACCAAGGACGAGGTGCCCAACCGCAAGCTGGGCACCCTGGCCGCCTATTTCCGCACCCGGGTGCCCAACCACCGGGCGCTGGACGATGCCCGGGCCACCGTGGACGTGCTGCACGGGCTGTTCGCCCGGCTCGGCGGGCACAAGGTGTTCACCCTCGGCGAGGCGATCGAGTTCGCCCGCGCGGTCAGCCCGGTGCAGCGCAGCAAGCGGCACCTGGGCGAGGGCCTGCCCGACACGTCGGGGGTGTACGTGTTCCGGGCACCCGACGACCGGCCGCTCTACGTCGGCACCAGCCGCTCGATCGCCACCCGGGTGAAGTCCTATTTCACCGCCGCCGAGAAGCGGGCCAGGATCACCGAGATGCTGGCCGCGGCGAGCCGGGTGGAGGCCATCGAGTGCGCGCACTCGCTGGAGGCCGAGGTCCGTGAGCTGCGCCTGATCGGTGCGCACAAGCCGCCGTACAATCGCCGGTCGAAGTTTCCGGAGCGGGTGCACTGGCTGAAGCTGACCGCCGAGGCGTACCCCCGGCTGTCCGTGGTCCGGCAGTTGACCGGGGACGCCGGCAGCTATCTCGGCCCGTTCGCCTCGACGAAGACGGCCGAACTGGCCGCCGCGGCCGTCTACGACGCCCTGCCGCTGCGCCAGTGCACGCACAAGCTGTCCGTCCGCACCCCGAGAGCGGCATGTGCGCTGGCCGAGCTGGGCCGCTGCCCCGCGCCGTGCGAGCACCAGATCTCGGTCGAGACTTACGACGCCGTCGCGGCTCAGCCGTTCCGGACGGCCACCGGCGGCGACCTCGGACCGCTGGTGGCGGCGCTGATGGCCCGCATCGACGCGTTCGCCGCCGACCAGCGCTACGAGGATGCCGGGGTTTTGCGGGGGCGACTCGGCGCGCTGCTGCGCGCGACGATCCGGATGCAGCGTCTACACTCACTTACTGTGATCGCCGAGCTGGTCGCTGCCCGGCCGGCCGCCGGGGGCGGTTGGGAGCTGGCCGTTGTCCGCCACGGCCGACTGGTCGCCGCCGGTACCTCGGCGCCCCGGGTTCACCCGCAACCGACCATCGACGCGCTGCTGGCCAGCGCCGAGACCGTCCGGCCGGGGCCTGGTCCGACCCCGTGTGCGACCGCCGAGGAGTCCGAGCGGGTGCTCGCCTGGCTGGAGAAGCCGGACGCCCGGCTCGTGGAGATGTCGGAGGGCTGGGCACTTCCGGCCACCGGTGCCGGACGCTTCCGTGACCTGCTGACAAGGGTAGAACGCGCAACGACTCATCCGTACGTGCAACATCATGTGACCGATCGGTCATCGATTCACTTATTAGGGTAGAGGCACAACACCACGACCGGATCCGGCGAGGAGGTGAGTAGTGGACCTCACTGCCGGTCCACCCACGCCTGCCGGCGCCCCCATCGTGAACGGCCCACCGGCCGCGAGCGGGGCGCCGACCCAGCGCGAACCGGCCGCGTCGGAGGGTTGGTTCGCCGGCCGGCTCCGCTCGATGCTCCCCTGGCAGACCCAGTCTGACGACCCCGTCGTCATGCTGCTGCGTGCCCACCGGCAGATCCATCCACACGCCGACGTCGGGGTGGTGCGGCGCAGCTACGCCATCGCCGAACGGATGCACCGCGGCCAGATGCGCAAGAGCGGCCAGCCCTACATCACCCATCCGCTGGCCGTCGCCCAGATCCTGGCCGGTCTGGGCATGGACACCACCACGCTGGTCGCCGCGCTGCTGCACGACACCGTCGAGGACACCAGTTACACGCTGCCGCAACTGCGCGCGGACTTCGGGCCCGAGGTCTCCCTGCTGGTCGACGGCGTGACCAAGTTCGACAAGGTCTACTTCGGCGAGACCGCCGAAGTGGAGACCATCCGCAAGATGCTCGTGCTGGCCGGGCAGGACGTGCGGGTCCTGGTCATCAAGCTGGCCGACCGGCTGCACAACATGCGCACGCTCAGCGCGCGCTCGCCGGCCTCCCGGGTCCGGATCGCCGGCGCCACCCGTGAGGTGCTGGTTCCGCTGTGCGACCGGCTGGGCATCCAGGCGCTCAAACGCGAGCTTGAGGACACGGTCCTGTGGAACCTCGACCCCGAGTCGTACGCCACGATCGATGAGCACGTGCGCAACCGTCCGCAGTGGCTGCCGTACCTGAACAAGGTGATCGGCACCATCCACCCGGCGCTGACCCGCGCGAAGATCACGACGGCCATCTCGGCCCGGCCCCGGCACTACTACTCGATCTGGAAGGACGCCGAGGCCTCCGGCCGGCACATCCCGATCGAGCTGCCCCGCATCGTGGTCGTGGTCGACGGATCGCAGACCGACTGCTATGCGGCGCTCGGCACGGTCCACGCGA
Source organism: Rugosimonospora sp. (assembly GCA_036494675.1). Taxonomy (GTDB): domain Bacteria; phylum Actinomycetota; class Actinomycetes; order Mycobacteriales; family Micromonosporaceae; genus Rugosimonospora. Next base: position 3,006 of record DASXOA010000311.1, read on the forward strand.
CGTGGCGCCCGGTTCCGGGCCGCTTCAAGGACTTCATCGCCTCGCCGAAGAACAACCACTACCGATCGCTGCACACCACGGTGCTGGGCCCGGACAACCAGCCGCTGGAGGTGCTGATCCGCACCGAGCGGATGCACCGGGAGGCGGAGTACGGCATCGTCGCCTCCTTCCGGTACTCCCCCGGCGGCACCGGACCGGCCAACCGGGGCCGGGCCGAGTCGCCGGACTGGCTGCGGCGGGTCCTGGACTGGGAAGTGGTCGCCGACGACGCGGAACGTTTCCTGGACGCGCTGCGCTGCGACCTCACCGAGGCCCAGATCCTGGTGTTCACCACCGACGGCCGGCGCATCCAGTTGCCCGCCGGAAGCACCCCGGTGGACCTCGCGTACAGCCTGAACACCGAGCTCGGCCACGGCTGTGTCGGCGCGCGCCGCGGCGGCCGGCTGATCCCGCTGTCCTCGCCGCTGGTCGACGGCGACGTGGTGGAGGTCATCAGCCAGGGAGCGCTGGCATCCGGCCCGTCGAGGGAATGGCTGGACTTCGTCAAGACCCCGCTGGCCCGGCTCCAGATCGACCGGTGGTTCGCCGACGGCGGCGAGCCGTCGACGATCGCGCACAAGGTCAAGCTGGGTCGGACCTCGATCGGGCTCGCCCTGCGCAAGTGCGATCGGGGCCTGGTGGACGATGCCCCGCTGCTCGCGCTCGTCGACGAGCTGGGCTACCCCGACCTGGAGGCGCTGCTGGTGGCGATCGCCGATCACCGCCTGTCCGCCGATGACGCGGTCGAGCGGATGATCGCGGCGGTCGATCAGTCGCCACGGTAATCCGACCGGCTGACCGCCCCGAGCGATCCACGGACGGGCCACTAGCCTTGGCGGTCATGACCAGTCGACAGGTGGCACGCGTGCGGGGAGTCTTCTACAGCACCTTCTACCGTCTGCCCAGCCGGTGGCGGCGGCGGCTGGTGCGGCTGGCCAGCCACAAGTACATCGTCGGCGGGGTGGTGCTGGTCCGCGACGCCGACCGGGACGCTCCCGACCGCCTGGTACTGCTGCGCCAGCCACCCGGGTACGGCTGGTCGCTGCCGGCCGGCCTGCTCAAGCGCGGTGAGCAACCGGCCGTCGGGGCGGCCCGGGAGCTGTTCGAGGAGTCCGGGATCCGGGTCTCCGCCGACGACCTGCTGCCGCTGTCGCCCAACGCGCTGGTGCACCCGAACGGCCGGTGGGTGGACATGGTCTTCGAGGCCAGGGTGCCGGGCGGCGTCGCGTTCGCGGTGGACGGGGCCGAGGTCTACGAGGCGGCCTGGCACCGCATCGACGCGCTGCCGCCGCTGACCCCGCCGACCGCCCGCCTGCTCGGCCACTACGGGATCGGCCCGTACGCGGGCTATCCCGAGGTACGCCGTGGCGACTGAGATCTGCCCGGTGGTGCTCGCCGCCGGTGAGGGGCACCGTGGCGACTGAGATCTGCGCGGTGGTGCTCGCCGCCGGTGAGGGGCGCCGGCTGCGGCCGTTGACCGAGGCGGTGCCCAAGGCGCTGTGCCCGGTCGGCAACGTGCCGCTGCTCGAACGGGCGTTCGCGCGGCTCACGGAGCTGGGCATCGCCGGCCCCACCCGGGTCGCGGTCAACGCCTGGCACCTGGCGGACCAGGTGATCGCGGCGGTCGGCGACCGGGCGCACCTGTCGGTCGAGTCCGGGCCGCAGCCGCTGGGCACCGCCGGCGGGGTGGGCGCGCTGCGGGACTGGATCGACGGCCGGGGCGTGCTGGCCGGAAACGCCGACGCCTACCTGACCGGCGGTGACCTCGCCGCGCTGCTGGCCGGCTGGGACGGTACCGGCGTCCGGCTGCTGGGGACGCCCGGCCCGCCGTACGAGTTCGGCGGGTACCGGTTCGCCGGGTACTCGTTGCTGCCGTGGCACCGGGTACGGGACCTGGACGCGGAGCCCGGCGAGCTGGTACGGCGGCTGTGGCGCGGCGCGGAGGCGGCGGGCGAGCTGACCGTGGTGCCCTATGCCGGCCGGTACGTGGACACCGGTACCCCCGGCGACTATCTCGCCGCGAACCTGGACGCCGCCGGCCCGGGCGGCCGCATCGTCGCGCCGGACGCCGACGTCACCGGCGACGTGTGCGACGCGGTCATCGGCGCCGGGGCGGTGGTTCGCGGGCGGGTCGAGCGCGCGGTGGTCTGGCCCGGCGGGTACGTCGGCCCCGACGAGCGCCTCACCAGCGCCATCCGGTACGGCCGGGACGGTACGGTAACCGCAGCACCCGACGAAGGAGCCCCCGAGTGATCACCGCGATCGTCCTCATCGACTGCGCCACCGACTCGATCCCCGAGGTGGCCGACACCCTGGCCAACCTGCCCGGCGTCAGCGAGGTCTACTCCGTCGCCGGGGGCGTCGACCTGATCGCCATCGTGCGGGTGCGCGAGTTCGACCAGATCGCCGAGGTGATCGCGGGCGGCATCTCGAAGACCGCCGGTGTGATCAATACCGATACGCACATCGCGTTCCAGGCATACTCGCGGCACGACCTCGAAGAGGCGTTCGCGATCGGCTTCAACGACGCCGATTAACAGTCCGGCCGGACTCCTTGGCCCCGGACCTCGTCGCCGCCGACCGCCGACCGCCGACGCCCATGACCGCCGTCCGCGCGCTGGCCGATCTCGCCTCGGTCCCGGACGCGGGACTCTCGCCGGCCCACCGAGCCGGTGATCACCACCATCCGGCGCTGACCACCGACCGGCAGGCTCGGCCGGCACGTCACAGGTTCCGCGACCACCAGTCCAGGATCGCCTCGAACCGCGCGACCCGGTGCGAGGGCAGGCCGGAGCGCGACATCTCGTGCCCCTCGCCGGGGAACAGCAGCAACTCCGTGGGCACCCCGCGGCGGCGCAGCGCCACGTACAGCCGCTGCCCCTGCTCGACCGGGCAGCGCCAGTCGTTCTCGGAGTGGATGATCAGCACCGGGATCTGGATCCGGTCGGCGTAGGTCAACGGGCTCTGCGCCCGCTGCCGCTGCGGGTCCGGACCGTAGAGGTCGTCGGCGAACGCCCAACCGATGTCGGACGAACCGGTGAAGCTGTCGATCGCGTTGACCGCCCGCTCGGAGATGGCCGCCTTGAACCGGTCGCCGTGGTGCGCGGACATCCAGGTCGTCATGAACCCGCCGTGCGAGCCGCCCAGTACGCCCACGCGTTGCGCGTCCAGCGACGGGTCGGAGGCCAGGGCCGCGTCCAGCAACGCCAGCAGGTCCACCGACGATGCCTCACCGACGTTGCCGATGATCGCCCGGCCGTGCGCCTGACCGTATCCGGAGGAGCCGCGCGGGTTGCCCATCACGACCGCGTACCCGGCGCCCGCGTACACCTGCGCCTCGTCGAACAGCCCCCAACCGTACTGGGTGAACGGGCCACCATGGATCATCAGCAGTACCGGGTGCGGACCGGGCCCGTCCGGCCGGACCATCCAGCCGTGCACCGGGTACCCGTCGGGAGCCAGCGTCTCGACCTCGGTCTGGGGCAGGACGGCCGCGGTGGACCGGAAGTCCTCGCTGAAGTTGGTCAGCACCGTGCCGGAGCCGGTCACCAGCTCGCCCCAGCTGTCCTGGTCGGCGATCACGGCGACGAGCGTGCCGCCCGCCTGATCCACCCCGTGGACCTGCCGCGGCCCGTCCAGCAGTACCCGCGGGGTACCCCCGTCGTACGGGACCTGCAGCAACTGGCCGGCGCCCCGGTGCTCGTTGGGAAAGAGCACGCCGTCGGCCGTGGTGACGATCCGGCCTTCCCGCATCAGTTGGTAGCGCTCCTCGTCGGTCAGGCGCACCGGTTCGCCACCGGCCACCGGCACCGCCCACAGGGAATCGTTCCTGGCGACCCCGTGACGCTCGTCCTCGCCGGTCTCGCCGGCCACGAAGCAGACCAGAGCGCCGTCCGGGCTGAACTGCGGCTGGTGGACGGAGAGGCCGCCGGCCGTGAGCGCCCGCGGCCCGGAGCCGTCCGGCGCGCAGACCCAGACGTCCGAACGCAGGTCGTTGCCCGCGTTGTCGTGCCGCGCCGCGGCGAACGCGAGCAGGTCTCCGGCCGGGCTCCAGGCCACGCCGCCGTGGTCGGCGTCGCCCTCGGTGATCTGGCGGGACTCGCCGGCCAGGTCGACCACCCAGATGTGTTCCGGCCGGGCGTCGAGGAACCCGAGGTTGTCGACGCGGTACATCAGCCGGGTGATCCGGCGGGGTGCCTCCTTCTCCGGCCCGACGCCCTCCTCCGAGCCGTACCGGCCGCCTTCCGGCACCCGGGCGGAGTAGGCCAGCCGGATCGAGTCGGGGCTCCACACCGGTCCCGACGCGCCCAGCGGATGGTCGGTCAGCCGGTGCGGCTCGCCGCCGGCGGTCGGCAGCACCCAGATCTGCGGCTTGCCGGTGGTGCCGTCGGCGGCCCGCTCCGAGCGGGTGAACGCGATCCACGCCCCGTCCGGGGACCAGCGGGGGTCGCCGTCACGCCAGCCGTGGGTCAGCTGGCGGGGTTGACCCGCCCCGTCGGTGTCGACAAGCCACAGTTGGCTGGTGTAGTCGTCGGCGTCGAGATCCGCGCGACGCACCGCGACGACCGCCTGGCGGCCGTCGGGGCGCAACGAGGGCAGTCCGGGGATGAGGGCGCGGGCAATGTCAGCTGGCTTCACGTTCGGCACGTTACCGGGCCGCTGGCTACTGGCAAGTACCCTCGTGGCGTGATCGACAATACCGACGTCCCTGTCGCCGGATATCGGCAGGAACACGTGGATCGGGGCACCGACCACATCGGATTGCACGTCTACTCGGCTCCGGACGATCCGCTGGCCGAGGATTCGCTGGCCGAGGATTCGCTGGCGCCCGCCGTGGTGATCTGGCCGGCGATGGGTGTCCCGGCCCGGTACTACCGACCGTTCGCGGAGCTGCTGGCCGCGGCCGGGCTCGCCGTGATCGTCGCGGATCTGCGGGGTACCGGCAGCAGCACGCCGCGCGCCTCCCGCGGCTCCCGGTACGGGCTGGCGGAGCTGGTCGGCGACGTCGAGGCGGTACAGGAGGCGCTGAGCGCGAGGCTGGCGGACCGCACCACGGTGCTACTCGGACACTCGCTCGGCGGGCAGGCCGCGTTGCTGCACCTCGCGACGGCGGACGAGCCCGCGGTCGACGGGCTGGTGCTGATCGCGGTCGGGATGCCGTTCTTCCGGGCGTACCCGGGTCGGCGCGGCGCCATGGTCCTGCCGTACACGCAGACGATCGCGGCGGCCAGCGCGGTGATGCGGGTGTGGCCGGGCTGGGGGTTCGGCGGCCGGCAGGCACGCGGCGTGATCCGCGACTGGGGGTACACCGCCCGGCACGGCCGGTATCCGAGGCTGGGTGGGATCGACCCCGAGGCGGCGCTGCGCTCGATGCGCACGCCGGTGCTGGCGATCAGCGTCGACAATGACCAGTTCACCCCCGCGCCGACGGTGGACCACCTGGTCGGCAAGCTGGCCGAGGCGCCGGTACGGCGTGAGCACTACGCCGTACCGGGGCGCCCCTCGGACGTTCCGGTACTGGCCGCGCCGCCGGACGCGCACCTCGACCACTTCGCGTGGGTACGGGCGGCCGGACCGCTCGCCGACCGGGTGGCCGCCTTTGCCGCCGGGCTGTCGAACTAACCCTCGGCCGAACTGGCCCTCGGCCGTTTAGCTCTCGGCCGATTTCGCTCTCGGCACCGGGCGGGCCCGGCTGTTCGGGTCGGGCTGCCCGTTCAGGCGGGCCGTGAGGCTCCCGTCACTCGGCGGAGCGCAGCCGCTGGGCCAGCGACACCCAGCGGTCCAGCACGCCGGCCGCCGCACCGGAGTCGATGGCCGCGGTGGCCCGCTCGATGCCGGCGCGCCACGCACCGATGAGATCCTTGCCCGGGCCGGCATGCGCGGCCAGGGCGGCGCCGGCGTTCAACAGCACCGCGTCGCGTACCGGCCCGGTCTCGCCGGCCAGCAGCCTGCGGGTGACGTCCGCGTTGAACGGGGCGTCGGCACCGCGCAGATCGCCCTCCACAGAGCGCGGAATGCCCAGGTCGAGCGCGTCGACCACGGTCTCGGAGACCGTCCCGTCGCTGATCGCCCAGACCCTGGTCGGCGCCGTCGTGGTCGCCTCGTCCAGCCCGTCCTCGCCGCGTACCAGCAGCACCGAGTTGCCCCGCGCGGCGAAGATCTCGGCCATCACCGCCGCCATCCGGGGGTCGGCGCAGCCGACCAGGCCGGCGCGGGGCTGCGCCGGATTCGTCAGCGGTCCCAGGAAGTTGAAGAAGGTCGGCGTCCCCATCTCCCGGCGGGCGGTCGAGGCGTGCCGCATGCCGGGGTGGAACGACGCGGCGAAGCAGAAGCCGATGCCGACCTCTTCGACGCAGCGGGCGATCGCCGGACCGGACAGGTCGAGCGGCACCCCGAGGTACTCCAGCAGGTCGGCGGCGCCGCAGGCGGAGGTGGCCGCCCGGTTGCCGTGCTTGACGACCCGGACCCCGGCGCCGGCCGCCACCAATGCCGACATGGTGGAGATGTTGACGGTGTGCGCCCGGTCCCCGCCGGTGCCGACCACGTCGAGCGCGTCGGCCCGGACCGCCTCGGGCAGTTCGACCAGGGTCGCGCTCGCCAGCATCGCCTCGACCAGGCCGGCGATCTCGGTCGGCGTCTCGCCCTTGGCGCGCAACGCGATCGCGAACGCGGTCATCTGGACCGGCGTCGCCGACCCCGCCATGATCTCGCCCATCGCCCACGCGGTGTCCCCGGTGGACAGTTCGGAGCCGCGCACCAGCGCACCGATGAGGCGTGGCCAGCTGTGCTCGCCACCGGTGGTGGCCGACGGATCCGGGGCAGGGGACGCCACCGCAGGGCGGCCAGGCTGGGTGGGAATGTCGGCCTCCGGTGTCGAAGAGGGGAGGTTACCGGGTGGAGGCGCGGTCCCGCAGCAGGCCGGCCACCGTCGCGCCGGTGGCGACCGGGTCGAGCGGGTGCGCGAGCGTGGCATCCACCTGCGCGTACGCCGCGAGCCATCGGTCGGCGGCGCGGGCGATGGCCACCGCGATCGGCGGACAGTCGTCGAGTTCGTCCCGCAGCTGTCGGGCGATGCCGATGCCGCCCGTCGGGGTCGCCTCGCCGTCCAGCACGACCAGATCGATCTCGTACGTGTCGATGAGCGTGAGGCATTCCACATAGCTGGACGCGTCGACGAACTCCACCGACAGGTCGGCCGCCGGCCGGACCCCGATGGCCTGCCGCATCCGGTCGCGGACCTGCGGATCATCGCTGTAGAGAAGGACCGTGTACGTCACGGCCTGAATCGTAGCCGCCGCTACGATTGCGGCGGCGCCCGGCCGACCGCTCGGCGCCACGGCGCCCCGGCGGCGGCCTCCGGCTGGGGCACCGCGTGCCCCCGCGCGCGCCCGGGGCCTGTCACGACACGCTCAAGAGCCACCCGGACGCGAGCGGCTCCTGCTCGGGGGCAATAATGACCGCGTGACTGCGGCCTCAGCGATTGAGAAGAGCCGGATCCATTCCCTGACCAGGCCCAACATGGTCAGTGTCGGGACGATCGTCTGGCTCTCCAGCGAACTCATGTTTTTCGCGGCCTTGTTCGCGATGTACTTCTCCATCCGCGCGGCGGATTACGGGATGTGGAAGGAGCACACTCCGCACCTCGATCTGAAGTACGCGACGCCCTTCACACTGGCCCTGGTCCTCTCGTCGGTGACCTGCCAGATGGGTGTGTTCGCGGCGGAGCGCGGCGACGTGTTCAAGCTGCGCCGCTGGTTCACGCTGACCTTCATTCTCGGCCTGGTCTTCCTGCTCGGCCAGATGAACGAGTACCGGATGCTCATCGGTGAGGGCATCAAGATCAACGCTGACGGGTACGGCTCGGTGTTCTACCTGACCACCGGGTTCCACGCGCTGCACGTCACCGGCGGTCTGCTCGCCTTCATCTTCTACATGATCCGCACCACCATGGGTCGGTTCACCCCGGCACAGGCCACCGCGGCGATCGTCGTGTCGTACTACTGGCACTTCGTCGACATCGTCTGGGTGGCCCTGTTCGCCATGATCTACCTGCTCCGATGATCATTGTCATGTCACGTTTTGACTCGACGCGTTGTCATAACTGCTGGGACCTGCCAACGCAGCCGGCACGACCATCCAAGGTGAGGCCATGACCGCCAACAATCGGCCGCTCGAACCCGGTGCCTCTTCCCTCGGCACCGCCGGCGGCCGCGAGACCGCTCCTCCAGAGCAGCCCGACAAGCGCCGGGCACCGCGCCGCGATGGGCCCCGGGGCCGTCGCGGCGTCTTCACGCGCTTCGGGGCGCCCCGCGCGCCACGCAGCCGGCTGCGTCGCCGTGCCTGGGCGGGTGCGCGCATGGTCGCCGCGCTGGCGCTCGTCGGCGGCCTCTACGCCGCTTTCGCGCCCAACGTGCAGGCCGAGGACCCGACGACCCTCTCGGGCGCGGCGCAGCAGGGTGAGACGCTCTACAACCAGAGCTGCATCACCTGCCACGGCCGCAACGGGCAGGGCGTGCCCAACCGTGGACCGAGCCTCGTCGGGGTCGGCTCGGCCGCGGTGGAGTTCCAGGTCACCACGGGCCGGATGCCGCTCACCCAGCAGCAGAGCGAGGCCGACCGCAAGAAGCCGATCTTCTCTGACGATCAGGCCCGGGACATCGGCGCCTACATCGAGGCACTCGGCGGCGGCCCGCAGCTTCCCGACGGGACCAACTTCCACTCCGACGGGGACATCGCCGCGGGTGGGGAACTGTTCCGGGTCAACTGCTCCTCGTGCCACGCGTTCGGCATGGGCGGCGGCGCGCTGTCCTCGGGCAAGTACGCGCCCAGCCTGACCGAGGCGACCGACCGGCAGATCTACGCGGCCATGCTGACCGGACCGGAGAACATGCCGGTCTTCGGCAACAACCAGCTCACGCCGCAGGAGAAGCAGGACATCATCGCGTACGTCAGGCACCAGACCGACGACCAGGACCCGGGCGGCTTCGGCCTGGGTCACCTCGGCCCGGTACCCGAGGCGCTCGTGATCTTCCTTGTCGGAATGGTGGCCCTGGTCTTCGCTTCGCTGTGGATTGCGGGTAAGTCATGAGCACGACTACTGAGCACGACGACTTCGACGTCGACGATCGGGAGCTGACCCGGTTCGATCTCGTTCGCGAGGGCGCCCGGCGGGACGGCGTGGAGATCGTCCACTACGCACCCAAGTTCCCGGTGCCCGGCACCAGCCGGGAAAAGCGGGTCGTGCGGACCATCGCCCTGCTCTTCATGATCACCGGACTGGCGGGGCTGGGCTTCCTGATCTCGTACATCTGGTGGCCGTACGAGTACAAGTCCGGCTTCAACATCAACAAGTACTACACCCCGATGCTGGGCATCACCCTCGGGCTGACCCTGCTCAGCATCGGCCTGGCGATCATCACGTGGGGCAAGAAACTGCTGCCCGACGAGATCTCCGTTCAGGACCGGCACGACCAGATCGCCGACCAGACGGAGCGCAAGCTCACCGGGGCGACCATGCTGAACATGGTCGACGAGTTGGGCGTCAAGCGCCGTCCGCTGCTCGCGGGGGCGGCCCTGCTGGGGCTCGCCCCGGTGGGCGCACTGGCCGTGGCGCCGATCGTGGGCGGGCTAATCAAGGACCCGCACCACCCGGACGTCCTGGTGCACACCGGGTGGGACAACAAGCTGACCAACAACGGCCAGCCGATCCGCCTGGTCCGGGACGATCTGACCCCGATCCGCCCCGAAGACGTCAGCGTCGGCGGCCAGATGACCGTCTTCCCGGGGATCGCCGGCGGCAACACGAACGACTACGCCGACTCCCCCACCCTGCTGATCCACCTGCGTGACACGGACGCCGACGAACTGCGCGCCAACCTGCCGCATGTGACGGACAACCTCCACAACATGTACGGCAACCTCGTCGCGTACTCCAAGATCTGCACGCACGCCGGCTGCCCGGCGAGCCTGTTCGAGCAGCAGACGAACATCCTGTTGTGCCCGTGCCACCAGTCCCAGTTCAATATCCTCGACAACGCCCGGCCGATCTTCGGACCGGCTACTCGCCGGCTGCCCATGCTGCCGATCAGCGTTGACAGCGACGGGTTCCTGATCGCCACGTCCGACTACCAGGTGCCGGTCGGCCCGGGTTTCTGGGAGAGGCCATGAAACGACGCAAGCTTGACCTAGCCGACCTGCCCGGCAGGACCGGGGCCGAAATCGACGACCGGCTCCAGGTCGCCAGCCCGCTGCGACGCCTGTTCAACAAGGTGTTCCCGGACCACTGGTCGTTCCTGCTCGGCGAGATCGCGCTCTACTCGTTCATCGTCCTGCTGCTGACCGGTACGTTCCTGGCCCTGTTCTTCGACCCCTCGATGCAGGACACGAAGTACAACGGGAGCTTCATCCCGCTACGCGGCATCGACATGTCGGAGGCGTACAGCTCCTCGCTGAACATCTCGTTCGACGTGCGCGGCGGCCTGTTCATCCGGCAGATGCACCATTGGGCGGCGCTGCTGTTCATGGCCGCCATCGTGATGCACATGCTGCGCACGTTCTTCACGGGCGCGTTCCGCAAGCCGCGCGAGCTTAACTGGATCATCGGCGTACTGCTGTTCTGGATGGGCTTCGTCGAGGGCTTCGCCGGGTACTCGCTGCCGGACGACGCACTGTCCGGCACCGGCCTGCGCATCGCGAGCGCGATCATGTTGTCCATCCCGATCGTCGGCACCTGGGTGACCACCTCGCTGTTCGGCGGTGAGTTCCCCGGCACCGTGATCCTGGACCGGCTCTACATCGTCCACGTCCTGATCGTCCCGGGGGTGATCCTGGCACTGATCGCCGTGCACATGGGCCTACTGGTGAAGCAGAAGCACACCCAGTGGCCGGGCCCCGGGCGAACCAACAGCAACGTCGTCGGCGTACGCATGTTCCCCGGTTTCGCCCTCAAGGGCGGCGGGTTCTTCATGATCGTGTTCGCCATGATCGCCCTGCTCGGCGGCATCTTCCAGATCAACCCGATCTGGCTGTTCGGGCCGTACAAGGCGGCGGTGGTATCGGCGGCGAGCCAGCCCGACTGGTACGTCATGTTCCTGGACGGGTCGACCCGTCTGATGCCGGCCTGGGAGTTCCGCTGGCACATGTTCGGCCACTTCTACGACCTACCGCCGCTGTTCTGGCCGACGGTCGTGCTGCCCGGCATCCTGACCATGCTGCCGCTGTTCTATCCGTTCCTCGAGGCCAGGTTCACCAAGGACAACAAGGTCCACCACCTGTTGCAGCGGCCACGGGACGTCCCGGCCCGTACCGGCATCGGCGCCATGGCGGTCAGCTTCTACCTGGTACTGCTGATTTCCGGTGGCAACGACGTGATCGCCGACAAGCTGGCGATCAGCCTGAACGCGATGACCTGGGGCGGCCGGATCGGCCTGCTGATCATCCCGCCGCTGGCGTACTACATCGCGCACCGGGTGGCGCTCGGACTTCAGCAGCACGACCGCGAGGTGCTGTCGCACGGCGTGGAGACCGGCATCATCCGCCGTACGCCGGAGGGCCGCTTCTACGAGGTGCACCAGCCGCTGGGTCCGGTCGACGAGCACGGTCACGGAGAACTGGACTACGCCGGCTGGGTGGTGCCGAAGAAGATGAACCGGGTCGGCGCCCTGCTGCCGACGATCCGGGGATTCTTCTTCGCCGTCGAATCGCCGAACGACGTCGAGAATCCCAGCAACGCACCGGTCTCGCCGGCTCCGACCCACGAGGAGATCGGCAGCGGCGGCCGATCCTGAGGCCGACCGGCGGCCGGTCAGCACCGGCCAACAGTCACGACGCGAAGCGCCCGCCGGATATCCGGCGGGCGCTTCGCCGTTCCGCCGTCAGGTTCGGGCCTCCGGTTCGGCCTCAAGCCCGGCCCTTCAGGTTCGGGCCTCAAGGTTCGGACCTCAAGGCTTCGGGCCTCAAGCTTCGCGCCCACGATCCCGCCGGTGCGCTCATCGCCGCGGAGCATCCACGGCAGGGGGCATGCCGACGCGCGGCCGGCAGGTGACCGACCCGGCGCTTCCCCCGGCCTGAGAGCGCCTGTGCCGCCTCCGGAG
>DASXOA010000312.1:0-2265 GCA_036494675.1 Rugosimonospora sp.
GACCGCGTCCCGGAACACCAGACGGGATCGGGCCGCCAGCTCGGCGCCCGGCGCGGACCGGACGAACACGTGGTCGAAGGCGGGCGGCGACGGGAAGGACGGCGTGGGCCGGTAGGTCGGCTCGGTGTTGCCCGCCAAGGCGTCGCGAAGGCCCGTCCCGGCCATGAGATCCGCCAGGACCGGCGAGCCGCGCGGCACGTTGAAGTCCCCCATCGCCGCCACGGGCAGAGCGGGATCGATCCCGGACACCAGGGTCGTGAGCCGGCTCAGCTCCGTGCGCGCGACCCGGGTGTACCGGTTGCCCGCCGACCAGTCGTCGTCGCGGTTGGCGGACAGGTGGGTGTTCACGACGGCCAGGTCACCGTCCGGGCCCCGGATCAGCGCGACCTGGGCACCCTTGCGCATCAACAGCTCCGGCCTCATTGGCGCCGTCACCGGGTACCTGCCGAACCGGCACCGCGCGATCGGCCAGCGCGACAGGATGAGCAGGCCGCCCTTGAGCACCACGGATCCGGCGAGCGCACGGTACGGGTACGACCGGGCGACGCGGCGCAGCAGGCGCGCGTGGTGCCGGTACATGACCTCCTGCAGGCAGACGATGTCGTACCCGGAATCGTCGAGAATCCCGCCCAGTGCCCGCAGCCGCACCGCCACGTCGCCCTTGAACAGGGCGTTGAACGTCAGCAGCCGCATGACCGCGTCACGGCCGCCCCGCCGATGCCGTCCTCAACGCTCATGGCGGCCATTGTGCCCGGGAGGTGAGAAGCCCGAGGCCCCCGGCACGGCCGCACACGATGACCGGCACGGCCGCTCACGATGACCCGGCGCGGCCCGGAGACGACGGGCTGCCGTCACCGGCACGGCCGGGGCCGGGTTACCGTCTGGGCATGGACGAGGCTCACGACGGCGAGCGGGTGGCCGGGTCGCTGGCCGGCTGGTTGGCCGAGCTGACCTTCGCCGATCAGAGCACCGACCAGGTGACCGCTCTGCTGGTGGACTCGGTCGTGGCCTGGGCGAGGGGCCAGGGCTGGCGGGTGTACCGCCGGGCGAGCAGCGTCCTGCCGCTGCCGCCGCCGTACGAGCACCGGCACTCGTACCTCGATGTGGCGTGCGCCCGGCCGACCGGCGCCCCGATAGCGGTCGAGATCGATCACACGGACCGGCGGCGTACGGTCGACAAGCTCCTCGCCGAGGCCGCAGCGGGACGGATAGCCATCTGGGTACGGTGGGGCAGCCGCGGGTTCGAGCCCCCGCCACCGCCGATCCACCTGGTGACCTGTCCGGTGACGTCCCGACCGGGCCCCGACAGGCGCAACCGGCTGCACTCGCACGTACCCGCGGCCGAGCGGCCCGCACCGGATCACACGGCGGTGGATTTCCAGGCGGCCGAGCAGCCGGACCTCTTCACTTAAGGCAGGCCCAGCACCTGAGGCAGGCCCAGTGTTTGAGGCAGGCCCAGTGTTTGAGGCAGGCGCAACGGGCCCGCCTCAAATGCCCAGCAGGTCCACGAGGTCGTCGGCGTGCTCCTCCTCTTCCTCCAGGATGTCCTCCATCAGCCGCCTCGTCGTCGGATCGGCGTCGCCGATCCACCGCACGATCTCCTGGTACGAGGCGATGACGATGCGTTCGGCCACCAGGTTCTCCCGCAGCATCGTGGTGAGGTCGGTCGACTCGGGCGCCGAATACTCCGTGTGCGCCCGCTGGGCGAGCGTCGCGGGATCGAAGTCGGGTACCCCGCCGAGCTGGTTGATCCGCTCGGCGGCACGCAGTCCGTGTTTCAACTCCTCGGCCGCGTGCTCCACGAACTCGGCCGCCACCTGCGCGCGGTCGATGCCGGCCGCGGCGATGGCATTCTGCGAGTACCGCAGGTAGCACACGATCTCGGTCGCCACGACCTCGTTGAGAATGTTGATGACCGGAGCGGGGTCGCCGCCGTACGCCGGCGTAACGGGACCGTCCTCCATCTGGCGGCGCGCGTCCGCCCTGATCTTCGTGACGTCCAACTCGAACTGGTTGGGCACGTGCGTTTCTCGCTTTCTGTGGTGAGCCTGCGCCGGGATCCGGGATCCGGGATCCGGGATCCGGCCGATCCCTTCCCACCGGATCCGTAAAGTCGACGATATAGCCGCGATTGGGCTCTCAATGTCGATTCACCGCGAGCCGCGGCCGCGAGCCGCGAGCCGGGACCGCGAGCCGCGAGCCGGCGCCCCGGCCGCCCGTCAGCTCGCGAACCTGGGGATGACCTCGTCCCGGTACAGATTGATC
>DASXOA010000313.1:0-2658 GCA_036494675.1 Rugosimonospora sp.
GCGGGTATGCCGCTGGACCCGCGGACGGCCGAACTCGTCGGGACGGTGCTCGGGGGCCGGCTCGGCGAGGTGTACGGCAGCACCGAGACCGGCCCGATCTGCGTGCGACCACCGGTCTCCTGGCAGAACGCGCGCTCGCTCGGCCAGCCGCTCCCGGGGGTCCGGGTCGACCTCCGCCCCCTCGCCGACGTATCGGAGCCCCAGTCAGGGCTTGTCGTCGTCCACTCGCCGACCGCGATGACCGGGTACCTGTACCCGGACCGAGTCGATGTCGCTCCGGTCGCCAACGGTTTCGTAGTCGGTGATATAGCTCGCCGGACGCCAGACGGCTTGGTGATTGTTGGGCGGCTAGCCAACTGCGTCAATGTCGGAGGCACGAAGGTGAGTCCGGAGGAGGTCGAGGCCGTTTTGCTGGAGTTCCCGGTGGTGCGCTCGTGCCTAGTCGACGGCGTGCCTGACGAGCGGCTCGGCCAGCGGATCCGGGCCACGGTGACGCCGGCCGACGTCGACCTGTCCGCGTTGCAGGCCTTTTGCCGACAGCGGCTGACCGGGTCGAAGCTGCCGTCTCGGTTCCTCGGCACCGAGACGCTTGAGACCACGGCGACCGGCAAGGTGATCCGGCCGGTCGCGCGATGACGTCGAGGCGACACGGATAAACGATGGCAGCTCGGCTCAGCCGATGCGAAGCCACACGCTGGTGTCGGGCGGCAGCACCCCGCCGTAAACCGGTCCGCTGGCGAGCAGCACCTCCGCGTTCGGCGGCAGCGGGATGGGCGCCGCCGACAGGTTGGCGACGCAGCGTACAGTCCCGCCGTCCGCAAGCCCGCCGGCACCGTGACGGTCGAAGGCGAGCACCCCGTCCGCCGACGGCTGCCAGGTCAGCGGGGTCTCGTCGAACGCGGGGTCGGACCGGCGGATGCGCAGCGCCGCACGGTACAGGCGGAGCATGGAGTCGGGGTTCGCTGACTCGGTCGCCACGGTCAGGTCCCGCCACTCCTTCGGCTGCGGCAGCCACGGATCCGACTCGGCTCCGGCGGGAGAGAAGCCGAACGGTGGCTCAGTCCCTGACCACGGCAACGGCACCCGGCTCCCGTCCCGGCCAGGGTCCGCGCCATGCGTTCTCGCCCAGATCGGGTCCTGGCGCAGTTCGTCGGGGATGTCCTGGACCTCCCACAGGCCCAGTTCCTCGCCCTGGTAGATGTACACGGCGCCGGGCAGCGCCATGGTGAGCAGCGCCGCCGCTCTGGCCCGGCGCGTGCCGAGTGCCAGGTCGACGGGGAACCCGTGGAAGTACGGCCGCCGGTCCAGGTCGAACGCGGTATCGGAACGGCCGTACCTGGACACGACCCGGTCGACGTCGTGGTTGGAAAGCACCCAGGTCGCCGGGGCGTCCGCGAGTGCCAGCGTAGAGTCGATGACCTGGCGAAGCGACGCGGCGTCCCATGGGCAGTTCAGGTACGGGAAGTTGAACACCGTGTGCAGTTCGCCCGGCCCCACGTAACGTGCGAGCCTGCCCGTGTCGGGCAGCCAGACCTCGCCGATCAGCATCCTGTCCCCGTGTTCGCCGGCACTGTACTCGTCAGCGACGGCCCGCCAGGACTGGTAGATCTCGTGCACGTCGTCGCGGTCCATGTACGGGTGGGCCGGGCCTGGTGGTTCCAGGCCAGAGACGTCAGGCAGCGCGGCGTCCTTGCACAGCAGCGCGGCCGAGTCGATCCTGATGCCGTCCACGCCGCGGGAGAACCAGAACCGCAGCACGTCCTCGAAGTCGCGCCGCACGTCCGCGCTGCCCCAGTTGAAGTCAGGCTGCTCGGGCGCGAACAAGTGCAGGTACCACTCGCCGGGAGAGCCGTCCGGCTCGGTCACCCGGGTCCAGGCGGACCCGCCGAAGATCGACTGCCAGTTGTTCGGCGGCAGCTCACCGGAGACACCGCGGCCCGGCCTGAACCAGAACCGTGACCGCTCAGCCGAGCCAGGCCCGGCGGCCAGCGCCGCGACGAACCAGGGGTGCCGGTCGGAGGAGTGGTTGGGCACGACGTCAATGATGATCTTGATCCCGTGCGCGTACGCCTCCGCGATCAGCGCGTCGGCGTCGGCGAGCGTGCCGAAGACCGGATCGATCGACCGGTAGTCGGAGATGTCGTACCCGGCGTCGGCCATCGGCGACGGGTACCACGGGTTGAACCAGATCGCGTCGACGCCGAGCGCGGCCAGGTACGGCAGGTGCGCCCGCGCGCCCGCCAGGTCGCCGATGCCGTCGCCGTCGCCGTCCGCGAAGCTGCGCACGTAGAGCTGGTAGATCGCGGCACTCTTCCACCAGGATGTGAGCCACGCGGAACTGGACGACCGGGGGTCGGATGCCGCGGATGCGGACGGCGTGTGCACTGGGTACCTGCTTTCTCCTGTTGCGAAAACGGCATGCGGCAGCGACGCCGTTGGCGGCCGCGCGGGACTAAACGGACTAAACGGGAAGATCAGCCTCTGATGCCGCCGGAGGTGAGGCCGGCCATGATGTTGCGCTGGAAGATGAGGAAGAACAAGATCGTCGGGACCGCGGCCATCGCGGAGGCGGCGATGATCAGGTTCTCAGGCGTGCCACCGCCGTATGAGGCCTGCCAGATGCCGACGTTCAGGGTCTCCCTCGTCGGGGTGTACCCG
>DASXOA010000314.1:0-3594 GCA_036494675.1 Rugosimonospora sp.
GTCGCGTGGTGGCTATGCCACCACGACGGTGTACATGCTGCCGCTGTTGGCGGTGTCGCCCTCCGGCCCGAGCGCGACCGTGCCGGCCGGGAAGGACTTCTGGTACAGCTCGAACCGGCGGGTGCTGCTGCCCTCGGTATCGGTGAGCTGGGTACCCGTGTCGGTCCAGCTGGAGTCCATCCAGGACCGCTTGCCCACCCGGGTGTCCACGCCGACGTACACCGCGGCGGCCTGGTTGATGCTGAAGCTGGCCAGCGGGTTGGCGGTCGAGGACTTGGAATCGTTGGCCGTACGGATCCACTGCGCCCCGGCAAGCGCCGCCGGCACCGTGGCCACAGTGAAGGTCCGGTCGCCGAATATCGTGCTGCCGGCCTGGAGGTTGGACTGCACCGACCAGTCCGCCGCGTTGGCGCTGTCCGCGACCGACAGGCCGCTGATGGCGAGGCCCCCGCCGGTACCGCCGCCACAGGACGGGGACGGGCCGGAGCCGCCGGTGGAGCTGATCCGCGGCGCGCCGCCGGTGGTGTTGACGACGCTGGTCTGGCAGTACCCGGTGACCGACTGGAACCCGAGGTCGTACGGGCTGCCGCTGCCGCGTTGCACGGTGAAGTGGTCGAAGGAGATTCCGCTTCCCGTGTTGGCGATGACGGCCGGCCGGTTGTCGTTGGCGGAGAACTTGACCGAACTGTCGGTGAACGTGATCCCGTTGGCCTGGTGGATGTACCAGCCGTACGCGGGGCGGGTGCCGATGCTGTTCGGGTTGTAGTCGCCGTTGTCGCTCGGTACGCCGTCGGACATGGCCGCGTGGCCGCCGGGCAGGGTGAGGTTGACGTTGGTGAAGCTGATGCCGCTGATCTGGTGCCCGGACTGGCCCCAGATCGTCGGGCTGTACGCACCGGCACTGGTACCGGTGACTCCGTCGTAGGTGACGTTGCTGATGCTGCCGATGCCGGGGCTGTCCCCGCAGCGTTTCCGGGTACCGATTTTGAGCATGATGGGAGACGCCGTACCGGACATCGTGACGTCGCTGTAGTGGACGTCGGAGATGTTCGCGCCGTCCATGGATACCAGGCCGAGGCCGGACTTCCCGGCGCCGGTGATGGTGATGTGGGAGAAGGTGTAGTGCGAGAAGTCGCTGCACGTCTCCGAGCCGAACATGAGCGCGTTGCAGCACGCCGCCGACAGGTGCGCGTTGGTCACCGTCACGTTGCCCTGGGTGAACCGCTGCCCCAGCGCCCAGTCGCTCTTGAATACGAGGGCGTCGTCGTTGGCCGCGATGGTGATGTTCGTGAACGTGGCGTTCTGCGTGTTGATGACGTTCCAGCCGTCGCGGTCGCTGGCGGTCTGGATGTTCAGGTGGTCCGAGGAGACCCCGTTGCAGCCGTTGATGAGGATGGCGAAGTGGCCGCCGCGCTTGAGCGTGATGCCGTTCATTGTGAGGTTGGTGCAGCGGGTCAGCGAGATGAGCTTGTCGGCCTGCCCGGACGACGGGTTGCCGGTGATGAAGTTGCCGCCGCCGTCGATGGTGCCGGATCCGGTGAAGCCGACGTTGGACAGCCGGTCGCCGTAGAACATGGCGTCGTGGAAGTGGCTGTGGCCGAAGTCCTGGTAGGAATCGTTGGAGTTGGACTCCGGCGCGTCGTACCCGCTGGACGTGCCGGTCAGCGTGGAGCCGGAGTCGAGTTGGATGGTCACGTTGCTCTTGAGGTGGATCGTGGCGCCGATCTTGTACGTCCCGGACGGGAATTCGACGGTTCCGCCCCCGGCGCTGTTCGCCGCGGTGACCGCACTGTTGATCGCGGCGGCGTCGTTGGTGCTTCCGTTGCCGGTCGCGCCGTAGTCCCGGACGTTGAAGGTACCGGCGGCGGACGCCGGCGAGGCGGTACCGAGCCATAGTGCCGTGGCTGCCGCGACGGCGGCGGCGGCGAACCACACCTTCCCTGATGCGATCGCTCTGCGCAGCGGTGGTGCCAACGCACTCTCCCTTCGCATGTGGCCGGCGGGGTGCGCCTGTCGGGCGCGGCCATGCGCCAACCTCCCGCATCGGGAGCGCGTGGGTCGAGCCTCCTTCCCGTCCACCGAAACCAATATGAAATCTCGTGAAATCGATTGTGGAACGAGCGGACCCCATCGGTGCCGTTCAATAGCTTCACCGGAAGGGCAGCAAATACCGGGCTGCCGATGCCGGTGCGCGGCACAGGAAGCCCGGTACGGGAAGCGGGCCGGGTCGCGTACCGCGAATCCCGTCCCGCTTCCGGTGTGGCCAGCGACGTGACCGTTGTCGCGCCGCTGGCCGATTGGTCAGGTGCCGGGCTGGCGCCCGGTACTGGGCTGCTGTTCGCGTTGACCGTCGCCGTGCATCTCGCCGGGCATGTCGGTGCGCATCCCGGACGCGTTGCCGCGCATCTGCCCCGACAGGTCGTTGGCCCGCTGGCCGTCCTGGTCGGACGCGTTGTACCCGGCCCGGTTGGTCATGGCCCAGCGATCCCCACCGGCCATCGCGCCGGCGTCCATCATCCGCGACCCGGTGCCCATGCGCTCCTGCGACGGAGTGTTCGCCAGCGTCCAGATGATGAACACGTCGATCGCGATGATCAACAGCGTCCAGATCGGATAATAGGGGATGAAGAAGAAGTTCTCGATCGCGGCCAGCGCCGCGATGGCCACGGCCACCCCACGCGCCCAGCGCGAGCCGGTGAGCAGGGATATGGCGGTCAGCAACACCACCCCGCCCACGACTACGTGGACGATGCCCCAGGAATGGATGCTGTACCGATAGGTGTACGCGGTGCTGGTGCCCCGGAAGAACGTGGGGTTCCTCAGGGCCACGATGCCCATCAGGATTTGAAAGACGCCGGCGACCATCAGCATCGCCGAGGCAAAGATCATCCCGCCGCCGGCCCGGGCGGTGCGGGCGGTGCCGCTGATGTGGCTCATGGTTTTCCTCCCGAATTCCCTTCATGAACAATCCCCATTTACCCGACATTACGTCTGTGACTCGGGACGCACCTTTCGAGTTGGCTTTTTTCTCGGTGCTTCACGCGCAGTCGCCCACCAAGGCAATAGTTGGGTGACGGACCGGCCGAAAAGACCCCATTTTCGCGTCGCAGGTATGGGTCCGTGTCGTGGTGTTTCGTACGTTTACCAAGCCGGTGGCGGAATGGCCGGGGATGCACCTCTTCCGGCCCGAATGATGTGGCGCTGGTAGTTCCGGCGAGTGATCCAATTCATCGGGGCGCGGCCGCCGACCCTCCCCCCGGGGCTGGCGGTGGGGTTTGCTCCGGGGTCCCGGTGGCCTGCGCGCCGGGCGGGCCGCGAGGCCTGCCGGGGCCTGGTGGACCCGTCCGTACGGCTCGGCTCTGCCCGACGGGGTCTGCTCAGCGGCCGGTCCCGAGGCCTCTCGTTCCGTCATCTGCAGGGGCGGCCGGGGTGCGCCCATTCCGGCGTTAGGGCCGGCCTGGCGGTTGGGCGGTGTCAGGGGCGGCCCTGGCCGTGGGGCGGCGCGCCTCGGCGGGGACGGGTCGCGTCCCCGGCCCCGTTCGCGCGGTCCGTTCCGATGAGTCCACTGTGGACTAGCACAGCCGGATCCGGTGA
>DASXOA010000315.1:0-10038 GCA_036494675.1 Rugosimonospora sp.
CACCTCCGGCCGCCGGTCCCGACCTCGTCGACACCGCCCGCCCGTACCTCACCCGCCTCGCTGCCGACGCCGGCGAGACCTGCTATCTGGTGGTTCTCGAAGGCAACGGCACGCGGTTCGTCGCCGGCGCCGAGGGGCGCCCGTCCGGTGTGTGCGAACGCACACACATGTCCCGTCCCATCGCGACGCCACCGTGCCGCGCGTCGGCGCATCGTCGCTGATCGGCCGCACTGGACGGGTGCTGCTACGGTCGGCCCAGATGTCTGGCGGCAACGCTGGTGGCAACGGCGGAAGGTGCGCGCGGTGGGGTTGATGGACAAGATTCGCGGTGAGTTCATTGACATCGTCGAGTGGCTGGACGACAGTCGCGACACCATCGTGTGGCGCTTCCCCCGCCACGACAACGAAATCAAGATGGGCGCCAGGCTCGTCGTGCGGGAATCGCAGACCGCCGTGTTCGTCAACGAGGGCAGCATCGCCGACGCGTTCACTCCGGGCACGTACACGATCGAGACGCGCAACGTGCCGATCCTGTCCACTCTCAAGGGCTGGAAGTACGGCTTCCACTCGCCGTTCAAGGCCGAGGTCTACTTCGTCAACACCCGCCAGTTCACCGACATGAAGTGGGGCACGCAGAACCCGGTGATCGTCCGGGACCCCGAGTTCGGGGCGGTGCGGTTGCGCGCGTTCGGGGCGTTCTCCGCCCGGGTCGTGGACGCCTCGAAGCTGCTGAGGGAGTTGGTCGGCACCGACCCGCAATTCCGCACGGAGGAGGTCCACGAGTACCTGCGGCAGATCATCGTGGGCCGGTTGGGCACCGCGCTGGCCACCGCGCAGGTACCGCTGCTGGACCTCGCGGCGCATCAGGGCTCGATCGGACTCACGCTGGCCGGAACGCTGACCGAGGACCTGGCCGACGTCGGCATCGAGATCCCGAAGTTCGTCATCGAGAACATCTCGGTGCCGCCGGAGGTCGAAGAGGCCCTGGACAAGCGCAGCCAGATGGGCATCGTGGGCAACCTCGACCGGTACACGCAGTTCCAGACCGCGAACGCCATCTCCGACGCCGCGAACAACCCGGGCGGCGGTGCCGGCGCCGGCTTCGGACTCGGACTGGCCATGGCCGCCGGGCAGCGCCTGGCCGCCAGCGCCGCGGGCACACCGGCGGGTACCGCGACCGGCACCGCCGCAGCAGCGGGTGGCGGCACGGCGACGCCTCCCCCGCTGCCGGCGCAGGCGCAGTGGTTCCTCGGGGTCGGCACCGAGCGGCAGGGGCCGTTCGACGCGGCCGCGCTGGCGTCCCGGCTCACGCCGACGACGCTGGTCTGGAAGGCCGGCATGGCGCAGTGGGAACAGGCCCAGCAGGTGCCGGAGTTGGCCGAGATGCTGAGGACCGTCCCGCCGCCGCTGCCGCCGGCCGGGGGGTCGCCCGTCGACGGGCCCGGCGAACCGCCCGCCCAGGCCTGACGCGGGCGCCCGGTGACCGAGAATCCCCCCGCGTCGCAGTCGCGGGCTGCGCAAACCTATCCGTGTGAGGGATGCGGCGCCCGGGTCGAGTTCGTGCCCGGCACCGCCGTGCTGCGCTGCCCGTACTGCGCGCACGAGCAGCAGGTCGTACCGATCGGCCGGCAGGTCCGCGAGCACCCGTACGAGGAGACGTCCACACTCCCGACGAAGACACGCGCCGTCGCCGTCGCCCACGTCCTGACGTGCCAGAAATGCGGGGCGAGCAGCGACACCGACGCTCTCTCGGGGCGCTGCCAGTTCTGTGGCGCACCGCTCATCGCCGACCCGTCGGCAGGCGACCAGATCGTGCCCGAGGGCATCCTGCCGTTCGGGGTCGACCGTGACGCGGTCCGGACCGCCCTGCGCGACTGGGTGTCGTCGCGCTGGTTCGCGCCGTCGAGCCTGAAGAAGGTCTCCGAGGCCGAATCGCTCAAAGGCACCTACCTGCCGCACTGGACCTACGACGCGCATACCGAATCGGATTACACCGGCCAGCGCGGCGAGCACTACTGGGCGACCGTGACGAGGACCGTGACGGTCAACGGGCAGACCCAGACGCGCACCGAGCAGGTACGCAGGACCCGGTGGCACCGGACCAGCGGCCAGGTACGGCGGGACTTCGACGACCTGCTCGTCCCCGCCACCCGACGACTGAACGACCTGCCGCTGGAGCGGTTGACGCCGTGGCCGCTGGAGCACGCGGTCGCGTTCCAGTCCGAGTACCTGGCCGGCTACGACGCGCTGCGCTACGACGTCGAGCCGGACGACGGGTTGGCGACGGCGAAGGCGAGCACGGAGCAGGTGATCCGGGACGACTGCCGGAGCGACATCGGCGGCGACGAGCAGCGGGTCGACTCGGTCAGCACCAACTTCTCGGACATCACGTTCAAGCTGCTACTGCTGCCTGCGTGGCTGGTGTGCTACCTGCACGCGGGGCGGACCTACCAGGTGGTCGTGAACGCGCGCACCGCCGAGGTGATCGGGCAGCGACCGTACAGCGCGGCGAAGATCGCGGCGGCGGCGGTCGCCGCCGCGCTCGTCGTGGCCGCGCTGGTCGTCTTCCTGGTCGTCCGCTCCCACTGAGTCCGGGCTGCGGTGCCCGCCGCCGTGCCACGACCGCACCGGCCACATGGTCAGTCCGGCAGAGCCTCCGCGCGGCCGAATGGTCAGTCCGGCCGGGCAAGGTCGCCGACCATCCGGGCGTAGTAGGTCACGTTGGCCACGTGATGCACGATCTCCCGCAGTGTCCACGCACCGTCCGCCGGGCGCTCGTCGATCCGGGCGGAGTCCAGCCCGGTCAGCCGCGCCCGGTAGCACGCCGCGAGCCGGGTGAGCCGGCTGGTGGCCTCGTCGAGGTCGATCTCGCTGAACCGGGCGAAGTCCGCGTCCGTGGTGGCCTTCCGTCCGTGCCACCGGTCGGGGATCGCCGGCTGGCCGGCGAGCCGGCACTCCATCTCCGCCAGGTGGTCGAGCAGATGGTCGGCGACCCTGCGCAGCGCCTTGTGCGGCGTCCACACGTTCCCGTCGCGGTGCACGGGCCGCCCGTCCCAGCCCAGCCAGGTTTCGGCGACGGTGAGGACCTCCTCGACGGCGGCCGGCAGTATCAGGGCCGGGTCGCGGTCGTCGGTCTGTGGCGGCGTCTCGCCGGAATCGGCGGACCGGGGCATCGTCAGGTGTCGGACCATGCCGCCGAACCTAGGTCAGCATCGTTTCGCCGTGGACCGAAACGTCGCCGTGGACCGAAACGACGGCTGGTCGCAACGGCATCCGCGACGACGGAGAAGGCGGCGGCGCGACGTTGACAGGCCGGCGGCACGGGTCGATACTCGGATCCGACCAATTGGATCCGAGTATTGGTGATGTCGATGGACTCGAAACGCCCGGCCAACCCGCTGGCGCTAGCGGTGCTCGGCCTGCTGCTGGAACAGCCCATGCATCCGCACGCGATGGCGGCCACCCTGCGCGAGCGCGAACTGGACCGCGCGTTCAAGGTCACGACCGGTTCGCTGTACGACGTCGTCCGGTCCCTGGAGCGCGCGGACTGGATCTCGGCACGGGAAACGACCCAGGTCGGCGGCCGGCCGCAGCGCACCGTCTACGCGCACACGGCCGAGGGCCGCCGGCAGTTCGTCGCCTGGCTCGACGAACTGATCCGGGTGCCGGCGAAGGAGTACCCGAAGTTCATCTCGGCGATCAGCTACCTCGGTGCGCTGGGCCGGCAACCCGCGCGGGACGCGCTGACCGAACGGGCCGGGCACCTGATCGCCCGGGCGGACCAGGCCCGCGCCGCCTGGCGCGAGGTCGTCGACGCCGGTCGGGCGCCGCGGTTGTTCATGCTGGAGGTCGAGTACGCGCTGCGGATGACCGAGGCCGAACTGGCCTGGGTGGAGCAGATCATCGCTGACATCGACGCCGGAGTGCTGGCGTGGCCGGACGCGGCATGAGCGGCGGCGGCGCGACGGGCGGCGGCGCGACGGATCGCGACCTGGACACGGAGGTCCTCATCGTCGGCGCGGGGCCCGCCGGGCTGATGCTGGCCTGCGAGTTGGGACTCGCCGGGGTGCGGGCCACGGTCATCGAGCAACATCCGCAACCTCCGGGATTCTGCCGGGGCTTCAACCTCAACGCCCGCAGCCTCGACCTGCTCGACCGCCGGGGAATCGCCGACCGGTTCCTGGCCGCCGGCCCGACCGTACCCGCCATCATGTTCGCCGGCCTGAACCGACCGCTGGACTTGTCCACTATGGACAGTAGCCACCCGTACGTGCTCGGCATCGCGCAGACCCGGGTCGAGGAACTGCTGGAGGAGCGCGCCGGCGAACTGGGCGTACCGGTGCTACGGGGCCGCCGGCTCACCGGCCTGCACCAGGATGCCGGCGGGGTCACCGCCGTCGTCGACGGGCCCGGAGCGGGCCGGCTGCGCGCCGGTTACCTCGCCGGCTGTGACGGGGGACGCAGCACCGTGCGCAAGCTCGCCGGCATCGCCTTCCCGGGCACGGCGGCCAGCCGGTACTCGCTGCTCGGCGACGTCGTTCTGGCCGACCCGGCCGCCCTGCCCTTCGGCCCCACGACGACGGAGCACGGTTCGGTCTTCGTCATCCCCCGGCCGGGCTACGTCCGGATCATCACCGGCGAGCCCGAACCGCCGGCCGACCGCGACTCCCCGGTGACCCTGCCTTACCTCCAGGCCGCCGTGGACCGGGCGCTGGGCCGCCACGTCGAACTGACCGGGCCGCGCTGGCTGACCCGCTTCGGCGACGCCGCCCGCCAGGCCGAACGGTACGTCGCCGGGCGGGTCCTGCTCGCCGGCGACGCGGCACACATCCACCCGCCGGCCGGCGCGATCGGCGTCAACGTGGCCATCGACGACGCGATGAATCTCGGCTGGAAACTCGCCGCCGCGGTGCGCGGCTGGGCACCCGCCACGCTGCTGGACAGTTACCACTCCGAACGGCACGCGGCCGGCGCGCGGCTGCTGCGCGACACGCGGGCGCAGACGCTGCTCGGCCGGCGGGACGAGCAATGGGAACCGGTACGCGAACTGCTCGCCGACGTCGCCGACGTACCGGCCGCCGCCACGTACCTCGCCGAACGGGTCACCGGCGTCGGTACCCGCTACCCGATGCCCACCCTCGACGGCGGCAGTACCCATCCCTGGCTCGGCCGCATGGCGCCGGACCTGCACCTGACGGCCAGCACCAAAGCCACCGTCCCCAAAGCCACCGCCGTCACGGCCACCGCCACCGGCAACGCCGCGACCACCACCGTGGCCCGGCTGCTGTCCCCCGGCCGGCCGGTGCTCCTCGACCTCGCGGACCGGCCGCGGCTGCGCGCCGAGGCGGCGGACTGGGGATCGCGGCTCACGGTCCACACCGCGCGATGCGCGCAGTGCCCGGACGTGTCCGCGATGCTGATCCGCCCGGACGGACACGTCGCCTGGATCGCCGTCGCCGGCGAGGGAACCGGCAGTACTGGCACCGGCGAGGCAACCGGCAGCGCCGTCACCGGCGAAGCACCCGCCAGCGCTGGCGCCGAGGAGACCGGCAGGGCCGGCGGCGACGAGGCCGGCATCCTCTCGTCACTGCGCCACGCGCTCGGGATCTGGCTGGGCACACCCGTGGGCCCCGGTCCGCACCCTCACTCCACCGGGTAGCCCAGCGGCTCGCCGCTCAGCGCCGGCGCACAGCGGGGAAATCACAACAACCCCGGCCGAGGGCCGGGGTCGGGGCACGAAAGGCGGGACTAGCGCTCGGTCTGGTCGCGTTGCTTGTAGCTGCCCTCGACGACCGCGAGAGTGCTGGCCAGATGTTCGACGATGATTTTGGCGGCACGCTTGCCGTCGCGCCGGCGGCAGGCGTCGATCAGCTCGTGATGGTCGTGGTTGCCCGGGGTGAAGAATCCGCCGTCGGTCGCACGGAACGCCAGGTTGACGTAGACCGTCGCGTTGTCCTCCAACTGGTGCAGGATTTCGACCAGTCGCGGCATCCTGGATGCGGAAACCAACTCGCGGTGGAACTGGCGGTTCAGCTCCACCCACCGCGCGGTGTCATTCTCGGCGTCCATCTGCTCCTGCAGCGCCTCGAGTTTGGCCAGCGTCTCGTCCGTCATCGACCGCGCGGCGATCCGAACCGCCTCCGGCTCCAGCAACCGGCGCAACAGGTAGATCTCCTTGACCTGAGCGAGGTCCGCACCGTGCACGACCGCGCCCCGATGCGCGTCAAGCTTGATCAGCCCTTCCATGGACAGGTCCCGCAGGGCCTCGCGCACGGGCGTCGTACTCACGTTCAGGTCCGCCGCGATGTCGGCCTGCACCAGTCTGGAGCCGGCCGGGAGGCTGCCGTCGAGGATGGCCCGTCGCAAGGATTCGCGGACCATCTGGTGTGCCGTGAGGCGCACGCCGGGGATCAGCCGTACGCCGCTGGCGTCAGCGCCGAGACTCGTCATGGTCAGATCACCGATCGGGTCGGACGGCCGGGCGCCCCGGCCGCGGGAGAATCGCAGCGTTGCACTTTATACTATGCCGTGTTGCGTCAACATTTCGTCGGCAACCCTGCCGGTCCGCGCGTGCTCCCGGTGCCGTCGCGTCGATTAATCTACACGAAGCGATGGATCGTGGAGCCCGCTCCTTCGATCTCACCGGTGAGCGGCATGACCCGGGAGATGCGTGCGCTGACACAGGTATCCGCGCTCTGGTGGAAGAAGATGAGTGCCCCCAACGCTTCGGAGGCGGCGAAGGACGGCAGGTACTGCGGCTCGTCCCGGGTGCGGCCGTCGACGTCGGCGTCTGCGGCACCGACGTCAGCATCTACGCCGGCAAGATTCCGGTGTGGACGTGTTCGGGAGGTTCCGGGACGAGGTCGCCGCGGTGGTGGGGCCGGGGGATCCGGACCGTCTGCGGTGTGACCCGCTCCGCACACAAGCAGCGACTCGGCCGGCGGCTCCGGACCCTGGTGATAGTCTCCCCGGCGCACGCCGATCAGGCATGCACGGATCTGACCGACGGGCGGGGTGTGGATTTCGCGATCGAGGCCACCGGGACCGCGGCCACGTTCGCCCAGGCGGTGCGACTCGCCGCGCTGGGTGGGACGGTGGTGCTGTTCCGGACGATGGGCAAGAATGCGGACACCACGGGGCTGCCCTTCCACGACCTGTACTACAAGGAGCAGACGGTGCGGAACCCCCGCGCGGCCATGGCTGACGCCTTCGACGCCGCCGCGGACTCCGGCCAGCTCAGGGTCACGCTCGACCTCGCGGCCTGAACCGGACGAACCGTGACCACCACCGACGCGACCGCCACACCCACCGGGGCGGTCCCCCGCTCACTGGCCCTTCTCGTCGCCGGCGCCTTCTTCATGGAGATGCTGGACGGCACCATCATCGCGACCGCCGCGCCGAGCATGGCCCGCTCGTTCGGCGTGGCGTCGGCGGACATCGGCGTGGCCATGACCGCGTACCTGCTGACGCTGGCCGTCTTCATCCCGCTGTCCGGCTGGCTCGCCGACCGGTGGGGCGCCCGCGCCGTGTTCACCGCGGCGATCGTGGTGTTCACCGTCTCCTCGGCGCTGTGCGCGGCGGCCGTCGACCTGCCGATGCTGGCGGTGATGCGGGTCGTGCAGGGGGTGGGCGGGGCGATGATGGTACCGGTCGGACGGCTGGTGGTGCTGCGCTCGACGGACAAGAGCCACCTCATCCGGGCCATCGCGTACCTCACCTGGCCGGCGTTGGCGGCACCGGTCGTGGCGCCGGCGCTGGGCGGGCTGCTCACGACGTACCTGTCCTGGCACTGGATCTTCCTGGTCAACGTGCCGCTGGGCGCCGTGGCGCTGGGCTTCGCGCTGCGGGTGGTGCCGGACATCCGCGGCCGGGTGAGCACCCGCCTGGACGGGGCCGGCTTCGTGCTCAGCGCACTGTGCCTGGCGTGCGTCGTCTACGGGGCGGCGGTGCTGAGCAACCAGCGCATCCCGGTCGCGCAGGTCGCCGTCCTGGGCGCCGTCGCGCTGGTCTCCGGGGCGCTGGCCGTGTGGCACCTGCTGCGTACCCGCTCCCCGCTGCTGGACCTGTCCGTGTTCCGGGTCACCACGTTCCGCCTGGCGCACGCCAGCGGGTCGCTGTTCCGCATCGCCATCAACGCCGTGCCGTTCCTGCTGCCGCTGATGTTCCAGGACGGCTTCGGCTGGACGCCGATCCACTCGGGCCTGGCCGTCGTGTTCGTGTTCTTCGGCAACATCGCCATCAAGCCGTTCACGACGCCGCTGCTGCGCCGGTTCGGGTTCCGGCCGATCCTGGTGGCCTCCGGACTGGCCGCGACACTCACCATCGTGGGCTGCGCCCTGTTGGGGCCCGGCTGGCCGTTCCCGGCCATGCTCATCGTGCTGTTCGCCAGCGGCGTGTTCCGCTCGCTGGGGTTCACCGCGTACAACACCATCGCGTTCGCCGACGTCGAGGCCGCCCGGATGAGCCACGCCAACACCCTGTCCTCGACCCTGCAACAGTTGGCCACCGGCCTCGGCGTCGCGGTCGGGGCGCTGTGCCTGCGGCTCGGTCAGGCGGTGCCCGGCGTGCGGCCGGGCGACGTCACCCCGTACCGGGTGGCGCTGGGGCTCGTCGCGGCGCTCATCTTCGCCGGGATGACCGCGGCGCTGCGGATGCCGAGGGACGCGGGCGAGGTGATCGGCGGCGGTGCCGCCCGGCGCCCCGTGCCGGCGCAGGCGATGCCGCGCGAGACGCCCGGCGTCCGGGGCGAAGATGCCCGGGGCGAAGGCGCCGGGGGCGAAGACGCCCCGGAGGAGGCCGCGCCGGCACCCGGCCGCTCAGAAGACAGCTAGCCGAGTCACCCGCGCGGAGAATGCTCGGCAACCTACGGGTCGTCACTGATACGGCCCCCTACGCCCCCTTTGTACCATTTATCCGGGCGCGGGCGACCCCGCCGTCGCTCAATCCACCAGGGCGGAGTACACGAGCTGATGCAGTTGCGGGCGCAGCGGGTGGGTGCTCGACGGCACGAGTTGGGTGAAGAACATCGCGGTCAGTTCCTCGGCCGGATCGACCCAGAACGCGGTGCTCGCGAGGCCGCCCCAGTAGTACTCCCCCGGGCTGGTCAGCGTCTTGGCCGGCACCGGGTCGCCGACCACCGCGAAGCCGAGCCCGAAGCCGATCCCGTTCAGGGTGGTCTCGGCGAACCCGCCGGTGCTCAGCGCGGCGAGGTCGCGCCCGCCGGGCAGGTGGTTGCGGGTCATGTAGCGCAGGGTCCGGGTGCCGAGGATCCGCTGCCCGTCCAGTTCGCCGCCCCGCAGCAGCATCTGGGTGAACCGGTGGTAGTCGGCGGCGGTCGACACGAGGCCCGAGCCGCCGGCGAACGCGGACGGCGCCTGCAACGCGTGCTGTCCGAGCGCGTCGTACCGGATCGCCGCGCCGGTATCGGGCCGCGGCGCGTACAGGGCGGCCAGCCGGCCGGCCTCCGCCGGTTCGACCCACCACCGGGTGTCGGTCATCCCCAGCGGTCGCAGGATCCGCTGGTCGATGACGGCGTCCAGCGACTGGCCGGTGACCACCTCGATGACCCGGCCCAGCACGTCGGTGGCGACCGAGTAGCCCCAGGCGCTGCCGGGCTGGAACAGCAGCGGCAGCCCGGCCCAGCCGTCGCACAGGGCGGCGAGGTCCAACCCGTCCGGTGGGGGCAGGTCGAAGCCGGACCGGCGGTACAGCGCGTCGACGACCGAGGTCTGCATGAACCCGTACGTGAGGCCGGAGGTGTGGGTCAGCAGGTGCCAGATGCGGATCGGCTCGACCGCCGGCACGGTGAACGGCTGTAGCGCCGTGCCCTTGTCGTAGACGCGAACGCCGGCGAAGGCCGGAATGTAGCGGCTCACCTCGTCGGTCAGTTCGAAGCGCCCCTCCTCCCAGAGCGCCATCGCGGCGACGCTGGTCAGCGGCTTCGTCATCGAGTAGATGCGCCACAGCGTGTCGTCGGCGACCGGCAGGCCGGCCTCGCAGTCGCGCTGGCCGTAGGTCGAGGCGTGCACCACCTCGCCG
>DASXOA010000316.1:0-2614 GCA_036494675.1 Rugosimonospora sp.
TTGGGGTAGACGCGTTTCTTGCGTCAAGAAGTTGGCGCAGGCCGGTTCAGGCCACGCCCCTCGCCGGCCGCGTCGACGCCACCCGTACGCTGTCCCGCCCGGTACGTTTCGCCTCGTACAGGGCCAGGTCGGCACGGCGCAGGGTGTCCGCGGCAGACTCCTTCGGGGCCTGTAGCGCCACGCCGACGCTGATTGTGCGGCCCTGCCGACGGGCCGCCTGGGCCAGCCGCTCCGCGATCAGGCGCGCCTCTTCCGGCCGCTTCACCTCGATGACCGCCGCGAACTCGTCGCCACCGATGCGGTACAGCTCGTCCCCGCTGCGCAGCGTCGCGACCAGGGTACGGGCGAGAGCCACCAGCGCCCGGTCGCCGGCCTGGTGCCCGTACTCGTCGTTGAGCTGCTTGAACCGGTCGACGTCGATGGCCAGCAGGGCGGTACGGCCGGGAGTCGCCCGGGCCAGCCGCTCCCCGAACGGGCCGTAGTGACGCAGCCCGGTGAGCGGATCGGAGCTGGCCTTCTCGGACAGGCGCCGGAGCGTCTCCAGCCGGTCCATGCTGGTCCAGGCGTGGGCGGCCAGCAACTCCAGCAGGTTGGGGATCGCCGGACTGGGGCGGATGGCCCGCTCGTCGACGACGAGCAGGACGCCGCCCGCCGTACGCGTGTCGGCCGCCACGTCCCGGCCCGGCCCGACCGGTACCGAGATCATCGTGCCCACCCCGATGGAGGTGAGCTGCTCGAACCCTTGATCGCCGAACTCGGACGGGTCGCCCAGCGTGTACGCCGCCCCGTGCCTCCGGGCCCGTACCGTGAACTGGCCCAGCACCTCCGGCCCGAGGGCACCCAGCCGGTTGCCGAGAGGCGTCGGGTTCCGGTCATCCAGCAGGGCCCGGGCGCCGGCCCGACCCGGCAGCAGTACCGCCGGGGTGGACAGACCGGACACCTCGCGGGCGGCGACCAGCGAGAGGCGCAGCAGGTGGCGCTCGTCCGGGGCGGTACCGAAGCCCAGTGCGTGGCGCAGCAGCATCTCGCTGCCCGACTCGGTCGGCGGGCCACCCAGCGCCGCGATCCGGGCGCCGATACGGCTGGCGATCTCCTCGACCGCCGGCCGCCACGCGTCGATGTCGACGGGCTGGCTCCACTCGACGTTGAACGCTCCGGCCGTCCGTCCCTCGGGCCCGGGAATCGGGGCGCAGATCTCGACCGCGGTCGAGGGGCCGAGCGAGACATAGTCGGCGTCGGCGGACACGTCGGTCACCACCGCGGTCCGGCCGGCCTTGTGGACCCGCCCGGCGACCCCGGTCCCGATCGGGATCGAGGAGTACACGTGCCAGGAACCGGCCGCGGCGACGCATCTGAGATGGTCCTGGACGGGCAGCAGTACAGCGATCATCGCCGGGGTGTGCGCAGCGAAGACCTCTACGGCGCGCTCGCATGCCTCGGTGACCGACGCGGCGTCGTCGAGGGCGCTTGTGACGCCCTCCAGGAGCTGGTCGAGGGGCACGTCACCAGTCCAAATATCGGCGGGACCGGCGGTGCCGATCCCGATGGGTCAAGGTCGCCAACCTGTCGACGACCCCGACCAAACGTACCTCCGCCGGGTGACCGGGAGGGCGGCTCCGCGCAGTACCACCCCAGGTCGGGCCGCTCCGGGACTCCGTCGGGCCTGCTCCGAGACTCCGTCCGCGCCTGCTCCGGGGCTCGGACGCGCCGGCTGGGGCTCCGTCGCGCCCGGCCGGGGCTCCGTCGCGCCGACCGGGAGGCTGGCGTCAGCCGCCGTCGCGCTCGATCTGGATGCCCAGGGCTCCGGCCAGGACGTACGACAGGCTCACAAGATCGGAATCCTGGACGACGGCGCCCCGCCAGCTCATCACCCCGCCGATGCCGGTGAGTACGCAGTCGCGGAAGGCGGCGCCCTCCATCCGCGCGTTGTCGAAGTGCGCCCCGGACAGATCACAACCGGTGAACCGGGCACCGGTCAGATCGGCGCCGGTGAAGTCCGCCCCGGTCAGCTTGCACCGGTCGAACCGTACGGTCCGGAAGCTGGCGAACCGCCAGCCGGACAGGTCCAGCCGGCACTCCTCGAACAGGACGTCGCGTAGCACTCCGGACGCCCACCCGAGCCCGGTCATCCGCGCCCCGGCGAACCGCACCCGGACCAGTGCGCCATGATCCGATCGCAGGTTGGCCCAGTCGCTGGTCTCCACGAGGCAGTCGGTGAACCTGGCCGAGGCGATCTGGGTACCCGACAGGTCCACGCCACGGAACCGGCACTGCTCGAACTCGACGGACTCCGCGGAGCGCCCGGACAGGTCGACGTCGTGGAACGCGACCCCGCGGTACGTCGCCTCGGACTCCAGGTCCGGCGGCTGTCCCGTGTGATCCGGCTGCCCGGTATCGCCCGGCTGCCCTGTGTGGCTTGGCTGCCCGGTGTCGCCTGGCTGTCCGGTGTCGCCTGGCTGCCTTGTTTGGCTCGGGACGCTGAGCGAGGCGGGCAGTTTGGGCTGCGCGGGTTCGCGGTGCCGGGCCGGTGCGCCGGACCGGGGTCGAGGTGCCACGGGTTCGGATCCTAGGCGCCCGGCAGGGCAGCTTGAGGTCGCCGCCCCGGTGTTCCGCC
>DASXOA010000317.1:0-6707 GCA_036494675.1 Rugosimonospora sp.
CCGGCTCCGGCCGTCACGGGCGGCGGGCGATGGCGGCGTAACCCGGGAACTGGTCCGCCCCCGGGTTCAACTCCTGCCCCGGCTCGGGACGCCACAACGGAACCCGGACGATGCCCGGCGGTACCGGCTCCCAACCGTCGAGCAACCCGACGATCTCCTCCCGGCTGCGCATGATGACCTCGTTGTCGGCGCGGGCATAGACCGCCTGAGCGTCCCGCTGGCCGGCCGGTGGCCTGCCGTCCTCGCTGGCATGCGAGACGGCCACGTAGCTGCCCGGTGCGAGCGCCTCGCGCAACTGCCCGAGAATCCTGCCCGGCCGCTGATCGTCCGGAACGAAGTGCAGCGCGGCCACCAGGAGGACCGCGATCGGGCGCTCCCTGTCCAGCAGGTCGCGGACCACCGGATCCGCCAGGACCTCCAGCGGCTCACGCAGATCGGCCCGGACGGCGGTCGCGGTCGGGTGATCGATCAGGATCGCGTGGGAGTGCGCCACCGCGATCGGGTCGATGTCGACGTACACGACGCGGGCCGACGCGTTGATCGCACCGGCGATCTCGTGGACGTTCCCGGCGGTCGGGATGCCCGAACCCAGATCGAGGAACTGGGTCACACCGGCCTCGCCGGCGAGGTACCGGACCGCGCGGCCGAGGAAGGCGCGGTTCTCCCGCAGTACCGACGGCAGTTGCGGCATGGCGGCGATGGCGCGCTCGGCGACCTCCCGGTCGGCGGCGAAGTTGTGCGAGCCGCCGAGCATGTAGTCGTAGATGCGCGAGGACGCCGGCCGGTCGATGTCGACCTCCGGAGGTGCCCAACTCGGCCGCCGCAACCCGCCACCTCCGCCTCACCGATGTCAGTGACGGCGATTGTAGATCCGCTGCCAGCGATGGCGATGGTGGGTCCTGTCACTGACGGCAATTCTGGACCCTGTCACTGACGGCGGTGGTGGGTCCGCCGCCTCACGGGCATCGGCCCTACGGCACCAGCACGATCTTGCCTTGGGTGTGCCGCTTCTCCAGTTCGTCGTAGGCGGCCCGGACCTGGTCGAGCGGGTAGGTCGCGGCGATCGGCACGTGGATGCGGCCCGAGGCGACCAGCTCGGCCATCTCCGCCAGGACCTCCGGGCTGGCGGCCGTCGAACTGCCCTCACTCTTGACGCCGTGCGCCTTCGCGGCGTCGAAGGCGATGGTGGTGTTGATCCTGTCCCGGGCGACGCCGAGTTCGAGCGCGAGTTCGACGTACTGGCTGCCGAACGTGTCGATGAACGCGTCCACGCCGGACGGCGCCTCCTCGCGGATACACCGAACGAGGTCGTCGCCGTACGAGACCGGCATCACGCCGACGGAGGTCAGCCAGTCGTGATGGGGCTGCGACGCGATGCCGATGACGTCCGCGCCCCTGACCCTCAGCAACTGCGCCGCGATCGATCCGACGCCGCCGGCCGCGGACGACACGACGACCGTGTCTCCCGGACCCGCGCCGACCGCCCGCACCGAGGCGTACGCGGTGACTCCGACGACGTACAGCGACCCGGCGACCTCCCAGGGCAGGACGGGCGGCTTGCGGATCAGGTGGTCCACCGGAACGTTCACCCGCTCGGCGTGGCTGGCCCGCCCGTCGGTCCAGCCCAGCACCTCGTCGCCGACCGCGAACGAACCGGCACCGTCGCCGATCTGCTCCACCACGCCGGCCAGGTCGCTGCCCTCCCCGCTGGGAAACGTCGTCGGGAACATCTCGGCCAGCGCGCCGCGGCGGATGGACGCCTCGCCCGGATTGATGCCGGCCGCCCGGACGGCGACGAGCACCTCGCCCGGTCGCGGGGCGGGTACCTCGACGTCGTCGACGTACAGCACGTCGGAACCGCCGTACTCGTCGAACCGGACTGCCCTGGCCATCTGCCGTCACCTCTGTCCCATGGGAGCCGGGTCCCGTCTACGGCATCTCCAGCTAACCACGGAATCGGTCCAGACGCAGACGTATCACCCGGCGGCCGCCGCACCCCACGCCTTGGAGGGGCGCGGCGGGTCGCGGACGTCAGGCGGAGTACACCTCGAACTCGGACACCTGGCCGGCCGGCCAGCCCGTGTTCCCCGTGAAGGTCAGCCGCAGGTACCGGACGCTGGCCGTGGACGGGAACGTGATGGTGGCCGTGTTCCCGGTCGCCGGGTTGAACGTGTACCCGGCCGAGCCGACCACCGTCGCGAAGCTGGACCCGTCGACGCTCCCCGAGACCGACAGCGTCTGCGTGCGGGTACCCCAGGCCGAGGGCGGCGGCACCTTCAGCACGACGCGCCTGGCGCCGACCGTCGCGCCCAGATCCACCTGAAGCCACTGCGGGAAGGCGTTGTTGGCGCTCTCCCAGTACGTGTTGGGGTCGCCGTCCACCGCGTTGCCGCTGCCGTACACCTGGGTGTGGCTGCTCTCCGCGGTCGCCTTGTGCAGCGCCAGGTTCGGGTTGGTCGTGCCCGGGTTGGTGGTCACGCTCACCTGGTTCGAGGCGCCGGAAGCGTTGCCGGCGGCGTCCTGCGCCGTCACGTCGAACGTGTACGCCGTCGCCGGCGCCAGGCCGCCGACCGTGAGCGCGGTGGCCGCCGTGGTACCCACGAGGGTGCTGGTCGAGCCGGCGACGGAGTACACCCGGTACCCCACCACCCCGACGTTGTCGGTGGCGGCGTTCCAGGCCAGCGACGCGGTGGTGTCGGTGTGTCCGGTCTCGTGGAGGTTGGACGGTGCCGTGGGCGGCTGGGTGTCGCCGCCGGAGACCACCGGCGGGGTGGGCCGGGTGGCGGTCAGCGCGATCTGGCCCTTGAGCATCCGGCCGCCGTCACCGGTGAGCCTGAGATAGTAGTCGGACGAGCAGGTGGTGCCGTCCTCGTCCAGCGCCAACAGGCCGGAGTTCGCCGGCACGCCCGAGGAGTGCTCGGCGGTCTTGGCGATCTGGTTGCCCTCGCCGTACTCGTCGAACATGGAGATGTAGATGCCCTGCGCGCCGACCCGCACCATGTTGTAGAACTGGCGCCACATGAAGTCGCCGTGCGCCCGCTGCCTGCCCGACACGTCGCCCGGCAGCACACAGGGCTGGTAGTCGATGCCGTGGGCGTTGCAGTCGGCCTGGTCGGGCACGTTGATGTTCTGGTACACGGAGTCCGAGTCGCCGGCGTTGCCGATCGCGCCGACCATCCACGGGGACAGCATGTTGAACGCGTGGTACGTGTCGATGAACCCGGGCCGGGAGCCGCCCACGCCGGTGCGCCACTCCCTGGGTACTCCCCCGATCACGTAGCAGCCCTGGCCCTTGAACCAGTTGACGACGTCCAGGCAGGTCCCGGCGTCCCACGGATGGTTGCCGTCGTTGTACCCGAAGCCCCAGATGCACACGACCGGCTTCCCGTTCTGCCGGGCGTACGCGGCCGATGCGGTGTGGGCCGACATCTTGCCGGTCCAGTCGGCCTTCATCTCCGACTGCATGTTCGTCCAGCCGGTGGCGTCGTACATGATGTAGAACTTGCGCCCGTAGGTCTCCGCCGCGGTCCTGACCCTGGCGGCCATCGCGTCGCGGGTCGGCCCCTCGGAACTGTTGGGATTGAAGCGTTGCAGGGCCGCCGTGTCACAGCCGTACTGCTGCATCCAGAGGAAGTGGGTGTTGACCGTCTGCTGGTCGTAGGAGGAGAACAGGGTCGCCGGCTGGCCGTTGTTGAGGTTGGCGTACGCGGTCTGGTAGCCCTTGGCGTACTCCCGCATGTCCGGCCACGCCTTGATCGCGTTGTTGCTCGGCGACGGCGGCTGCGACCAGTTCTGGCTCCAGTGCCACCAGCCGTTGATCGGGGCACCGTCGCCCGTGCAGGCGAACCACCCCTGGTAGCCCACCGATATCTTGCCGACCACGTCGCCGACCGGACTCGCGGCCGTCGCGGTCGTGGCGAACTCGGTGGCCGACAGCGCGGCGAGGGTGGTCCCCGCCAGCGCGCCGGTGAGGACCGAGCGGCGTGTGACTCCCATGTGCACTCCTCTCCACGGGATGCCCGGTCCGCGGGGCGCGGACCGGGCAGCCTGGACGGACCCGACCGGGGTGGAGACGCGGACGGGCGGTGGCTTGCTCGATCGAGGACGATCGCTGCCTCATCTTGCCAGCCGTGAACGGATGCTCGCAATACATCGATAACATGTATGCAATCTCTTGCGGAGAGTCAGCAAGAGTAGGCCTGATCCCTGTCATCGAGCCGACGGCGCTGCACCCGCACCACACCGGCCGCGGGATCGCGACCCGGGCGGCGGCGGCCCTGACCGCCGTGGCGTTCCGCATCGGCGCCGAGCGGGTCGAGATCCTGACCGACGTGGCGAACATGCGCGGCGCAGCGATCCCCCGTCGGCTCGGATTCGTCGAGATCCCGCGGCCCGGCTCGGCCTGGAAGGCGGGAGACGGTACGGGTTATGCTGTTGGGCTGCCTGCCACCGGGAGGAAGCACATGACCACGGAGCCCAACCTCGTCGATCGGATCGTCAGCACCCAGGAGGAGATGGACGCGGCCTTCGTCGACGGCCCGCCGCCACCCGGCCCGATCGTGATCGTCGACTACGACGCGGCCTGGCCCGACCTGTACGCCCGGGAGGAGCGGCGCATCCGCGACCTGCTCGGCGACTCGGTCGTCGCGATCACCCACGTGGGATCGACGTCGGTACCCGGGCTGGCCGCCAAGCCGATCATCGACATCGACCTGGTCGTACCCGACTCCGCCGACGAGGACGCCTACCTGCCCCCGCTCGTCGCCGCCGGGTACCGGCTGACCGTCCGGGAACCGAACTGGCACGAGCACCGGCTGTTCAAGGGGCCGGACACCAACGTCAACGTCCACGTGTTCTCGCGGGGCTGCCCGGAGATCGTGCGCCACGAGGTGTTCCGCGAGTGGCTGCGCGCGCACCCGGAGGACCGGGACCGGTACGCCGCGGTGAAGCGCGGGCTCGCCGGCGGCCTCGACGACATCCGCGCGTACACGGAAGCGAAGAACGAGATCATCGACGACATCTACCGGCGGGCGTTCGCGGCCCGCGGCTGACGCGAGTTCCCCCGCGCCGGGTGTACCGGCGCGGGTCTACTCGTTCGCGAACGGCGGCCTCGCGTCGATGTGCCAGCGTGCCGGCTACCCGTCCGCGCGCAGCGCCTTGCGGAACACGACCTCGTGCGGGGTGTAGCCCATGCGGTGCTCGTAGAACGGCATCGAGGTCGGATTGTGAGCGTTGCTCTCCAAGGTGATCACCTCGGCGCCCTGCTCGACCGCCCACCGCTCGGCCGCCGCCATCAACGCGGTACCGACCCCCGACCGCCGGTGCGGCTCTGCCACGCTGAGCGCGTCGATGTGCACCCGGCGACGCCGGAAGTCGCTCTGCACCTGCCGGGCGGCCTGCGGGTGCGGCTCGTGCAGCCGCGCGGTCAGCTCACCGGCGATGTCGCCGTCCACGTCCGCGACCAGAGAGAGCACGGTGGGATCGGCGACGATCCTCCGGTACAGGTCGGCGAACCACTCGACGAGCCCGTCGGGATCCGGCTCCTGAGCGGTGTCCGGGTCGAGGCCGGCGAAGAACCTGCCGCTGTCGATCCACAACCGGGCCAGACCGGCGGCGTCTTCGACGACCGCCGGGCGCAGGACGACTGACATGGCCGCCAGTATCGCCCGAACCGGCGCGGCGCGGCCAACCTGGGGCGGCACGGTCAAGCCGCGGAACTCGGGCCGGCACAGTCAGGCCGGCGCGGTGATGCGGAAGGTGACGCCGGTCAGTCGCTCCGACTCCGCCCACAACCGGCGCTGCGCCTCGATGTCACAGGACCGCTCGCTCGGGTCGACCGGCACCGGGTACCCGGATGCCCGGAACCACCCGTCCGGGCCGTAGTATTCGCCGCCGCGCACCCGCTCGTCGGTGGCGGCGCGCAGCGTGGCGAGCGCACCCGTTGCCGCGTCCCGCTGCCCGGCCAGCCGCGTCAGCACGGACGCGGCCAGCCGCAACGGGAGGGTGGTGTGGCGCGGGAGTTCGGTCGGCACGACGCCGGGCTCCAGCGCCACCGCGATCGGGTGGGCGCCGGCCTCGGCGAGGCGCCGTTGCAACTCGTGCGTGAACATCAGGTTCGCCAGCTTGGACTGGCTGTAGGCGGCGGGGCGCCGGTACCGGCGGCGCTCGAAGTGCAGGTCGTCGACGTCGAGACCACCCCGGCGGTGGGCCGAACTGCTGACCGTCACGATCCGGGAACCCGGGGTGGCGAGCAGCCGGTCGAGTACCAGTCCGGTCAGCGCGAAGTGGCCGAGATGGTTGGTGCCGATCTGGAGTTCGAAGCCGTCCTCGGTCTGACCGAACGGCGGCATCATCAGGCCGGCGTTGTTGATCAGCAGATCCAGCCTCGGGTACCGCGACCGGAACTGCTCGGCGGCCTCCCGTACCGACGCGAGCGAGGCGAGGTCGAGTCGCAGTGAGTCCACCGTGACGCCGGGTACGGCATCGGCGATCCGGCTGGCCGCGGCGGCGGCCCGGCCGGCGTCCCGGCAGGCGAGCACCACGGTCGCCCCGCGCGCGGCGAGAACCTTCGCCGTCTCGTACCCGATGCCGGTGTTGGCTCCGGTGACCACGGCGACCCGCCCCCGCTGGTCGCCCACGTCGCCGACGGTCCAGCGCGGGCCGGTGACGCGTGCACCGGCGGGGCGCGATCCGCGTCCGCTCATCGT
>DASXOA010000318.1:0-1636 GCA_036494675.1 Rugosimonospora sp.
CGTGTCGAACTCGACCTTCTGGTTCTCATCCAGCGACCTGTAGCCGGAGCTCGCGATCGCGGAGAAGTGGACGAACACGTCCGCCGTCCCGTCATCGGGGGCGATGAAACCAAAGCCCTTGTCGGCGTTGAACCACTTCACGGTTCCTGTTGCCATCAGTTCAAGTCCTCTGTTCGTCATGCCACGACGCGACCTCGCCGCGCCGACCGCGAGCTTACCGGTCCGGCTCAGAACATGTCAGGCTGCCGGATTCATCTGGCGGTGGTTTCCTTGGTGCCGTGAGCTGTGGTTGTCACCAGTCCGCGGCGTGCTCAGCGGCGAAGCCGGCGAAGGAACGGGGCGGACGTCCGGTGACCTGTCGCAGGTGGCTGGTGACTGGTGCCCGTTTGCTGCTGGCCATCACGCGGTGGAGTTCCAGGAACGCGGTGACCATCTGCTGCGGCATGCCTGAGTTGGACAGTGCATCGCGGACCGTTGCCAGCGGCGTGTCCACGGATACCGGTGCCGGCAGTGGCGCGCAGGACTGCGGCGATCTCGTGAAGGTTGAGGGCTTCGGGCCCGGTCAGCTCGTAGGTCTCGCCGTCATGGCCGTGCGGTTCGAGCAGCACGTGAGCCGCGGCCGCGGCGACGTCCCGGGGATCGATGAAGGAGCAGGTCCCGTCACTCCACGGCAACCGGAGCGCACCGTCGTGGCCGGGCCGTGACATGGTCAGGAAGTTGGTCATGTACGAGTTGGGCCGCAGCACGGTGTAGGGCAGCCCGGCTGCGGCTACCGCTTGTTCGCCGGCGAGCGCCCACCGGCCGAAGGCGAAGCCGGGTTCGAAGTCAGCGCCGAGCGTGGAGAGGAAGACGACGTGCTGGACGCCGGCAGTGATGGCGCTGTCGAGCAGCCGGGTGGTGGCCGGCAGGGGGTGATGCGCGGCGGGCGGCAGCACGAGCATGGTGCCGCCGGGGGCGGTGACGTCGCCGGCGGCATGCGGCGCGTCCCAGTCGAACGCGACCGGTGTGAGCTGCTCGGCGCCGACACCGGCCCGGACCTTTTCGGGGTGGCGTGTTGCTGCCCGGATGGCGACGCCGTCGTGCTGGGAGAGGATCTTGATGACGGCGCGCCCTATGGTCCCGGTGGCGCCGGTGACAATGATGGTTCTCATGGCCGCCGCCCGGTCAGGACGATGGCCAGGCCGGGGAGTTCGAGGGCCCCATGGGACTCGTAGCGCGCGACGGCGGCGCGGACGGTGTCTCGCAGCCGGTAGCGGGTCGCGTTGTCGAGCCTGTTCAGGATGTCGGCGGCGGGCCCGGCCAGGGTGAGGTTGCGGGTCCACCAGGCGTCGAACGACGGTGACCGCAGCGGCGCGGCGACGTGGTCGAGGGTGAGGCCGGTGAACCCGGCGCTGGCGAACAGCTGCCGGAGGCCGTCGGCGTCGGACAGCGCGAACGGGCCTGGCATCCCCGGCGGGGGCACGTCGACGCCGGTGACCTGGGTGATGGTGTCGAGCAGCACGCCCAGCCACGGGTTGTCCCGCCGTGAGGCCCACACCGCCACCGCGGCGCGCCCGGCCGGCCGCAGGACACGGCGCATCTCGGCCGCGGCGCGAGCCGGGTCGAGGGCGAACATCATCCCCTCGCGGCACAGCAC
>DASXOA010000319.1:0-4460 GCA_036494675.1 Rugosimonospora sp.
GACTTCGAGCGCGGTCTGCACGCGCAGGTTTCGGCCGGCCTGCCGCCCGCGCCGCCGGTCCGCGTCGACCGTGAGGTGGATGACGGCGACGTGCTCGACTTCGGTGGCGGCGCGCAGGTGATTTCCACGCCGGGACATACCGACGGAAGCATCGCCGTGTACCTGCCCCATCATGGCGTTCTCTTCACCGGGGACATCGCCGCCGAGCATAGTGGCCGGGTGATGCTCGGCGTATTCAACCTCGACCGAGCCGTGGTGTCGAGGTCGTTGCGCCGGTTGGCCGAGCTTGACGTGGATGTCGCGTGCTTCGGTCATGGAGACCCCGCCGTCCAAGACGCCTCGGCCCGCTTGCGGGAGGTCGCGAAAACCCTGCCTCACGAGTGACGTTCGCCGGGTCGCGGGCCGAGTCCGCACCTCGGCTCTCCCGCTGCCGTCCGCGGTCGCGGTCGCCTGTGCGAAAATCAACGGCGGCGAATGAAGTGCCCCGTCGACGCGCGGGGGACGGAACGTCGGTGGAGTGGGTGAGAGACATGCTGCGCGAGTCGGTGTTTCGCAGCGATGATCTGCCGGCCGAGGACCGGTTCGACGCCTGGCGCGAGCGGATGAACAGTACGCACGCGCCTTTGCGGTTGGAGAGCGAGCGCGCCGCCGACTTTCACGCGCACCAGCGGCTGATCGGTCTGGGCGCGGTGTCGATATGGCCC
The DNA here is from genome assembly GCA_036494675.1 of Rugosimonospora sp. Classification (GTDB taxonomy): domain Bacteria; phylum Actinomycetota; class Actinomycetes; order Mycobacteriales; family Micromonosporaceae; genus Rugosimonospora. The sequence continues at coordinate 705 of DASXOA010000319.1, forward strand.
GCCCGCTTCGAGCAGTTGGTCTTTCTGCGTACGCCGAGGCTCATCCGCCAGTCCGACCCCGAGGTCTACCACCTCTCGCTCCTGCGCGACGGGGCGGCCAAGGTGTCCTGGGGTAGGCAGGGGAACGCTTACCGCGCGGGCGACTTCCACCTCAACGACTCGTCCCGGCCGTACGAGATCTGGACCGGGCACGGCTGGATTTCGTCCATCGGTGTCGAGATCCCCAAGGTGCTGCTGCCCCTGCAGCGGCGCACCGTCGACCGGGCCGTCGGTCGGCACCTATCCAGTCGGGTGGGGCCGGGGGTGCTCCTGTCGCATTTCCTGACCCAGCTCACCGCCGACACCGGCCCCTACCGGCCTTCCGACGCGGCCCGACTGGCCACCGTACTGGCCGACCTGGTAGCCGCGACACTGGCGCACGCGGTGGAAGCCGAGGCAGAGCAACCGCCGGAGACCCGAACGCGCGTGCTCACACTGCACGTCAAGGAGTTCATCCGGCAGAACCTCCACGACCCGGAGCTGACCCCGACCGTGGTCGCGGCCCAACACCACATTTCCCGCGGCTATCTGCACCGTCTGTTCCGGAACGAGAGCGAGACGGTGGCATCCTACGTACGCCGCAAGCGCCTGGAAGGTGCACACCGGGATCTCGCAGACCCAGCGTTCGCGGCCACACCCGTCCATGTGGTGGCCGCCCGCTGGGGTTTCCCGCGCGCCGCGGAGTTCACACGCGCGTTCCGTTCGGCGTACGACGTTTCGCCCTCGGAGCACCGCCGCGCGGCGCGGGAATGACGGGACGGGCCAGGCGCGCCTGACGCACCCCGGCCGGCCAGGGGTGCCTGACGGACCGGGGTGCCTGGTTCATACGTGGGCGCGGTTACGGGATCCAGTTGCCCGGCGCCGCGACGGCGGCGTTCGGGATCCAGTTGCCCGGCCCCGCAGCGGGGGCGTTCGGGATCCAGTTGCCCGGCCCCGCAGCGGGGGCATTCGGAATCCAGTTGCCCGGCCCCGCAGCGGGGGCATTCGGAATCCAGTTGCCCGGCGCCGCGGCGGCGGCCGGGCCGGCGAACACGGCCACCGCCACTCCGCCGACAGCGACCGCGGCGACCAGTCTGCTGATCTTCATCGCTCCTCCTGGAACGGACACGTACGCGTGGGTTCGGACATCGCGTCGACTCCGGGCTGGCCCAGACCCGACGGACAAGTACCAGACTGCGCGGCGAGCGCCGAAGTGTCGTTAGCACACGGTGTCCAATGGTCTTGGCTCTGCGTGCACACCGGTACTCGGGGAATCGCGGCGGCGCGGACGACTCTGAGCCGACCTGCCCGCATCGGGAGTTCCGGGGCGCCGCCGGGCTGCGACGGGCGATCGCCACGGCCGTCCGCACCGACCACGGCGGGCCGGGGCGGGCCGCGGGACAACTGGCCGAGTGGGTACGGGGCATCCTGGCCGACCGCTGACTGTGGCCTTATGGCCCAGGGCATCGCCAAATCGCCGATGCAGTAACGTTCACCGTGCCGGTGAGGCGACCGGTCGAACGGCAAGGAGGAGCATGCTATGGCCAAGGGGTACTGGGTGACCGCGTACCGGTCGGTATCGGATCCGGAGAAGCTGGCGGATTACGCCGAGCTGGCCGGCCCCGCGATCACGGCCGCGGGCGGTCGTTTCCTGGCCCGAGCCCCCCACGCGGTGGCCCACGAGGCCGGGCAGGATCAGCGCACGGTGATCGTCGAGTTCGACAGTCTCGACGCCGCCCTGGCGGCGCACGACGGCGAGGCGTACCGGGCGGCGCTGGCCGTGCTGGGCGACGCGGTGGAGCGCGACTTCCGGATCATCGAGGGCGTGGCCTGAGGCGGCGCTGCTCCGGAACACGGCAAACGGGGCCGTACTACACCAGAATCGCCCGGCATCACGGCATCGGGGACGAGTCCGGCCCAGCGATGACCGCGCGGCGCTGCCATAGCCGGTGCGGTTGACCGCGGTGCCGACTTTCCAGCGGGTACCCGACGTGCTGGAGTTTCGCAGTTTTTGGTGTTGGTCGGTGGTGGGTGTGACACGCCGGGTGGCCTGGGAGTACGTGATCTTGGGGTGAAATGACGGAAGCATCGACGGTGCTTGCACCACTGTCGTTGCCGAAAGTGATCCGTCGATGCTTCCAGGACTCAGCCTACCAATCTCGTTGCGCCGGTTGTTGGACGCCTTCACGGGGTGTTTCACCACGCCGACGTTCGAGGTCTTCTCCGCGATGGTCGTCGGGCTGTTCGCGCAGACCGGCCAGCGCACGGTGTGCGGGATGCTCACCGGGGCCGGATTGGCCAGGTCCTGGTCGCATGATCGGGCACACCGGTTCTTCTCCACCGCCCGTTGGTCGGTCGACCAGATCGGGCTGATCGTGTTCGATCTGGTCGTTGCCCACCTCGTCCTCGACGATACCGATCTGCACCTGGCGGTCGATGACACCGCGCATCGCCGCCGGGGCAAGAAAGTCCACGGCGTCGGATGGATCCACGACGGTTCCGCACCGAGCCGTAACAAGCTGGCGTTCGGGCACCGCTGGGTGGTTGTCGGGGTCATCGTTCGACCCTCGTTCCTGTCCCGGCCGTTGTGCCTGCCGGTGCTGTGCCGACGCTGGCAAGGCAAAGGCACCACCTCGACGGTTGAGCTCGCTGCACAGATGATCACGACGATCGCCGCGCGGGTGCCGCACCGACGGGTCCACGTCGTCGCCGACGCCGCGTACCACGGCCAGTGCCTGCGAGACCTACCCGCCACGGTGACCTGGACAACCCGGCTACCCCGCAACGCAGTGTTGTACCACCGGGCGCCGGCTCCCACCGGCAAACGAGGCCGGCCACGGTTGAAAGGCGACCGGATCGGCACCCCCGCCCAAGCCGCAGCTACCGCCGTCTGGCGCACGGTGAACGTGGCCCGTTACGGACGCACCGACACGGTGCGCATCGCGGTGCTCGACTGCCTCTGGTACGGCGTGTTCGGACCCCAACCGGTACGCCTCGTCCTGGTCCGCGACCGGCAGACCGGGCCGATGCTGGCCCTGATCACCACCGATCAGCAAGTCACCGACGCTGATCTGGTGGCCCGCTACGCGGCCCGGTGGGCGATCGAGGTGACATTCTTCGACACCCGCCAGACCCTTGGCGTCGGCCAGGCCCGCAACCGCACCGCACAAGCCGTGAACCGCACCTGGGCATTCGGGATGTACGTGTACACGATCATCGTGCTCTGGTATGCGCTACACGGCCACCGATCCGGAATCGTCACCGACCGGCGCATCCACGCACCCTGGTATCTGTCCAAGACCGACCCGTCGTTCGCCGACATGGTCACCGCGCTACGACGCACCCTGATCGCCGCTCGATTTATGGGCTCCCGCCCAGCCCAACCCACCAACGCAGAAATCCGTCAAGTCCAGCGAGCATGGGCACTCGCAGCCGCATGAACCACGAAAGTCGAGCTGGCCGGAGACGACCGTCGGGTCAGGGGTGGCGCAGGTTCGGTGTCTCGGCGGCGGTGGCCGGGGTCTCGTCGACGACGGCCGATAGCCGCTCGCTGAGCGGTACGTTCTCTGGTGCGCACTCCACAGGGTGGCGGCCGCGCCCGAACGCGTCGATGTGTCCCCATCGCCCTGGGATATCGAGAAGCTCGATCTGGCCGATGGTTTCGGGGAGGAATGGGTCGACGACGAGGTGGTCGCCCGAGGGTTCGAGGCCGAGCATGGTGCGCATGAACAGCAGCGG
>DASXOA010000320.1:0-4293 GCA_036494675.1 Rugosimonospora sp.
TGGCCGGGCTCGGCGTCGAGGAGAAGGCGTCCCGGCAGTCGCTCGCGCGCACCGCGGCGGAGGGGTTCATCGTCGCCGAACGCACCGGACGCCGGGTGCGGTGGCGGCTCACCGAGCCGGGCCGCCGGCTGCTCACCGACGGCGCCGAGCGCATCTACTCGTTCGCCGAGCCGTCCCCCCGCTGGGACGGCCGGTGGCTGCTGGTGTCCGTGGCCGTACCCGACGGGCAGCGGCAGGTGCGCCACCAGTTGCGTACCCGGATGTCCTGGGCCGGATTCGGCAGCCCGGCGCCGGGCCTGTGGGTCAGCCCCGACGCGGGCCGCGAGGTGGAGGCCAAGCAGATCGTCACCGACCTCGGGCTCGGCGAGGCCGCGCTGTCGTTCACCGGGCCGTTCGCCGGCATCGGCGGCCAGCACAACCTGGTGAACCAGGCCTGGAACCTGCACGAGCTGGCGCAGCGTTACCAGGCCTTCCTCGACGAGTTCGCCGGTACGCGCCCGGCACCCGGCGAACCGACCCTGCTGGCACAGGCCCGGCTCGTTCACGAATGGCGCCGGTTCCCGTTCATCGACCCGCGACTGCCGACCGAACTGCTGCCGCGTGACTGGATCGGCATCCGGGCCGGTGCGCTGTTCCGCCGGCTGCACGGCGCATGGCACAACGAGGCGCAGCGGCACTGGCACGGCCTGGCCGGCGACCCGCCGTCGTGACCGCCTCCGCGCCCCGGTCGCCACCGTCCGGTCGAGGGGGCGGTTACAGACCCGACGGGTACGTCTCCGGTTCCAGCACGTCGAGCGGGCGGGTACGCAGCGGCATCACGCCCCGGCTCTCGTCGAACCAGAGGAACGCGTCGTAGCGTTCGCCGAGCACGGTCGGCACGTAGTTGCCCAGGTCGCGTTCGGGGCGGTAAACGACGCCGACGGCACGGTGGCCCAACTCGTCGACCAGCAGGTCGGGGCGGCCGTCCTGGGGGAACACCGACAGCGCCCGCGGCGGAGCGCTCTCGTGCAGGACCGCCTCCAGCGACCCCGGCCTGGCCGGCGGCACCCGCATCAGCCGCATCGAGGCACCCCACGCGTCGCCGGCCACGACCGTGCCCCGGTGGGTTCCGAACCCGACGAGGACCACCCGGTCGGATCCGTAGCGCTCGCGGGCAAGCTGCCCGATGTTGACCTCGCCGGCATCGGCCATGTCGGTGGCCCGGGCGTCGCCGACGTGGGTGTTGTGCGCCCACACCACGGCCTTGGATCCGGGGCCGTAGTGGGTCAGCAGCCGGTCCAGCGTGCCGTCCATGTGCCGGTCCCGCACGTTCCACGACTCGCTGTCGCCGGCCATCATCGCCCGGTAGTACCGTTCGGCACCGGCGACGACCTCGGCGTTCTGCCACGCGCCGAACTCACCGGCACCGTCGGCGGCGGCCCGCTGCCGCAGGTTGACGAGGAGGTCGACGATCTCGTTCTCGCACCTGGTCGGTACGAACCGGGTGGCCTCCGCGTAGTTGTAGGGGTCCTCGTCGTACGGCTCGAAACACCGGTACGCCGCCAGTGCCGCCGGTACGTCCTGCGGATCGTTCTCCCGCAGGTACAGCAGGATCTCGCGCAGCGACTCCCACAGCGAGTACACGTCGAGCCCGTGGAAGCCCGCCCGGTCGGCCGGGTCGACGGCGGCGTTGTGCTGGCGCAACCACCGGGAGAAGTCGACGACCTCTTCGTTGGCCCACATCCACGTCGGCCACCGTTCGAAGACCGCCAGCGCGGCGCGCGGATCGTCCGGCGCGCCGGGCAGTGCCCGCACACTGCGGTCGATCCGGTCGCAGTCCGGCCAGTCGCCCTCGACCGCCACGAACGAGAACCCGCGCTCGGCGATCAGCCGCTGGGTGAGCATCGCCCGCCACCGGTAGAACTCGTGGGTACCGTGGCTGGCTTCGCCCAGCAACACGACCCGCGCGTCACCGATCCGGTCCAGCAGCACGTCCAGGTCGCCTGGGTCGGTCAGCGGCGCGGTCAGCGCGACGACCTCGTCCCCGTACCGTGTCATGATCCTCTCCCCGCACCCGCGCGCTCCGGCACACCCGCACAGTGCCTACCCGCACCCGCCGCCGGAAAACGCCCCACCCGCGCCTGTTCGGCGATTGGACCCCCGACCGGCGGGTAGCGGATGAGCGGGAGGTGATGCGGCAATGGCAGGCATCCGGCTCGACAGCCCCGCGTTCGGCGACCGCGACGAGATTCCGGGACGGTACGCGCACGGCGGCGGCAACGTCTCACCGCCGTTGCAGTGGTCGGGGCTGCCGGACAGCGCGACCGAACTGGTGCTGATGTGCGAGGACCCGGACGCCCCGTTCCTGCACTGGCTGGTGACCGGCATCGATCCGGGATCCCTCGGCGTGGACGAGGGGCAGACGCCGCCCGGCGGCCGGGAGTGGCCCAACGGATTCGGTGAGCCGGGCTGGGGCGGGCCGCAGCCACCGGCCGGCGATCCGGCGCACCGGTACGTCTTCCACCTGTACGCGCTGGGACAGCCGATCCGGCTGCCCGAAGAGCCGAGCGCGTACGACGTCCACCGGCACGTCGACGAGGTCGCCGTGGCCAGTGGCAGCACGGTCGGCCTCTTCCAGCGCTAGCCAGCGTTCGCGACGCGCCGGCGCACGTCCCCGTCCGCTCGGGCACAATGGCTCGGGCAGGAGCGACCGGGACAGGAGCGTGTTGTGAAGGTCTTCCTCTCCACCGACATGGAGGGCACCGCCGGAGTCGTCGACTGGTCCCAGTGCCGGGGGCCCAGCCCCGAGTACGAGTACTGCCGCGCGCTGCTGCAGGCCGAGGTGAACGCCGCCATCGATGGCGCTCTCGCGGCCGGGGCACGGGATTTCCTGGTCAACGATTCACACTCGACGATGCAGAACCTGCGCCCGGACCAGTTGAACGGCGGCGCGTCCTACCTGTCCGGCCGGCACAAGCCGCTGTACATGATGCAGGGCCTCGACTCCTCGTTCGACGCCGTGTTCTTCGTGTCCTACCACGGCTCGATGAGCTCGGCCTCGTCCGTGCTCTCGCACACCTACAACCCGCGGGCCGTCGCCGACGTACGGCTCAACGACGTGGTGGCCGGCGAGTCCGGGATCAACGCCCTGGTGGCGCAGGCACACGGCGTACCGGTCGTGCTGATCACCGGCGACCGGACCACGGCCGAGGAGGCGGTGCCGTTCTGCCCCGGCATCGAGACCGTGGTGGTGAAGGAGTCCGTCACCCGGTTCGCCGCCGCCGGCCTGCACCCCGACCGTGCCCGGGAGGCGATCCGGGCCGGCGCGCAGCGCGCGATGGAGCGGCTCGACTCGTTCGCCCCGCCGGCGATCGCGCTGCCGGCGACGCTGAGCGTGCGGTTCCACAACGGCGACCTGGCCGACCTCGCGACCTGGCTGCGCGGGGTGGAGCGGATCGACGAGAAGACCGTGGTGATGACCGACGGGGATCCGCTACGGCTGTTCCGGACGTTCGTCACCACGATCCTGCTCACCCGGTCCATCGCGGAGTAGCCGGCCGTCGTGGACAGCACGATGCCCGCCGGCGGGGTGCCGGCGGGCATCGGGGACGAGGTGTCCGGTCAGCTGCCGGATGCCTGCGCGAGGGCCTGCTTGAGAGCGTTGAGCTGGGCGACCTGCCAGTCCTGGAAGGACGCACCGGCCGGAGTGAGCGTCTCGGTGATGGTACTGACCGGGATCCCGGCAGCCTTCGCCTCGTCGACCTGCGCCTGCACGTCCGGGGTCGCGTTCTGGCTGTTGTACACGTACACCTTGATCTTCTTGCCCTTGATCTGCGCGTCGATCGTCGCCTTGTCCTGCGCGCTCGGGTCGCTACCCTCACTGACGTCGGTCAGGAACGCCGCCGGAGTCAACAGGTCCAGACCCAACGCGGGAGACAGCATCGCGAAAATCGACTCCGAGGCACCCACCGGCGTTCCGGCATAGCTCGCCTTGATCGACGCGATCGTGTCGAGGTACGTCTTCAGGTTCGTGTTGAGCACCGCGTCATGCTGCGAGGCGAAGAACGACGCATCCGCTGGATCGATCTTCTTGTAGTCCGCGGTGATCTGATCGATCACCTGGCGCACGTTGCCCGGGTTGTACCACCGGTGCGGGTTGTCGCCATTCTTCGCCCCGACCAGATCACCGACGGTCAATGTGGTGCGCGCCGACGACGGGTTGGCGTCCGCGAGCTTCGTCGCCCAGGCGTCATACCCGACACCGTTGATGATGGCCAGCCCCGCCCCGGCGATCTCCCGACCGTCGGCCGCGTT
>DASXOA010000321.1:0-4765 GCA_036494675.1 Rugosimonospora sp.
CGTACCGATCCCGACGCCGGCCTCACGGGCTATCGCTTTCAGCGACGCACCCGTACCCTCCCGCGCGAACGCCCGCGCGGCCACGTCGAGCAGCCGCTCGTGGTTGATCTTCGCGTCGGCTCGCAGCGGCCGGTCCGTCTCAGGTGACACATCGTTCTCCCGTGCTCGGCCTTCTCTCGTGCCTTTTCCTGCTCGGCCTGTCTCGCGCCCGGCCCTTCTCGCGCCCGGACTTTCTCGAGCCTGGCGGGCGGTTCGGTGGTGCGCGTCACTTGCTAAACGGAGCCGAGTCCGCTTAGTCTCGGCGTAGCGGACGCGGCTCCGTTTACGAGCCTAGCGCTTCCCCAGAGAGAAGGAAGATCATGGACCACCGGTTCACCACCCCGTTCGGTCCGGAGTCGACCGCCGCCGAGGTCATCGCGGGGGTCGACCTGCGCGGCCGGCGGGCGATCGTCACGGGCGGGTCGTCCGGCCTGGGTACCGCGACGGCCCTCGCCCTGGCCAGCGCGAACGCCGAGGTGACCCTGGGCGTGCGGGACGTCGACGCGGGGCGTCGCGCCGCCGACGGCATCATCGCCAGCACCGGCAACGAGCAGGTCCTGGTCGCGCCGCTCGACCTCGCCGACCAGGCCTCGGTGGCCGCGTTCACCGCGGCCTGGCACGGCCCGCTGCACATGCTGGTGAACAACGCCGGCATCATGGCCACGCCGGAACTGCGGACCGCACAGGGCTGGGAGATGCAGTTCGCGACCAACCACCTCGGACACTTCGCGCTGGCCCTCGGCCTGCACGACGCCCTGGCCTCGGCCGGGTCGGCGCGGATCGTCTCGGTGAGTTCGGTCGGGCACATCAACGGCGAGGTGCGCTTCGACGACATCCACTTCCAGCGGCACCCGTACGACCCGTGGCAGGCCTACAGCCAGTCGAAGACCGCCAACGTGCTGTTCGCGGTCGAGGCCGACCGGCGCTGGGCCGCGGACGGGATCAGGGCGAACGCCCTGACGCCGGGTCGTATCCGTACCGGTCTGATGCGCTACGTCGAGAACGAGGGGGTCGGCACCTCACCTGCCGCGTTCCAGGCGGGAAACACCGAGATCACCTGGAAGAGGGTGGATCAGGGGGCCGCGACCTCGGTGCTGCTGGCCGCCTCGCCGCTGCTCGACGGCATCGGCGGCCGGTACTTCGAGGACTGCAACGAGGCCGAGCCGGTCCAACCCGGCATCCGTCGCGGAGTCGCGGCGTACGCGCTCGACCCGGAGAAGGCCGCCCGGCTGTGGCAGGTCTCGCTCGACACGCTCCTCAGCTGAGCTGGCGAGGTGAGCTCTACTTCTCGTAGCCGACCCGGTTCTGGGCGGCGGCCGACACGCCCAGGACGCGCTGGATGGACTCACGCTGCCCGGCGCTGTGCTCGGTCAGGTCGCGCAGGGTGATGACGTACCCGTGCACCATCCGGTCCTGACGCAGGTCCCGGCAGCTCACCTCGACCGTCATCAGGCTGCCGTCCGGGCGGGGGAGATGCCACCAGTCGCGCGCCCCGCCGGGCTGCGTCGACCGGTGCGCCGCCGCCAGGGTGCGCTCGACCTGATCATGGTCGTCGGCGTGCACGATGTCACGCAGCGTGGCGAGGGCCGGAAGATCGACGCCGAGGATGTCGGCCAGCGACGGGCTCGCATACCGGACCCGGTACTCCCGGTCGACGATGACCACCACGTCGATGCTGTTGCGGGTCATCGCCCGCAGGTACTCCTCGTTGGACCGGCGGTTGAACTCGTCGCAGAGCGCGATGCGCTCCAGCGCCAGCGACGCCTGGGCGGCCAGCACCTCCACGGAGTCCTGGATCGCGGCGAGCTTCCGGTGCTCGCTCGCGACCAGCAGCGCCCCCAGCCCGGGGTCGTCGGTGTCGTGCTGGTTCACGACGAGGCGGCAGGCCAGCGTCGCGGGAAACCGGTCCAGGCGCTCGCGCAGATCGGGGTGCAGCGCGTGGGTGTTCAGCAGGCGGGTACGTCGCTCTTCGGCGCGGGGCAGCGGGTACCGGCTGATGACCCCGGCGGCCGGATCCGCACCCGTACCCCCGGGGCCTTCCGGCGAGGGCAGGTCATCGACCGCGAGTACCACCGCGTGGGCCAGCCCCGCGGGCATCAGGTCGCTGACCGCCGCGCGCACGGCGGCGCTCACCTTCGCGGTGTCGCCCGCGGCGACCAGCGTGCCGCACGCCTGGGGGAGCCGGCGCTCGCGGGCGACCGCCTGGCGGTGCTGGCTCAGCGCCATCGCCAGCCTCGTGATCACCAGTGCGGACATCAGCGTCGAGGCGACCGCGAGGACCACGCCGTCGCGTACCTGCCCGACGGCCTCCTCGACCAGCAGGACGGTCGGCGGGACCGCCAGCGACAGGCCCAGCAGCGCGACCCAGCGCAGCCCCAGCTGCGCATTCCGGGTGGCCACCGGCTCGGTGAGGCGCACCATGGACGGCTGGAGGGCCGCCGCCCCCCAGCAGGCGTAGACCAGCAGGTACCCGGCCTCCGCCGGACCACCGGGGCGCCAGCCGTTGCCGAGCGCGGCCAGGGCGTACCAGACGTTGGCCGTCAACAGGGCCGTGGCACCCACGCCCAGCAGGATCATCGAGGCGTTGCGCCGGGCCGCGAACACCAGCCGCACCGTGGTCACCAAGGTCAGCAGGTCACCCAGGGTGTACGCGGCGAGCGTCGACCTCCCGGTGCCGTCGAGACTTCCAGCGCCGAGACTCGGGCCGATCAGGCACACCCAGGCCAGCAGCGCGGCGGCACAGGTGAAGGTCAGCAGGTCGAGCATCCGGGACCAGTCGACGAGCACGGCACTGGTCCTGACCATCTGGACGAGACCGATGGTCAACAGCGGGAACATCGCCAGGTAGCACGCGTCCGCGATGATCGGCGCGGACGAGCGGCCCTGGGCGTCCGCGCCGTAGATCGTGTCACCGAGGGCCATGGCGAGGATCGCCGCGCCGAGCATCCACCAGGGCAGCGGGCGCGGCGGGGCGTTGCGCCGGATGCCCACGACCACGGCGCCGGCGGTGCACAGACCGATCGCCGCCCAGCTGTACGCGCCCAGGTCGGGCGCGGCGAACACGCTCGCTCCGAGTACGGCCATCGGCGCTGGGTAGCCGGCGGTCGACCGGATCGACACGCAGCCTCCTTCGACACCAAGCCTCGTCCCGCACGCGGCCCGCCTCAGCGCAGGCGCGGGCGGACGAGCCGCCGGCCGGCGACCGGGTCGAAAGTCACGAGAACCACCCAGATCGTCGCCGTTCAGAAGTGAGATTGCCATACCGACGGGTGCTGATCGAACCATCCGGTTGTCGCCAACCGACCGCCGACCGGTTGTCATGGCCGCCCGACGGCCCTTGATCAGCACCGCCGGGCGGCCACCCACCCCCGTCCCGACCACCCCCGTACGCCCCGCGTGGTCGGCCCCCGTCCCGTTCGCTCCACAGTGGATGGCATCGAGACCCGGCGGGGAATCGAACCCCAGTGGTCACCCGTTTTGCAGACGGGCCGCTCCGCCAGGAACGTGGCCGGGTCCAGTCGGCCGTTGCGGCATTGCGTGCCCCCGGGAGGAATCGAACCTCCGGCCTCGACGTTCGGAACGTCGCGCGCTTTCCCCTGCGCCACGAGGGCATGGTGGGAGCGGAGGATTCGAATCCACTCCCACGCTCCGCCAGGGTGGTCACGGGGAATCGAACCCACGCCCTCCGGATCCACAATCCGGCGTGCACTCCCGGTACACCACAACCACCATGAAATCGTGCGTACCCGCGGAGGGTGTCGAACCCCCGACCTCCTGCTTGTAGGGCAGGCGCTCTCCCGGTTGAGCTACACGGGCGGGACCGTCGCGCGTACGGGACTCGAACCCGTTCTCCTGCGGTGAAAGCGCAGGGGCCTACCCATAACCGAACGCGCGGTGGCAGATGACTTCTCGATGCGGGTGTGGGAGTCGAACCCACCTGATTCGGCTTATGAGGCCGTCGAGCGCAACCGGCGCTCCTACCCGCAGTGCCGCCCGGGGAAACGTGCTCCGGGCGCGACTCGGTGCTTGGCGGTGAGGGTCGGGATCGAACCGACACGGGTTTCCCCCAACGGTTTTCGGGACCGCGGCCGTCGCCATCCATCGGCTGGCCTCACCAGGAATCGCGGCCCCGGGAGGATTCGAACCTCCAACTGACACGGCTTCGTAAACCGTCGCTCTATCCGTTGAGCTACAAGGCCAAGCTTTCGCCGACCGCGGTCGGCGATCGTCCCGCCGGGTGGAGTCGAACCACCTTCCTCTGCCTTATCAGAGCAGCGCCCTTACCACGCGGGCCACGGCGGGTTGGCGGAAGAGGTGGGATTCGAACCCACGGACGCGGCGCGTCTCTGCCTTAGCGGGGCAGTGCCTTCGACCTCTCGGCCACCCTTCCACTGCGCCGACGGCGGGAGTTGAACCCGCGACCTCTTCCGTGACAGGGAAGCGCTCTTCCGTTGAGCTACGCCAGCATGATGCGTGTACCCGAGGAGGGATTCGAACCCACACTGACTGGTTCCTAAGACCAGCGCCTCTACCGTTGGGCTACTCGGGCAGGTACTACGTGGACCGACAGAGGATCGAACTCTGCAGGCGAGGCTTGCAAAGCGACGCTGCACACCAGTGCTCAGCCCCGGAGAGCCGGTGACGGGACTCAACGGACTACTCGCTCCCGGACGAGGATTCGAACCTGTCGACTTCCTGGGTCAAAGCCAGGCGTCCTACCGTTAGA
>DASXOA010000322.1:0-8325 GCA_036494675.1 Rugosimonospora sp.
GGCGATGAGCGGTGCGGCTCCGGCGTTGTCGGCGGTGACGTAGTCGTTGTTGACGAGTGCTTTGAGGCTGGTGCTGCCGTCGGGGTTGTGGATGAGTTGGAAGGTTTCCCAGCCGCCGATGGCGGTGCGGTTGGCGATCAGTGGTGATGCTCCGGCGTTGTCGGCGGTGACGATGTTGTTGTTGGCGTGTGCGCGCAGCGCGATGTTGCCGTTGCCGGCGTCGAGGACGTCGAAGGTTTCCCAGGGGCCGATCGCGGTGCGGTTGGCGATGAGGGGTGCGGCTCCGGCGTTGTCGGCGGTGACGTAGTCACCGTTTGCGTGCGCCCGCAAGCTGATGACCGACGTGGAGTGCGCTCCCGCGTCCAGGCCGATGCTCGCGCTGCTGCCGGTCAGGTGCCGCGCCGCGCTCGCCGGGCTGCCGCTGACCGCGGCGAACGGCAGCGCCGTGGTCGGGGAGGCGGTGCGTTCGACGAGGTACGTCTTGCCCGACTGCGCGGGAATCGTGAACGTCGCGTTGCTCTGCGCACCGACGACGGTGGCACCGCTGCCGTCCACCACCGTCACGCTCTGGCCCGGCCACGGGCTGCGTACCGTGATCGGCGTGCCGGAGCCGGACGCGATGGCGACGGTACTCACGGTGCCACCCGACACCTGCACCGACACCTTCGAGTTGTGCTGGATGGAGACCGTGCCCTCGCCGGTCCAGTCGCTGGGCCACGCGGGCGCGATGCGCACCAGCCCGTCATAATCCTGCACGAACGCCTCGGCGACGGTCGCCGCCAGGACGCCGGCCTGTTCGAGATACGGCTCGCTGGCCGGGGTGCCGGTGAAACTGGCCAGGCCCGACGGGTACGCCTGGTAGGACCGGGTCGACGCGAGCAGGTCCGACTTCACCTCGCTGCCCAGCCCCAGCCGGGCGGCCTGCAGGGAGTCGAAGCTCCAGTCGTTCCCGTTCACGTAACTGCGCGAGGTGTAGGTGCGCCTGGCCAGCGCGGTCAGCGAACTGTTGTCGCCGATCGTGTTGTACGGCCAGACGGCCTCCAGCCCCAGGTTCTCGTCGTTGTGCGTGGCCGCGGTCGGCTGGGTGGACATGCCGATCATGTCCGCCCCCGCGGCGTCGGCCGACGCCGTCAGCAGTTGGGTCTTCGTCGCCGTGTCCGTGCGGGGCAGCGGCGGGATCTTCGGGATCGCCGCGTTGAGCTGATTCACCAGACCCGAGTCGACGCCCAGCGTCTGCGCTGCCTGTACGGTCGCCGGGAACAGCGCCTGCATGGCCAGGATGTCGGTCACCGGATCGGTGACGTTCCACTGGGTCTCGTGCGCGTTGGCCTGGGTGTGCAGGAGGCCGTCGGACCCCGTCGTCGCGTACGCCAGCAGGAACGTGGCCGCGCCGCTCATCAGCGGATAGTTGGTCGAAAGGAATGACCGGTCGTCCGTCATCAGGTACCGCTGCCAGACCCATAGCCCGATCTCGGCACCGGTGGTGACGGTCAGCGAGTTGTAGCTGGGCGTGACGTTCTGGTCGCACGAGGCATTGCTGGTACCGCCCTGGTAGGTGCCGTTGCCGTTGAAGCGCATGGTCTCCGGTACGCAGAGGCCGGCCCGGCCGCCCATGTTGGCGTTCGTCCACGAGGTGATGTTGCCGATGTTGTTCTGGTAGAGCCGGAAGACCGGATCGTTGAGGCCGGACTCACCGGCCGACATGTTCGCCTGCACCAGCATGCGCAGGTTCCAGAACCAGTAGCCGGCGGGGAACCAGTCCTGATGGTCCTGGGAGAAGTTGAACAGGTCGGCGACGCCGGCCTGGGAGCCCGGCAAGGTACCGCGGCTGGACGTTGCCGCGTCGTACAGGTACAGCGTGCGCAGGTTCTCCACGTAGTCGCCGGTACCGTCGCCGGAGGAGATCTTGATCAGGCCAGCGCCGCCCCAGTATGTGTGCCACCAGGACAGGTGGGCCGCCGCGACGCTGGACGCCGACGCGGTGGCGTCGCTGCCCAGTACCGTGTTCGCGGTGGACACCGCGTCGCCCCCGGTCCAGGTCGGCGCGGCGACGACCACCCGGTACGAGCCGTCGGTGTTGGGTTGGAAGCTCACTTTCGCGGTGGACGAGTTCGGCGAGGACCCGGCGACGTTGCGCCCGCCCGCCGTGACGGCGGCCATGGTGCCGAAGGTCTGCCCGGACGCGCCGCTGCCGCTGTTGTCGACGAACGTCTCGGCGAGCGTGGCGACGGGGCCCGACGCCCGTGATGCCGGCGACCGGCCGCTCCACAGGGCCACCTGCGCGGTCTGGGTGCTGTTCGGGTCCGCGCCGGTGACGTTGACGACCAGTTCGGCCTTGTCCGCACGCAGGTACGCGGTCAGCGTCATCCCGCCGCCGGATTCGTGCAGGGTGCCGTCGTATGGGTCGAGGTAGCCGGTGAAGTTCGCGGCGCCGGTCATGGTGGCCAGCCCCGGGATCGTCACCTGCCCCGGGGACTTGCGGTCGGGGAAGGTATCGGTGCGGTTGAGTTGGGCGGTGAACCCGCCGGCCGCCCAGACGGCCGCACCCAGCGTGCCGTTGCCGAGCGGGACGAACTGGCTGGGGCTGGTGTTGGGTTGGCCGAGCACGATGTCGGCACGCCGTACGACGTTGGGCGTGTCGACGACGAACGTGCCGTTCTGCCAGGCCGTGGTTCCGGTTGCGGCCACGGCGGACGGTGCCGCGGCGAGAGCGAGCCCGCCTGTCGCGAGCGCCACGGAGGCGCCCAGAGCGATCGATCGGGCGAACCGGCGCTGTCGGTCCATGAGTTCTCCTCGGCGAGGATGCGCAGCGGTCGCGACGGGGTGGCCCGGTCTTTTGTCGACCTGTCGGTCGACCGACGGCCCGCGGTCGGGGAGCCCGCCAAGCGGGAGCCTGTCGATCGGACCTGCGGATCGGGGCCTGACGATCAGCCGGCCCGGCCGGCGGGCGCGTCGGGGTGGCGTGCTCGCGCGGGATGGGCCGTCACCGGTCGGTGTACCCGGCGCGTGGGGGACGGACGTTTCACAATATAGTTCAATGGCTGAACGAATCGACGAGTTTGAAACTATGTCGTCGGCGGTTGCGCTGTCAAGACATCGATAGGACGGATCTCTTCGGGCGTGTGCCGTCTTTCGAAACTGTCGAAGCGCTTCGGTTTCCTACTGTGAGTATCTGTTGATCCGCGTGGGAAATTCGCTGTATTCCCTGGCAGGATAGGGTGGCGGAGTGCCATCGTCGGCCGCGCGTCGACCTCACGGCCCGTGGTGTGTCGATCGCCGCTCGCGCCGGAACCTCGGATGTCTGGCCGGCTGGCCACCGGGCGACGCCTGTGGCGGGCCGCAAGGAGATGGCAAAACTGCGCTAGTAGGCTGGCATCAGAGCGCAAAACCGGATCGGCATCGATGCAGGATTCTGCGGAGGAGATCGGATAGGCGACGGCGTTCGGTGCCGGGTTCGTCCGGCGGGTCACTCGGTACGCAGTCCCATCGAGGGACGGATCCCGCGGCTCGGACGTGGCGATCGCCACCGGGGTGGCCAGGATGCCGCCGCACGACGCGCCGCCGGGACCCTCCCGCCACGACGGTGCTCCCACCTGCGGTTCGCGTCACCGCACCCCGGCTGCGGTAGCTTAGGAAAGCGGATTCCTGGGCTACTGTTGACGGACACCGCACATTCGTGGTGAACAATGACGTACCCGGGGCTGCCGGTACGCTGCGCACCAGAGGAATCCGACGGACCAGGGTGGGCGACCATGGCTGACGAGCCTTTCGGCGTCGTACGACTTGCCGATGTCGCGCGCCGGGCGAGAGTGTCCCCGTCCACCGCCTCCCGTGTCATCAACGGCAACGCCAAGCACGTGACCGAGGCGCTGCGGACCCGGGTCATGAAGGCCGTCGAGGAATTGCGCTATGTGCCCAACGCGCATGCCCAACTGCTCGCCCGCCCGCAGCGCACCGCCGTCGGCGTCATCGTGCACGACGTGTCCGACCCGTACTTCGCGGAGCTGACCCGGGGACTGCAACGGGTTGCCGCCGATCACGGTCGCCTGCTCGTCATCTGCAACAGCTACCGCGATCCGGTGCGGGAGTTGGAGTACGTGGAACTGCTGCGGGCACAGCAGGTCGCGGCGATCGTCCCGGCCGGCTCCGGCTACCACGACAGTAAGTTCACCCGCGAGTTCAACGCGGAACTGCGTGCCTACCAACAGGCCGGCGGTCGCGTCGCGGTCATCGGCCGGCACGATATCGTGGGTGACGCCGTGGTGCCGGGCAACGAGCACGGCGCGTACCTTCTCGGCACGGAGCTTTTCGGACTGGGACACGAACGGGTGGCCGTCATCGCCGGTCCCCGGGTGCTGACCACGACGACCGACCGGCTGGCCGGCGTGAAGCGGGCCGCTCACGAATTCGGGCGCCAGTTGCCGCCGAAACGGATCAGGTACGACGACTTCAGCCGCGACGGCGGCGCGAGCGCGGCGATCGACCTGCTCGACCGGGAACCGGGGCTGACCGCCATCATCGCGCTCAACGACACGATGGCGGTCGGTGCGCTGGCCGCTCTGCGCGAGCGTGGCGTGGCAGTGCCCGAACAGGTGTCGGTCGTGGGCTTCGACGACGTCCCGATCGCCCGGGACGTGACGCCCGCGCTGACCACGATCCGGCTGCCGCTCGTCGAGATGGGGGTGCGGGCCATGAGCCTGGCGCTCGACGCGCCGGACCCGGCGCGCAAGCCGAGGGCGCCGCGGGTGCAGCACGTGGCGGCCGAGATCGTCCGGCGGGCCAGCGCCGGCCCGCCGCCCCGGTGACCCGCGCCGGCACGGAACCCGACGGGACGACCCGGATGCCTGTGCGGCGTGGCCGGCCGGAAGGACCGGCCGGCCACGCTGATTCGGAAGTGCTGAGAGCCTTACCCGCTCAGCCGGGCAACAAATGGGTACCGGCGGTCAACCGGACCACGACGGGTACCACGACCGTCGGCAGGACGAGCGTACGCAGCGTCGGGGTCCAGCCGGCATCGGTACCGATGGTCGGCGTACCCACCGCGTTGTAGTCGGCCAGTGCGCTCGCCGGAGCGAACGTGCCGTTCTGCCGGATCCAGGTGCCCTTCTCGGTCATCGCCGTGCCGCCCCAGTTGTACACGATGTCCGCTGGGTCCACAGTGGACCCGAGCACGAAGGCGTTGTTCTCCGCATAGATCGCGGACAGGTGACCGACACCCCACGAGTACGAGTACCCGTCCGCCGCGAACGGTCCGGTGGCCTGGGGTACCTCGTACAGGTTGTTGTAGATGTCGACCTGGCCGAACCGGACCCGCGGCCCCCGCTGTCCGAGGTTGGCGAAGCGGTTGTCGTGCAGGGTGACCCGCAGCTTGCCGACGTCGTAGGTGGGGCTGTCGGTGGACCCGATGAGCATCGACTTGTCATGGTCGTGCAGGTAGTTGCCGGAGACCGTGACCAGGTCCGCGCCCTTGGTGATGTCCAGCAGGCCGTCGTGCACCTGGTACGGGCGGCCGAGGTACTGCGGCTGGGTGGAGTCCGGGTTGCCGCCGTCGCTGAAGTCGCAGTGGTCCACCCAGACGTGGGTGGCACCGATGACCGACAGCGTGTCGTACGCCGAGTTCCAGTTGCCTGTGGAGCCGTCGGTCGGATCCCACACCGGGAAGCAGTCGTGCGCGTCCTGCACGGTCAGGTTGCGGACGATGACGTTGTCCACCTTCTGGATCATCAGGTTCGCGCCGACGACGCGGGCACCGGGCAGCCCGATGATGGTGGTGTTCGATCCGATGTTGAGGTTTATCTGAGCCCCTTGGTTCTTGGCCGACCGCGCCCGCGCGTCCTCCAGCGGGCCGCTCGGCTTCGTGGCCCGGCCCCAGACCGCGGGATCGTACGCGGCCAGGTAGGCGTCCAGCGTGTACGCCGGGTCGGCGTAGTCGGCGCAGGACAGCGGCTGGTTCGCGTTGTCCTCGTTGCCGTCGATCGTGCCGCTGACGTAGATGAGTTTCGGCGTCGTGGTGGTGGCGTTGGTGGCGTTGTCGCCGCCGAGCGCGGTCACCAGCTCCGACCGGTTGTGCACCACGAACACGTGGCCCGCGTCGGCGGTGGAGCCGCCCGTGGTGCCGGTACCGTTGGAAGCCCATCCGTCGTTCGCCGGCAGGGTCTGCCGGCCGAGCAACTGGGCGAGCCGCGATGGTTGACCGTTGCCGGAACGGTTGACACCGGCCGCGTTGGCGGTCGCGGCAGACGTCAGGGTGAGGGTCAGGGCCGCGATCGCGGCCGGGACAATGACTCGTAAACGCATGAACCTCTCCTCGATTCCGAAGGGCGTGACACGAGCCGCGTCGTCGATGCGCCGGATGAGCGTGAGCGGACTCAGGATTCCCGCGCGGGCTGCAGGTGCAGCCACATCGACACGAGCGGCAGTCCCCCCGTACTGATCAGGTGGTGGTCCTCACCGGGGTCCACCACGAACAGATCGCCGGCCTGGAACGGGCTGGGCTCACCGTCGATCTCGATGACCCCGCTGCCCTGCAGGATGGTGAACACCTCGGGGACGTCGTGAACGTGACGCCCCTCCGGATGAGTGCGCTGCCCGGCGAGGTACCGGCTCACTCCTCCCCGTTCGAGCTCGTAACCCGGTACCGCGTCGGACAACACGGGTCCGTCGTTGCCGCGGGACAGGTCATCCAGGCTCAGCCTTCGCATCGCAGTCCTCCATAGTGGACACCTTCGATCGCCATGCGCCGGTTGCCCATGGCACGCCGAGTTCGGCGAACGACGCCAACTCCTGTCCCGCGCGGCGCACCACCGTGGCGATGCCATCGATCGCGGCCCCGCCCTCGTACCGGGTGAGGTGTGCCGGTGCGATCCGGTCGGGCGGCGGACCGGCGGCGAGCGCGTCGACGACAGCGGTGAACGGCGCGGTCACGCGCAGCGGTGCCAGCAACGGCACGCCGGTGGCCCGGTGGTCGAGCAGGTTCTCCAGCAGGCCGATCCGCCCGGGCACGGGTACCGGTCCGGACTGCCCGGGCAGCCGCAGCCGGTCGGTCGGGTACTCCAGGACGGCGTCGCCGCCGGTACCGGTGACGGTGATGTCCCCCGGAATGAACGCGGCGGAGCGGAGGCTGACCGCCAGCGTCACGCCGAACCCACCGGCAAGGCGGAGCCGCAGGCACGCGGTGTCCTCGACCTCCTGGTCCAGCACGCGGTACCGCTCGACGGCGAACGCCTCGGGCCGACCCGCGCCGGCCGACGACGCGATCACCAGGCAGTCCATGAGCGCGTGGGCGAACGGGTTGGCGATCGCCCCGTCGAGTACCGGCCTGCCGTCGAGAACGCGCCGAGCGGTCCACGGTGCCCGGGTGAAGTAGGCGTCCGGCCGCCACCACGCACCCACCCCGGCGACCGAACCGACCGTACCGAGCCGGCCGGCCGCGATGGCGCCGGTGAGCTGGGCCAGCGCCGGGGAGCCGAGCGCCTGGAACCCGACCTGGCAGGCGCGACCGGAGTCGGCGACGGCACGGGCGAGCGCGGCGTGCTCGGCGAGCGAGAGCACCGGCGGCTTCTCCAGCAGCAGATCGCAGCCGGTCGCGAGGGCGTCCAGCGCGATCGGCAGGTGGGTGTGCGGGGGCGTGCAGATGACCAGCACCTGCGGGGCGATCTCGGCGAGCAGGCGGCGGTGGTCGGTGAATGCCGGTACTCCATCCGGGAGCGGTACCGGCCGCACGTCGCACACGCCGGCCAGGCGGATCCGTCCGGCGGCGGACAGGTCGACCAGCCGCTTCAGGTGGGCGGCGCCGTGCCCTGCCGCGCCGACGAGCGCAACGGTCGGCCGCGTGCCGGTCGGCGACGCCCCGTTCGGCGACGCCCCGTTCGGCGGCGTGCCGTTCGGCGCCGTGCCGGTCACGGCACATCCAACAGGTCGGCCACCCGCACCGGGCGACCGGTCGCGAACGACTCGTTGGCCGCCAGGCCGGTGGACAGGGACAGGGCGCCGTCCCGGGCCGTGGCGGCGCGGCCCAGCGGATCCGGCCCCGTGCCGCCGCCCGCCGTACCGCCAGCCGCCGTACCGCCGAAGATGCTGGCGGTCATCCGCGCATCGGCGCCGCCGTGGCCCTCTCGGCTGTACCCCGGCACGTCGATCTCCCGGGGCGGTGCCCAGAACGGCCGTACGGACAGCTTCACCCAACCCCGTTCCGTCGCCGCCTCGACTCCGTGCAGCGCCGCGTGGTCACCCGCCCCGTTGCCTGTGGCGGCCCCGGAAGACGCGGCCGCCCCGGACGACGCGGCCGCCCTGTCCCGGGTCGCGGCCCGGTCGCCCTTGACCTCT
>DASXOA010000323.1:0-16725 GCA_036494675.1 Rugosimonospora sp.
AGCCCGTACAGCGCCCCGGCCGCACCGGGCGGGCGGTCGCCGGGCCCGGACGGCCACGGCGCGACCGGCTGATCGCTCATCCCTGGAGCATAGCGGCGGCCAGTACATTGACTGGATATATAAATCGTCTATATAATTACGGCATGACGACGCAGCCGGAGCACCGGGGCGCGCCGAGCCCGTTCCGCCAGCCCAAGGCGGTCTGGGCGGTGGCGTTCGCCTGCGTGATCTCGTTCATGGGCATCGGGTTGGTCGACCCGATCCTGCCCTCGCTGGCCAGCAAGCTGCAGGCCAGCCGCAGCCAGGTGGAGCTGCTGTTCACCAGCTACCTCGTGGTCACCGCGGTGGCGATGCTGGTCACCGGCTGGGTCTCCAGCCGCCTCGGGGCCAAGCGGACGCTCCTGGCCGGCCTGGTCCTGATCGTGGTCTTCTCGGCCATCGCCGGCAGCAGCGGCAGCATCGGCGAGATCGTGGGCTTCCGGGCCGGCTGGGGGCTGGGCAACGCCCTGTTCATCGCCACCTCCCTGGCGGTCATTGTCGGCTCGGCCAGCGGCGGATTCGGCGGCGCGATCGTGCTCTACGAGACCGCGCTCGGTGTGGGTATCGCCTGCGGCCCGATCCTCGGCGGAGTGCTGGGCAACATCAGCTGGCGCGGCCCGTTCTTCGGCGTCGGCGTCCTGATGCTCATCGCACTCATCGCCACCTCGATGCTCGTGCCCGCCACACCCCGGCCCGCACAGCGATCGTCGATCACCGAACCACTCAAGGCGCTGCGCCACCGCAGCCTCGCCACCACCAGCGCCACCGGCCTGCTCTACAACTGGGCCTTCTTCACCATCCTCGGCTACGCCCCCTTCCTCATGCACCTGTCACCGCTCCAACTCGGCAGCGTGTTCTGCGCCTGGGGAGTGCTCGTCGCCCTGTTCGCGGTGTTCGGCGCGCCCGCGTTCAAGAACCGGTTCGGCACACCTCAGACTCTGTACGGCAGCTTCATCCTGATGGCAGTGCTGTCGGCCGTCATCGGGATCTGGCCCGAGCACCGGTGGGTGGTCATCGCAGCGACCATCCTCTCAGGCGTCTGCGTCGGCATGAACAACACCCTGGTCACCACCGCAGTGATGAGCATCGCACCCGTGCCGCGGCCGGTTGCCTCAGCAACATACGGCTTCGTGCGGTTCATCGGCGGCGGCCTCGCCCCCTACGTCGCGGGCAAGTTGGTCGAGCACTACAACACACACGTGCCGTTCATCCTCGGCGCGGTCACCGTGATCGCGGCAGCCGTGGTGCTCAGCACCGTACACAAGGCGCTGACCAACGCCGATGCCGAAGAGGGCCAGCCCGGCCCGTCCCATCAGCGCCACGACGCCGAAGCCGCCGTGTTTGACGCGCCCGGACTACCGGACGAGGCCATCCTCGCCGAGGAAGCACTACGCGAAGACCGCGCCCTGGATAGCCGGACACAGTCATGAACCAGCCGCCCGAGACCATCATCGGCCATGACGACCGCAGCCGGTTTCGATCTCGGCCCTGACGGGCCGGGCACGCTCGTTGTCGGAGTCGACGGGTCAGACACCTCCTGGCGAGCCCTCTATTACGCCTTCGGCGTCGCGCGCCGCCAGCACGCGACTGTTCTGGCGGTCTTCGCCGTGCCCACCCCGATCGCCTTCGGCAATGACGGCATCGTCGTCGGCGCGATCGCGGAAGCGAACGAACAGCTGGCCGACGAACTCAGACCGGCGATCCAGACGCTGGCAGTGGACTTCCGCGTGCGGGCCGAATTCATTTGCCGAGTGGGGGATCCGGGGATCATGCTTGTTCAGGTCGCGCAGGAACACCACGCTGACGCCCTCATCGTCGGCGCCAGCCAAGCCCTCATCCATCAGGTGTTTCCCTCGAACGCCATCCGTGCCGTCCGACGATGTCGTTGCCCCGTCACGGTCGTCCCCTGAACTCACCAGCCGGGCCCGCACCAGCGGTGTAAATGGTTCCTGTGGACAGCATCTCCGCCGACTTCGATACGGACCCTGGCCGGTCCACTGCGGTCCGCTACCATCGGACCCATCGGTTGTGCCGGTGCCGAACGACATGGCTGGTCGGCATCCAGTACGGGCCGGGCCGGGGTGCACGGTGATGGAGGGCACAGATCGTGAGCAGGGTGTCCGACGAGGCCGAGCGGCCTGGCCAGGCGATCCGTCCGCGCATGCAGGATATCGCCGCCGTCACCGGGCTGAGCATCAAGACGGTGTCCCGGGCCCTGTCCGGGGAGCCGAGGGTGCGGCAGTCCACTCGGGACCGGGTGTTTGCCGAGGCCGAAAAGCTCGGCTTCCGGCGTAATGACATCGCGGCCGGGCTGCGCAGCACCGGCCAGACGATGCGCACGATCGGGGTCATCCTGGGCGACCTGGCGAACCCGTTCTTCCCGCCGATGCTGCGCGGCATCCACGCGGTCGCGGCCCGGCACGGGTTCCTGGTGGTCACCGCGGATGCCGAGGCCAGCGCCTCCGTGGAGCGCGAATCGATCCAGGCAATGCTGGCGCAGCGGGTCGCCGGCCTGATCATCGCGCCGACCGGTACCGATTTCGGGTACCTCAAGCAGGATGCGGCGTTCGGCTCGGCGATCGTCTTCATCGACTCGACGGCCCTGGGTCTGGACGCCGACGCGGTCATCACCACCAACACGGCGAGCACCCGGCACGGCGTGGAGCACCTGATCGGGCGCGGGCACCGCCGGATCGGGTACCTCGGCCATCCGCCGAACGGGTACGGCGCGCCCAAGCGGTGGCTGGGTTACTGCCAGGCTCTTCGCGGCGCGAACATCGCACTGGACCCGGCCATCGTGCGGCGTGGGCTGCACACCGAGGAGAGCGCCGCGGCGGCGACCACCGATCTGCTCTCGCTCGCCGATCCGCCGACCGCCCTGTTTGCCGACAACAACCGGCTGACCGTGGGTGCGTTGCAGTCCGCGGCGTACGCCCGGTCGCCGGTTGAGATCGTGGGCTTCGACCACTTCGACCTCGCCGCGCAACTGGGCGTCTCCGTCATCGACAGCGATCCCTATCAGGTCGGCAGCGTCGGCGCGGAGCTGCTCTTCCGGCGGCTGAGCGACCGCGACCGCCCGCCCGTGCACGCCTCGGTGCGCGCGCGGCTCATCGTGAACGACGAGCCGGCATTCGTGCCGCGCCGCATCCGGCGCGGCCGGCCCGCACTGGGATAACACTTTCACCGCTCCCGACTGCGCACGGCGCCCCCGGCGGCGCGAAATGTCAACGTTGACATTTCGCGGACGGATGTGAAACCTTCACTCCGGGTAAAGCAGAACCGGGCGCCGGTGGCTGACCGCCGGCGGAGGGGAAAGAGGGTGCGGTAGGTGCACGACGCGACCGAGCGGATCCGCCGACGGGTGGAGCGCGCGCAGGCCGAGCGGATCGGAACGGCCGTGCGCCGGGCCGGGCAGCCGCTGGAGGTGAGCGTGTACGACTTGCCCGGCGAGCCGGTGCCGGCGGCCCAGGCGATCGCGGGGACGTACCGCCCCGCCCTGGTCGGGGACCAGTGGGGGCCGCCGTGGGCGACCAGCTGGTTCCACCTGACCGGTGCGGTGCCGGATGCCTGGGCAGGCGAGCGTGTCGAGCTCCGCGTCGACCTGGGCTTCTCCGGTGGTCCCGGGTTCCAGGCCGAGGGCCTGATCTACACCCCGGACGGCCGGCCGGTGCAGGGCGTCGAACCGGACAACACTCATTTGCTGATCGCCGAGCGGGTCCACGGCGGCGAGCGGATCGACTACTTCGTCGAGGCGGCCGCCAATCCACCGGTCATCGAGCGCGCCTTCCGCCCGACCGACCTCGGCGACAGGGAAGGGGCGCCCAGCGAACCGCTGTACCGGTTGGCCGCCGCGGAACTGGTACTGGTGGACGAGACGGTCCGCCAGCTCGGGTACGACATCGACGTGCTGCTGGGCCTCGCCACCAGCCTGCCTTCCGCATCGGCGCGGCGACGGGAGATCCTGTACGCGCTGGACCGGATGGTCGACACGCTGGACGGCGGTGACGTGGAGGGCTGGGCGGAGCGGGCCAGGGAGCTACTTGCGCCGGTGCTCGGGGCGGGCGCCGACCATGACGCGCACCGGGTCTCCGCGGTGGGGCACGCGCACATCGACTCGGCCTGGCTGTGGCCGCTGCGCGAGACGGTACGCAAGTGCGCCCGTACCTTCGCCAACGTCGTGTCCCTGGCCGACCGGTACCCGCAGCTGCGCTTCGCCTGTTCGCAGGCTCAGCAGTACGCCTGGATGCGTGACCACCAGCCGGACCTGTTCGCCCGCATCAGGGCCGCCGTCGCCGCGGGCACCTTCGTTCCGGTCGGCGGCATGTGGGTCGAGTCGGACACCAACATGCCCGGCAGTGAGGCGCTGGCCCGCCAGTTCGTGCACGGGCAGCGGTTCTTCGCCGAGGAGTTCGGGGTGCGCTGCCGGGAGGTGTGGCTGCCGGACAGCTTCGGGTATACGGCGGCACTGCCGCAGATCGCCAAGCTCGCCGGCATGGACTGGTTCCTGACCCAGAAGCTGGCCTGGAACGAGATCAACCACTTTCCGCACAGCACGTTCTGGTGGGAGGGCCTGGACGGCACCCGGCTGTTCGCCCACTTCCCGCCGGTCGACACCTACAACTCGCAGCTGAGCGCCGACGAGCTGGCTCACGCCGCGGACAACTTCGCCGAGGCGGGACGGGCCACCCGTTCGCTGGTGCCCTTCGGGCACGGCGACGGTGGCGGCGGACCGACCCGCCAGATGCTGGAGTTTGCCAGGCGCAAGGCGGATCTGGCCGGCAGCCCGACGGTGACCATCGAGAGCCCGGCGGAGTTCTTCGCCGCCGCCCAACGGGAGTACCCTGACGCGCCGGTATGGGTCGGTGAGCTGTACCTGGAGTCGCACCGCGGTACGTACACCAGCCAGGCGTTGATGAAGCAGGGCAACCGCCGGTGCGAACACCTGCTGCGCGAGGTGGAACTGTGGGCCGCCACGGCTGCGCTGCGCACCGGCGCCCCGTACCCGTACCCGTACCAGGAGCTGGACCGCATCTGGAAGACGGTGCTGCTGCACCAGTTCCACGACATCCTGCCCGGCTCGTCGATCGCCTGGGTGCATCGCGAGGCGGCGGCGACGTACCGGCAGACCATCGCCGAACTCGAGGAGCTGCGCGCGAGTGCGCAGCGCGTGCTGGCCGGCGAGGGCGACCAGGAGCTCGTCTTCAATGCCACGCCGGGGGAGTGGCACGGGGTACCGGCGCTGGGTGCGTCGCCCGTCGCCACCCGGCACGAGCCGACCGCCGTACACCGGGACGGCACGGATCTGGTGCTCGACAACGGTCTGCTGCGTGTCCGGGTGGACGGGCGGGGCCTGCTGTCCGGGGTGCGGGACCTGACGGTCGACCGCGAGGTGCTTCCCGCCGGCACCGTCGCCAATCTGCTGCAGCTGCACCCGGACCGGCCGATCGCGTTCGACGCGTGGAACGTCGATGACTACTACCGCAACCAGGTCACCGACCTCAGGGAGGCCAGCTCGGTGGAGCTGATTGCCGGGCCAGGAGAGGGCCCGGCCTGTGTGCGGGTGGTACGCGGCTTCGGCGCGTCCCGGCTGGTTCAGCACATCCGGCTGTCGCCGGGCAGCCGGGTCATCGAGTTCGACTGTGAGGTGGACTGGCAGGAGTCCGAACGCCTTCTCAAGGTGGCGTTCCCGGTCGATGTGCACACCGATCACGCCACGGCACAGGTCCAGTATGGACACCTCTCGCGTCCCACCCACGCCAACACTTCCTGGGACGCGGCGCGATTCGAGATCTGCGCCCACCGCTTCCTGCAGGTCGGGGAGGGCGGCTACGGCGTCGCGCTGGTCAACGATTCCACCTACGGGCACGACGTGACCCGCCATCCCGGGCAGAGCGGCGGCACCTATTCGACGGTACGGCTGTCGCTGCTTCGTTCGCCGAGCTACCCCGACCCGCATGCCGACCGTGGACCGCACACCATGCGGTACGGGATGGTCTGCGGGGCCGATATCGGCGCGGCGGTGCGCGAGGGGTACCGGATGAACCTGCCGGCACAGGTGATCCGGGGCGGCGCCGACGTGGCACCACTGCTGTCGGTTGACAACGACGCGGTCGTGGTGGAGGCGGTCAAGCTCGCGGATGACCGCGGCGGCGACCTCGTGGTCCGGCTGTACGAGTCGCTGGGCGGTTCGGCCAGGGCACGGCTGACCTGCGAGCTGACCGGTCCGGTGGTCGAGACTGATCTGCTGGAACAGCCGCTGCCCGGTGGCCGGCGGTTCGGCCCCGGAGACCCGGTCGAGTTGGAACTGCGCGCGTTCGAAATCGTCACCCTGCGGTTCTCCGCAGCGGTCGGCGCGGAGACGACGTCGTGATGAGCCAGCACGAGCAGGCCGTCGGCCGGCTCCGGCGCCTGCTGGAGCGGCGGCTGGCGCCGGCGGTGTATCCGCGACGGATACCGCTCGCGGTGTCCGCCTGGCACGCACCGGGAGAGCCGGTGCCGGTGTCGGCCGCTCGGCAGGCCGAGTACCGGCCGTTCGCGGTCGGTACCCCGTGGGGGCCGCCGTGGGGTACCAGCTGGCTCCGCTGTGCCGCGACGGTGCCGGACGAGTGGGCCGGGCGCACCGCCGAGGCGGTCGTGGACCTCGGGTTCACCGGTGTGGGCCCCGGCTTCACCGTCGAGGGGCTGGCCTACACGCCGGGCGGTACGGCGGTGAAGGGCATCCACCCCCGCAGCCGGTACGTGCCACTGGATCCGGCCGGTGACGGCGGTGTCGGGCCGGCGGCCCGTCCAGTGACGGCCGGCATGCGCGTCGAGTTCCTGGTGGAGGCCGCCGCTAATCCGACGATCCACCAGCCCTACCCGTGGGAACCCACCGACCTCGGCGACGTGCGCACCGCCGGCTCACAACCGCTGTACTCGTTCGCGGGCGCCGATCTGGCGCTGGTCGACGAGGACATCCGGGAGCTCGTCGCGGATCTGGAGGTCCTGGACGGGTTGATGGCGGTACTCCCCGGGACCGAGCCGCGCCGGCACGCGGTGCTGCGCGCGGTCACCGACGTGATGGACTACCTGGACCGCGCCGAGCTGACCGGCAGATGGTCGGCGCGCGAGGCGCGGTCCATGCTGGCCGGCGTGCTGGATCGGCCCGCCGCGGCCAGTTCCCACCGCATCACCGCGGTCGGCCACGCGCACATCGACTCGGCCTGGTTCTGGCCGATCCGTGAGACGGGACGCAAGGTGGCCCGCACGGTGTCCAATGTGCTCTCGTTGGCGAGCGAGCACCCCGAGCTGGTTTTCGCCTTCTCCCAGGCACAGCAGCACCAGTGGCTGAGCGAGCAGCACCCGGAGCTGTTCGAGCGGCTGCGCGCCGCGGTGGCCGCGGGCACCGTGGTCCCGGTCGGCGGCATGTGGGTGGAGTCGGACGCCAACCTGCCAGGCGGCGAGGCGATGGTACGCCAACTGGTACACGGCAAACGCTTCTTTCTCGACGAGTACGGCGTGGAGACCGACGAGATCTGGCTGCCCGATTCGTTTGGCTACTCGGCCGCGTTGCCCCAGATCTTCCGGCTGGCCGGGGCGTCCCGTTTCGTGTCGCAGAAGCTGTCATGGAACCAGACCAACGCCTTCCCGCACCACACCTTCTGGTGGGAGGGTCTGGACGGCAGCCGGGTACTCGCGCATTTTCCGCCGGTGGACACCTACAACAGTGACCTGTCCACAACGGATCTGGCGCACGCGCGCGACCGGTTCGCCGACCATGGCGCGCACAGCGCCTCGCTGGTCCCGTTCGGCTGGGGCGACGGCGGCGGCGGGCCGACCCGGGAGATGCTGGCGCACGCGGCCCGGCTGCGCGACCTCGAGGGCCTGCCGACGGTGTCGCTCGGCGCACCGGGGGAGTTCTTCGACCAGATAGAGCCCACCGCGGCCGGTGCGCCGTGCTGGTCGGGGGAGCTCTACCTGGAGGTGCACCGGGGCACGTACACCACGCAGGCCGCGGTCAAGCGCGGCAACCGCCGCAGCGAGCACCTGCTGCGCGAGGCAGAACTGTGGTGCGCCACCGCGGCGGCCCGGGGTCTGCTCGACTACCCGTACGAGGAGTTGGACCGGCTGTGGAAGCAGGTGCTGCTGCACCAGTTCCACGACATCCTGCCGGGCTCGTCGATCGCCTGGGTCTACCGGGAGGCGGCCGAGGCGTACGCGCGGATCGAGCAGGAGCTGGGGAAGCTGACCGACGGGGCGCTTCGGGCCCTCGCCGGTACCGGCTGCGAGGCGCTGACGTTCAACGCCGCCCCGCACGCCCGGGATCGCGTACCGGCGCTGGGCGCCGGTGTGGCGTGGACCGGCGAGCGGGCGCGGGGCGTGCGGGAGCCCGACGGCGGCGTGGTGCTGGACAACGGCGTGGTGGCGGTGCGGGCCGACCGAAGTGGCGTGCTGGTGTCGGTACGGGATCTGCTGGCCGGCCGTGAGCTCGCGGTACCCGGCGATCCCCTCAACGTGCTGCGGGTGTACGCCGACCATCCGGTGGGCGCGGACGCCTGGGACATCGACGAGCATTACCGCGGTGCCTCGGTGGACCTGCTCGACGCCGAGTCGGTGTCGCTGGAGCACACCGCGGACGGGGACCCCTGCCTGGTGGTGCGGCGCCGGTTGGGCACCAGCTCGGTGGTGCAGCGGACCTGGCTGGCACCGGGTGCGTCCCGGGTGGACTTCAGCACGGAACTCGACTGGCACACCAGCGAGCGGCTGTGCAAGGCCGTCTTCCCACTGGATCTGCGGGCCGACACCAGCGCGGCGGAAATCCAGTTCGGGCACGTGCGCAGGCCCATCCACCGCAACACCTCATGGGAGACGGCCAAGTTCGAGCTGTACGGGCACCGGTTCGTCCACATTGGAGAGCCGGACTACGGTGCCGCTCTGGTCAACGACGCCACGTACGGATACGACGCCGGTCGGGTGACCCGACCCGACGGCGGTACGACCACCACGGTCGGCCTGTCCCTGGTCCGCGCGCCACGCTTCCCGGATCCACACGCCGACCAGGGCCGGCACTCCTTCCGGTACGCGCTGGTGGTCGGCGCCCGCATCGCTGACGCCGTATGCGAGGGATACCGCATCAATCTCCCGGTGCGCCGGCTGACCGGCGCCGGGGACGTCCCGCCGCTGGTGTCGGTGTCCGGCTCACCGGCGGTGGTGGAGTCCGTCAAGCTCGCCGACGACCGGTCCGGCGACCTCGTCGTACGGCTCTACGAGCCGCTGGGTAACCGCGCGACGGTGCGGGTGGCGGTGTCTTTCCCTGTGGCCGGCGCCGGGAGGGTCGATCTGCTGGAGCGCCGGCTGCGCGAGTTGCCGGTCAGTGACGACGCGGTCGAATTGAGCCTGCGTCCCTTCGAGATCTGCAGCCTGCGGTTCGCTGCCTGAACCGCCCAAGACCCGGCCGTGTGCGGGGGCCCGGCGATGCCGGTGTCGCCGCTGCAACGCGCCGTCGGGCCGGCCTGTCCAACGCCGGAACCGATTGGCAGCCATAAATGACAACGTTGACACTCTGCGGAACATGTGCGAGCGTGTAACGCACACGAAACCGCTTCGTCATCTGACGGAGTCACGAAGGGGTACACCGTGCAGTTCGATCTAACGGTCGACGAACTCTACAAGTTCCGGTCCCCGGCCACGGAGCCAGAGGACTTTGACGAATTCTGGGCCACGACGCTGGCCAAAGCCGCCGAACATCCGCTCGGCGCGCGATTCACCCCGGTACCGACCCGGCTGTCGACCATCGAGGTGTACGACGTCGTGTTCGGCGGTTACGGCGGCCAGCCGATCGCCGCCTGGCTGATGATTCCCGCCGGTGCCGCCGGGCGGCTCCCGGCGATCGTGGAGTACCAGGGCTACACCGGCGGGCGAGGTATGCCGCACGAGTCGCTGTTCTGGAGCGCCGCGGGCTACGCGCATCTGATGGTGGACTGCCGCGGGCAGGTCGGCGCCGACACGCCGGATCTGGGGGGCAGCGGAGCCCCGCAGTCCTCAGGTCTGGTCACCCGTGGCATCGACGACCCGCGCACCTACTACTACCGCCGCGTGTTCACCGACGCGGTGCGCGCGGTGGACGCGGTGCGCTGCTTCGAGCGGGTGGACGCGGATCGGGTGCTCGCGGTCGGCGGCAGCCAGGGCGGCGGCATCGCGCTGGCCGTGGCCGGGCTTCGTGCCGATCTGGCCGGCCTGATCAGCGATGCGCCGTTCCTGTGCGACATCATGCGGTCGGTGACCATGACCGACGACGCGCCGTACTCCGAAATCCGCGAGTATCTGCGGGTCAAGCGCGACAGGGTCGATGCGGTACGGCGCACCGTCGGTTACCACGACGGCGTCCATTTCGCCGCCCGAGGCAGTGCGCCGGCGATGTTCTCGGTCGGGTTGATGGACTCGGTGTGTCCACCGTCGAGCGTGTTCGCCGCCCACAACGCGTACCCGGCGGCCAAGCGCATGAAAACCTGGCCGTTCAACGGCCACGAGAACGGTCTCGGCTACCTGCGCGAGCTGCATCTGGAGTTCGCGGCCGAGGTCACCGGCGCGGTGAACGCCGGGCCGGACGCGGTGGACGTGGGTCCGGGGCCGGCGGTGGCGACCTCGCACGCCGGCGCGCACGAGGCGGTGGTCCGATGAACGGCTTCCCGTACCGGTTCCAGCGGCTCGGCGTCGTGATGGAGCCGGATCCGGCGAACCCGCACGAGGCCGAGGGAACGCTCAACCCGGCCGGCACGCTGGACTCCGACGGCGGCATCGTGCTCTTCCCGCGCCTGGTCGCGCGCGGCAACGTCTCCCGCATCGGCCGCGCCCAGGTCGAGTTCTCCGGCAGCGTGCCCACCGGGGTACGGCGCGAGGGCGTGGTACTCGAGCCGCAGCGGTCCTGGGAGCATGGCGACGACCACGGCGGCGTGGAGGATGCCCGGGTCACCCGGGTCGACGCCCTGGACCGGTGGCTCATGACCTACGTGGCGTGGGGACCGCTCGGTCCCCGCACCGCGCTGGCGGTCTCCGACGACCTGCGCAACTGGCGGCGGCTCGGCCCGCTGGTGTTCGTCTACGACGACGCGAACGACGTCGAGCTCAACCTCGTCGTCAACAAGGACGTGGTGATCGTGCCGGAGCCGGTCAGCGGACCGGACGGGCGGCCCTCGCTGGCGGTGCTCCACCGACCTATGTGGGGGGAGGGCATCGGCGGAGAAAAGCTCGGCGCGTACACGCCTCCCGGCCACGGCCAGAGGGGACTGTCCATCTGGCTGTCCTATGTGGATTTGGAGCGGGCCACCACCGATGAGAGTCTGCTCACCGTACTGAGCGGGCACCGAGAAATGATGCGCCCCGAGCAGCCCTGGGAGTCGACGAAGATCGGTGCCGGTGCGCCGCCAGTGAGGGTACGCGAGGGCTGGCTGCTCACGTACCACGGCGTCAGCCCTGACGGTGCCGGCGGCCACACCTACCGGGCCGGTGCCGCGCTGCTCGACCCGTACGATCCGGCCATCGTGCTGGGTCGCTCCGTCGAGCCGCTGCTGGAGCCGGATCTCGATGCCGAGCGGGTCGGCACCGTCGGAAACGTCGTCTTTCCCACGGTACTGCTGCCGCACCCTACGGGCCTGCTGTGCTTCTACGGCATGGCGGACAGCCGGATCGGCGCCGCCCGTCTGGTCCGTTCCACGGGGTACGCCGGGACGGAAGGCGAGTCATGACCGCGACGGAGGCGCTCACCGCCCGGGCCACGGTTGCCGCGCCCGCCGCGCGGCGCCGGCGGCGCGCGGACTGGCGCTCGGCGCTGACCGGGCACCTGTTCATCCTTCCCGGCATCGTCGGCCTCGGACTGCTGATCGTCTATCCACTTGCGACATCGGCCTACCACGCCTTCACCAACTGGAACGGGTTGACCCCGGCCACCTGGGTGGGATTGAAGAACTTCGACTACCTGCTGCTGCACGACCCGACGTTCTGGCCGTCGATCCGGGCCACCGCGCTGTTCGCGCTGCTGAGCGTGCCGGCGTCGATGGTGGTCGGGCTCGGGCTGGCGGTACTGGTCAACCGGCGATATCGGGGCGTGCGCATCTTCCGGACCATCTTCTACCTGCCGGTGGTGCTGCCCTCGGTCGCGGTGCTCGCGTTGTGGAGGTACCTCTACGACCCGCAGTACGGGCTGGCCGACGAGATACTGCGCTGGCTCCATCTGCCCACCGTGGCGTGGCTCGGCAGCAGCCACACGGCGATGCCCTCCATCGTCCTCGTCGGCGTATGGGGCGTCGGCGGCACGATGATCATCTTCCTGGCGGGACTTCAGGCGGTACCGAACGAGCTGTATGAGGCGGCGCAGATCGACGGTGCCGGACCGATCCGGACGTTCTTCCGGATCACCCTGCCGATGATCACGCCGATCCTGCTGCTGCAACTGGTGTTGCAGATCAACGCGGCCTTCCAGACCTTCAACCAGGTCGCCATCCTCACCAGGGGCGGCCCGGGTACCAGCACCGACCTGCTGATGTACAAGATCTACAACGACGGCTTCGGTAACTACCTCGCCTCGCCGCAGCTGGGTTACGCCACGGCCGAGGTGTGGGTGCTGTTCGTGATCGTCATGGTTGTCACGGCGCTCACTCTCCGGCTCTCCTCGATGTGGGTCTACAGCGGAGAGGGAGACCAATGACCGTCGCAGACCCGGGCGGCCGGACGGGGCGGGCCGCGCTCCGGGTACCGCTCGCCGCCTCACGCATCTGCTGGTACCTGCTGTGCGCGGTGCTCGCCGTCTCGATGCTGCTTCCACTGGTGTGGACGCTGACCATCGCATTGAAAAGCAACGCCGACGTCAACCGGCTGCCGCCGCAGTTCCTGCCCAGCCAGTTCCACTGGTCGAACTTCCTTACCGGTCCACGAATGATCGACTTCTACCGGCTGCTGCTCAACACGGTCATCATCACGGTGATCGTGACCGTGGGCTCGGTGGTCTCCTCGATGCTCGTCGGGTACGGACTGTCGCGCATCAGGTTCCGTGGCCAGAAGCTCTGGTTCTACCTGTTCACCGCGAGCATCTTCGTACCCGCCATGGTCGGCCTGATCCCGATGCAGCACTTCTGGATCAATCTGGGACTCATCGATACGTGGTTCCCCCTGGTGGTACCCGCGTTCCTCGCCAACCCGGTACTGGTTTTCCTCGCCCGCCAGTACTTCATGTCCATCCCGTTCTCGCTGGACGAGGCGGCTCGCCTCGACGGCGCCGGCCATCTGCGCATCCTGTGGTCCATCATGGTGCCGCTGACCAGGCCAGTGTGGATCACAATGGCCATCCTGTCCTTCCAGCTGGCCTGGAACGACTACCTCAACCCGTTGGTGTACCTGCAATCGCCGTCGAAGTTCACCCTGTCGCTGGGCATGGCGGCGTTCGTCAGCGACTCGGCTGGTGGTTCTTCCTCCCAGTACAACCTTTTGATGGCCACCAACCTGCTCTACATGCTGCCGCCGTTGCTGCTGTTCTTCTTCGCGCAGCGCTATTTCATGGAGGGCATCGGCGCGGTCGGCGTGTCCTCGAAATGATCTGACCAAGCTCCACTGTAGACGGCGTCCCGGTCCAGCCGGCGCCGGCTCGGTCCTATCCTGGCCCAACTTCGGAGGATGCAATGAATGTGCGAAGAGTAGGAGCGCTGCTTGCCGTCATCGCGTCGGTGGCCGCCGCGACGGCGTGCGGTTCCGGCGGCGGCTCCTCGAGCTCCGCGAACACGGTCACCTGGATGTCCTGGGAGACCGACCAGACCAACCAGGCGATGGACAAGTCGTTCCAGGCGTTCACCAAGTCCAGCGGCATCAAGATCCAGCGGGAGGCGGCACCGGCCGCCGACTACAGCCAGAAGCTGGCCTCGCTGATCATGGCGAAGAAGGTGCCGGAATTCTTCTGGTGCAGCAATGCCGAGGAGCAGACCCTCGCCTCGCAGGGCCTGCTCTACGACTGGTCGTCGTACGCGAAGACCAACAGCGGTCTGGACATGAGCAGATTCGCGCCCGGCTCGCTCGACTCGTGGCGCCGCGCCGGAAAGCTGTACGGCATCCCGACGCTCGCCAACGCCTACGGGTTCTTCTACAACAAGAAGTTGCTCGACGCCGCCGGCGTCCCCACGCCGCAGATCGGCTGGACGTACGACGAGATGTTCTCCGACGCGGCGAAGCTCACCGGGAAGAACGGTGCCAAGCAGGGCATCGTCACCGCTTGGCCGCTGCTGACCAGTCCGTTCGGACTGGCGCAGTACTCGGTGTCCGCGGGGGGCCAGCCGCTGGCCGGCACGGCCACCAACGTGAAGAAGGTGACCGCCGACCCGAAGCTTGTCGAGGCCGCGCAGCGGTATGCCACCGCCATCAAGGCCGGCCAGATCACGCCCGCCGACTTCGACTCGACGAACAGCCCCTCCGCCTTCGCCAACGGCTCGATCCCGCTGATGTTCGGCGGGCAGTGGCTGGCACAGACCATGGTGGGTCAGAAGATCGCGTTCGACTGGGGCTTCGTGCCGATGCCGCGGGTCGACAAGGACGTCCAGCCGACCGAGACCAACGGTGTCTGCTCCCCGGCCACGCTGAAGAACCCGGACCAGGTGTGGAAGGCGGTGTCCTATCTGGACACCACCGGCTTCGACGACACCATGAAGACCGTGCCGCTCGCCCCGATCGCCTACCTGCCGGGCTCCCAGGGCTACTTCGCCGCGCTGCAGGGCGAGGGCACGGGACCGGCCAGCATCGCCACCGCCGTGCAGGCCGAGCTGAACGCGCCAACCAAGGTGCAGACCGGCTTCGTCGATACTTGGGCGACCAAGGCCGCGAACATCATCACGGCGGACTGGAATCCGGTGATCGACGGCAAGGGCGACCCTGCCGCCGGCGTCGACAAGACCATTAAGGAGATCAACTCGCTCGCCGGTTCGTCCTCCTGACCGTCCGCACCTCGCACCCGAGAAGGAGTCAAGACGTGAGAGCCCGAACCAGGCTCGCCGCGATCGGCACGTCGCTGGCGTTGGCCTCCACGGCTGCCCTCGCCGCCGCCACACCGGCGGTCGCGGCCGACGACACCCCCACGCTCACCGTCACCAGCACACAGGCACTGCCGGCCCTGCGCCAGAACCCCAGCGTCGAGGGCAGAGACAACGGGCAGAGCGCCGGCTACGGCGGCCGGTCCGTTTGGATCTTCGACGACACGATCCTGAAGAATCCGTGGGGCTTCCTGTCCAACAGCGGCGCGGTAACCTCGGACCTCGACGCCAGTGACGGTATCGACCTCCTGTCGGACAACCCGTTCACCGAGTCATCACAGGGCAGGCCCAGCCAAATCATCCCGCTCAGCCCGGCGGAGCAGGCGTTCCAGCAGGCTCACGCGGCGCCCTGCGCCACGGGGGACGAGTACTGCGGGACCGTGTACGGGTTCTGGCCCGGACCCGTGGCCGCCGACCCGGCACACCACCGGATCCTGTTCACCTACGGCAAGCTGTGCCGCGGCGCGCCGGACGGTACGCCGTGCCAGAACGGGTTCGTCGGCACCCTACTGGGTACCGGCTTCGCCGAGCTGGACATGTTGACCCACAAGGTGAGCCGGATCACCGTCGAGAACCCGGATCCCAGCATCACCAGCCCCGAGGGGCAGGACCCGACGCTGCTGTTCCCGCCGAACAACCTCAGCTTCGGCGCGGGCGAGATGGTCATTCGTGGCAACACCCTGTACGCCTGGGGCGCCTGCGACGCCACCACCTGCGGGGTGGCGAAGGTACCGGTGGACCAGCTCCAGAACCGGTTGGCGTGGCGGTACTACACGGGTGCCGACGCGCACGGCAATCCGGTGTGGGGCACGGATCCGACCAAGGCGACCGTCGTCGGTATGGTCAATGGTCCGGCAGGTGGCACCGTGCAGTACGTGCCGGCCCTACACGGGTACCTGAACACCTACATGAGTTCGTACGACAACGTCGGCCGCTACCAGACCGCGCCGCAGCCGTGGGGGCCGTGGTCGGCGCCGAAGGCCATGTTCACCGGCCTGCCGACCAATACGCTGTGGGACTACGCGAGTTTCGCCCACGCCGAGTATTCGCGGCGGGGCGGCCTGACCCAGTACATCACCTATTACCGGCCGGAGGACGAGCAGCAGGAGCTGGTACGGGTGGACTTCTCCCTCCAGCACAGCTGACCGAACCGTGGGGCGGCCCGGCAGATGCCGCCCCACACCGGCCAGCGCCCCACACCGGCCAGGTTGTCCCCAACCCGGACCGCTGGTGCCGGGTGACCCCGGCACCAGCGCTGTCCGATCCACGTTGCCCGAAACCAGCCAACGCCCCTACCGGAGAGAGTGAAGGACCGACCTGTGACGGACGCGAACAACGCAACCTGGTGGCGGCAGGCCGTGGTCTACCAGATCTACCCGCGCAGCTTCGCCGACGGCAACGGCGACGGTATCGGGGACCTCGCGGGCATCCTCTCCCGCATCGACCATCTCGCCGCCCTCGGCATCGACGCCGTCTGGATGAGCCCGTTCTACCCGTCGGCCCTGGCCGACGGCGGGTACGACGTCGACGACTACCGGGACGTCGATCCCCGGATCGGCACCCTCGCCCAGTTCGACGAGCTGGTCGGCGCGCTGCACGCGCGGGGCATCCGGCTCATCATCGACATCGTCCCGAACCACTC
>DASXOA010000324.1:0-2314 GCA_036494675.1 Rugosimonospora sp.
GTCGGCGATCACCGGCGCGAGGTCTTCCTCCGCACTGACCACCATCACGTCGCTGACGGCCTTGTTCCGCGCGAGGGTGGTGAGGTCCCGGTGGATCTCGCCCTCGACGCCCTCCCTGCGGCCCGGCCGCATCTTGGCCACCCGGAGCTTTACGCCAGGCAGGTCGGCCAGGGTGTCGTGGTCGGCGGACCGCCGGCCCTCGACCGTCGCCTCGTACCAGTAGCACCGCAGCAGCGGGAGCCTGGTGCGCTCCATGGCCAGGTTGCCGAACAACTGCAGCAAGCCCGCGTAGTCCCAGGACACCGACTCGCGGCGGCGCGTACCGTGCACCGCCATGGCACCGTCCGTCAGCACATAGCCCGCGTCCACGAACAGCGCACAGCGATCCACGCGACACCGCCTTCCCCTCAGTTCGAGAACAGCCCAGCTCTCCGCCCTCCCCTAGGGTAATGAAGCGGGCCGTCCGCCATGGCCGTTCCGCACGAAGTCACACACCCTCGTATGCTCTTGAGGCGTGAATGACCGTGAGGAATTGCTGGCGGGGATCAAGGCCAAGGGCATCGTCCACGGCGACATCGAGCTGTCGTCCGGCGGCCATGCGACCAGCTACGTGGACCTGCGCCGGGTAACGCTTGACGGCCGGCTGGCGCCGCTGGTCGGCCGGGTACTGCTGAACGCCACGGCGGAGCTGAACTACGACGCGGTCGGCGGCCTGACGCTCGGCGCGGACCCGGTAGCCACCGCGATGCTGCACGCCGCGGCCAGCCGGGGCACCCCGATCGACGCTTTCGTCGTGCGAAAGACCGAGAAGGCGCACGGCCTGCAGCGCAGGATCGAGGGACCCGACGTGACGGGCCGCCGGGTACTCGCGCTCGAGGACACCTCGACGACGGGCAACTCGGTCCTCACCGCCGTGGACGCGCTGGAGGCGGCCGGTGCCGAGGTCATCGGGGTGGCCGTCGTCGTCGACCGCGGCGCCAGGCAGAAGGTCCTCGACCGCGGCCTGCCCTACATCGCGGTATACGAACTGGACGAGCTCGGCGCCTGACAGCTTTAGCGGCGGATCCGGTCGGCCGGGTCGCCGTTGGGGCGCGCCGCGCCGGCCGCGCCTTCCTTGCGGAACTCACGCAGCCGGTAAATCACGAACCCGATGACCGCCACGACGACGACGGCAACCACGATGTAGCTGGCCACCGAGAAGGTGTGGTTGAACTTGGTCCACTCACCGCCGAGGCTGTAGCCGATGCTGGAGAGCACCACTACGTAGACAAGCGTTCCGATCAGGCTGAGCACGCCGAACCGGACCGGCGGGATGTCCACGAGCCCGGCGACGATCGACGCGAACGCCCGGACGAAGGGCAGCATGCGCGCCACCGGCAGCGCCCACGCGCCGCGCCCGACGAGGAACCGCTCGGCCCGCGCCACGTCCCCCTCGGTCACCAGGATGTACCGGCCCCAGCGGTGCACCAGCGGCTTACCGCCCACTCGGCCCACGAAGTACGAGATGTAAGAGCCGACCATCTCGGCGAGCGTGCCAACGACGATGACCAGCACAAGCGACGGGTGCTGGGTGGTGCCAGCAACTCCGCCTGAGGCGATCGCGCCGCCGAGCAGGAACGTCAGCTCCGAGGAGATCGGTATGCACATGGCTTCGAGCACGCCGAAGAGAACGATGGCATAGATGGCGTGCGACACGAGGAAGCTCTGCATGGGCACCTTTGTACCGCATGGCCAGGGTGACGGCGTCATCGTTGGGTACGCGACCACGCTGAGAATTCGCTGAGTTTCGCCAAATATTGCGCGTGCCGCGGCCCTGAGCCGGCCTAGAGCACGGCAGGCTAGGCCGTTACAGTTGCACCAGACCGAGTGATACAGGAGTCATCGCCATGCCGATCGCGACCCCAGAGATCTACGCGCAGATGCTCGACCGGGCCAAGCAGCAGGGCTTTGCTTACCCGGCAATTAACGTGACCTCCAGCCAGACGCTGAACGCGGCGCTGAAGGGATTCGCCGACGCCGAGAGCGACGGCATCGTCCAGATCTCCACCGGCGGCGCCGAGTACCTGTCCGGTCAGTCGGTCAAGGACATGGTCACGGGCGCGACCGCGCTCGCCGAGTTTGCCCACGTGGTCGCCGACCGCTACCCGATCAACGTGGCACTGCACACCGACCACTGCCCGAAGGACAAGCTCGACAGCTACATGCGCCCGCTGGTCGCGATCTCCGCCGAGCGGGTCAAGGCCGGCCAGGAGCCGCTGTTCCAGTCGCACATGTGGGACGGTTCGGCGGTCCCGCTCACCGAGAACCTTGAGAT
>DASXOA010000325.1:0-2547 GCA_036494675.1 Rugosimonospora sp.
GCACCAGATGGTGCAGGAGAAGATCGCCGAGTCCTACGCCGCGATCAAGATGCTGCGGCTGTTCGTGCTCGAGACCGCCTGGAAGATCGACCAGACCTCGACGCTCGAGGCCCGGACCGACATCGCGGCGGTGAAGTTCACGATGGCCCGGGTGCTGCGCGAGGTGTCCTTCAACGCGCTGCACATCCTGGGCTCGCTCGGCACCACCGACCTCACGCCGATCCAGGCCATGTACGCGGCCGCCCCCACCATGGGCATCGCCGACGGCGTCGACGAGGTGCACATCGCCACCGTGGCCCGCCGGGTGCTCCGGGGCTACCGCCCGCACGAGGGCAACTGGCCCACCGAGTACCTCCCGGCCAAGCGCGAGGCGGCGCGGCAGCGGATGCAGCCCGTCCTCGACGCCCGCCCGGACCTCGCCCGCGCCGCCGAGCAGTACGCCGGCCGCCGGTAAAGGGTCTCAAATGCGAATCCAGCGGGCCGGCCCGGTGGATCCGGCTTAGCCGGTGGATTGTGGCCCCTGGGGGGTACCGGATCCACCGGACAAGTCATATCCACCGGGTTATTTCGCGGCACGGCGCATCAGCGGGCGCGCGGGTATCACGCTTCCCGCTGGTAACACCCCGGAGGCCGCCGGTCACCATCGCGGACCGTACCCTGCGGGAAGCCGACGGCCGGCCTCAAGGGCGTCGCGGCGGAAGGCCGCTCAGGCGCCCGGCCCGAAGTCGATCCGCTCGACCGACTCGCCCCGGCCGACCAGGACCACGGCCACCATGTGCGGCGGGAACAGGCCGTGCTCGACCACCCCGGGCGTCGATGACAGCCGGGCGGCCAGTGCCGCCGGGTCGTCAACCGGCCCGTGGTAGTCGGCGATCACGCCGCCGTCCGGGCTCGCCGGGACGTCGCGCAGCGAGGCCGGCTCGACCCGGCGCATGGTGGCGTGCAGCCCGAAGGACAGCAGCTCGAGCGGGACCGGGGCGTGCAGGGCCGGGACCGGCTTGGAGGAGTCGGCGATGACGACGAACCGGTCCGCGGCCCCGGCCACGATCTTCTCCCGGGTCTGCGCCCCGCCGCCGCCCTTGACCAGCCAGCCGTCCGGGGTGATCTGGTCGGCGCCGTCGATGGTGATGTCGAACCGGTCGATGCTGGTGACGTCCTCGATCTGCAGGCCCAGTTCGCGCGCGGCGTGCTCGGTCCGCGGCGACGTGGCGGCGCAGACGATACGCAGGGACCGCTTGGCCAGCGCCGGGAGCAGGTACGCGACGGTCGAGCCGGTGCCGAGCCCGACGGTCATGCCGTTCTCGACCAGTTCCGCGGCCGCCTCCGCCGCGACCTGCTTCTCACGCTCAATGCTCATGACCGAATGCCTCCCGGTGGCGGTCTTTTGCTGAGCATCACCCTACGGTCTGGAGCCGGCGCTACGAGCGGCCCACCCGGCGGCCGAAGACGAACGTCTCCGTGGGATGGGCCGGCAGCGTGGTGGTGCCGTCGTGCGCCGAGCCGGCCTCGTTGGTCACCGCCGGGATCGCGAAGTACTGGAACGTGATCGTCGTCTGGCCGCGGCTCCGGCCGGGGTCGACGTCGAAGATCGAGTAGCCGTAGGCGTCGGTCGGGTTGATGGCCGCCGACCAGGGCGCGTCCTCGACCGAGTCGGCGCCGTTCTTGACGAACCCGGCCGCCTCGCTGCCGACGACGGCGTTGCGCGTGGTGATGACCTTGGCCTGCGGCTTGTCATCGGCGGCGTCCGTGCCGTAGGTGTTGGTCGGCCCGTTGGTGCCGCCGCCGCCAAGCACCAGGTACACCGTGCCCTCGGCGGTATTCCACCCCGGCGTCCCGTTGACGTCGTGCGGCTCGGTCGCGGCCACCGACGGCCGCCGGGTGTCGACGGCCGCGCCCTTGGCCTGGCCGGGGTTGGGCGCGGCGACGGTTCCGTGCGCTCCGGCGTCGAAGCCGCGCACCGGGTAGGTCCGCTCGTAGTCGTGCTCGTGGCCGGACAGCACCAGGTCGACCTCGTACTTGTCGAACAGCGGCAGCCAGGCCTGGCGGATGCCCAGGTCGGAGCCGTTGCCGGGCACCGACGTCGACATCGCGCACTGGTGCATGAACACCACGATCATGTCCACCGACGGGTCGTGGCGCGCCTTGGCCAGCGTCTTGTCCAGCCAGATGGTCTGCAGGTTGGGCTTACCGCTCTTGTAGTCGGGAACCAGCGCGTTGTCCTTCGCGTCGAGCGTCAGGCCGCCGGTGTAGAATCGGGTGTAGTTGGTGGTGCCGTTCGGGATGCTCGCGCCGGTCGCGGTGGTCTCCGGTCCGGTATTCGCCGTGCCGATCACGTAGTTGGCGGCGCCGTCCTGGTAGATGACGTCGTCGGCGTCGACCGAGATGAACGCCACGGTGCCGACCTGGAAGGCGTAGAAGTTGCCGCGCAGCCGGTTGCCGTCCCAGTTGGTCACGCCGTTGTCCGGCAGCAGGAACCGGCTCAGGTAGTGGCCGAAGCCGTACGGGCCGTTCCAGTAGTTCCCCGCCGCGCCCTGCGCCGCGATCCCG
>DASXOA010000326.1:0-16427 GCA_036494675.1 Rugosimonospora sp.
CGCACGTACCGGCCGGTGCCGCTGACGTTGAGGTCCTGGGTACCGCCGGTGCCGTTGGTGGTGGAGTAGATCGTCGTCCAGGTGACCGCGTCGGCGGACGTCTGCAGTTGGAACGCCTTGGCGTAGGCCGCCTCCCATTGCAGGTGGATGCGGTCGATAGTGGACGTGGTGCTGAGATCGATCATGATCCACTCGTTGTCGGTGGCGGCGCTGGCCCACCGGGTCGTGGAGTTGCTGTCGACCGCGGCGTTGCCGGGCGTGCCGCTGACCTGGGTCGACGACACGGTGACGATCCGGTCCTGGGACAGCAGGGTGTCGGCCGCCTGGGCGGCGTGCTCGAAGCCCACGGTCAGCGCGGAGGTGAGGACCGCGGCGGCGGCGATGCACAGTGCCGCGCGCCTTCTGGGATGCCCTCGGGAGGGAGGACGGCTGGGTGTCGGGACGGAGTTCATGGATTCTCCTCGGATGTGGGCCACGACGTCGAACGGGCGGCGCGGCGCTCAGGAGGGAGCGGGTGCGCAACGTCGGGCGGGCGCCGTGCTCGTGACCTGACCCGACATTGGAGAGCGCTCTCCAATGGCCCTCAGTCTGCTGCGGCCGATCCTACGAAGTCAAGACGTCTATCGATGTCCTGAACGTCCGGCGCGGACGCTCGCGTGGCGCGGGCGGGCGGGTGCGGGCGCGCGCCCCGTGGCGCGGGCAGCCGCGGGCGGACCGGCCTGGGCGCAGACCACCGCCGCGCGGCAACCCGCGCCCAGGCCTGTACCGGAACCGTGCGCAACGGTCCCTTGTAGACAGTCAGCTGTAGATGCCGAATTCGTAGAGCGAGTATCCGTAGGCGGTGCCGCGGGCGGTACCGTACAGCCGCACGTAGCGGCCGGTACCGGTGAGGCCGAGGTCGTCCACGCCGCCGTCGCCGGTGGTCGTGGAGTACACCGTCGTCCAGGTGTTGCCGTCGTTGGACGTCTGTATCTGGTACGCCTTGGCGTAGGCGCTCTCCCAGACCAGTTGGACGTGATGGATGGTGGTCAACTGCCCGAGGTCGACCCGGATCCACTGCGGATCGCTCCAGTCGGTCGCCCACCGGGTGCTCAGGTTGCCGTCCACCGCGTTGCCCGGGTCGAACGTCGCGCCGTTCAGCGGCGCCTGGGCCGAGGACGCCGTCGCCGGCTTCCCCTGGCCCACGTTCGTACCGTTGACCGGCGGCGGCACCACCCTGAACGACTTCGTCTCGATGCCCACGTTGCCGTGGCCGTCGTAGGCGTACACGTACACCTTCCAGACGCCCAGCGTCTGCGGCGCGGTGACCGAGAAGCTGGACGTGCCGGTCTGGGTGAAGCTGGCGTAGTTCAGCCCGGTGCCACCGTCGACGTACTTGTGCGTCAGCATCAGGTTGTAGTGGATCGGATCCCCGTTGGGGTCCGACACGTTGACACTGACCGGGAACGTCGAGCCGGCCGCCACGTTCTGCCCGGCGGTCATGCTGCTGATCACCGGCGGGGTGTTGGTGCCGGCGTTGCCGCCGAACATCTGCGCGACGGAGTAGTAGCCCAGCCGCCGCCAGCCACCGGTGAAGGTGTTGAGCCAGATTCCACCGAAGTCGTTCTCGATGCCGTAGTGGAACCAGGTGCCGCCCAACGCGACCCCGGTATGACTCATCAGGCAGTTGTACGAACTGGTGTACCCGGCGGCCTTCTGCGGGTCGCTCGGCTCGGTGGGTACCCCGTTCGCGTCGTTGGGCACCTCCCATTCGCCGGACGGTCCGCCCTCGGTGAGGATGTACGGCTTGGTGTACCCGCCGTTGATCCAGTCCTGCTTGACCCCGCACACGCCACCGTAGGAGTTGACCGCGAGCAGGTCCAGCGAGGGCGTGTACTGCTTGTAGTACGGCCACGCGCCCGTGTACGCGTCCGTGGAGGTCACCGGGTGGTTGGGATCCGCCGCGTGGATGGCCTGCGTCACCTGCTCGACGTACTGCGCGTAGGCGATCCGCTCGGCCTCCACCTGGGCACCCGTGTAGTGGTCCTGGGTGGTGAGGATGACCTCGTTGCCCACGTCCCACATCAGTACGCCCGGATGGTTCTTGTAGGTGTTCACCCAGGACACGATCGAGTTGAGGGTGCTGGTCTTGTAGGCGGTGTCGTTGACGTAGTCCGCACCCTGGTTGAGCCAGAACCCGTTGACCACCTTGAGCCCGTACGCCGCCGCGCTGTCCAGCAGGGGTTTCGACGTGGCGTCGGTACCCCAGGTGCGCAGCGTGTTCACTCCCA
This sequence comes from Rugosimonospora sp., assembly GCA_036494675.1. GTDB lineage: Bacteria > Actinomycetota > Actinomycetes > Mycobacteriales > Micromonosporaceae > Rugosimonospora. The sequence goes on from DASXOA010000326.1 coordinate 2,271, forward strand.
TCGCCTTGAGGCTCGCCATGTACGCCCCGCTGGTCGAGGACGAAGGGCCGAAGGTCAAACCCTTCACCTGGTACGGCGAGCCGTTCACGGTCAGCTTCCAGTTGCCCTGCGACCCGGTCACCTTCACCACGCTGCCGCCGCCGGGTACCGGCGGGGTGGTCAACGGCGGTGGCGCGGAGCCGGTCACCTGCGAGACGTCCACCGAGTCGATGCTCAGCTGGCCGCCCGAGCTCGGGCCGGACGACGCGGAGGTGCAGCCGCACACGGTGTCCGGGAACGAACCCGCGACGCCCAGACTGAACGTCAGGTAGACGCCGCGGTCCACGGCCGCCTGCCAGGCCGCGACGCCGACCTGACTCTCGCTGATGCTCCAGATCTGGTCGTTGTCCAGGTACCAGCGGATCTGCTCGTCCGAGGTGGTGCGGTCGATGATCTCGGCGTAGGTGTGGTACCCGCTCTGGCAGGAGGGGCAGGTCAGCAGGCTGCTGGTCCGGCCGTTGTACTCCTGGCACGCGCCGCCGGGCGCGACGTCACAGTGCAGCGTGGCCGCCGTCTGGCTGCGACCGTTGACATCCTCCATGATGTCGGTCTCGCCGGCCGCCGGCCAGTTCGCCGAGTTGGTGCGGATCGCCGCCCCGCTGGCGAAGAACTTCGGCCAGTACCCGATCCCGTTGGCCGGGTTGGGCTGCTTGAGCACGGCGGAGATCCTCAGCATGCCGCCCGCGGGCGGGGTGAAGTCGGAGCGCTGGGTCTCGATCTTGCCGGAGGTCCAGCCGCCGCCCGCGTTGACCGCGGTGAGGTTGAGGTGGCCGGCGCCGTCCAGCGCCACGTTGGTGGTCGAGTTGGTGGTGGTCTCCAGGCCGCCCGAGGTGGAGGCGCCGGTGTCGTACTTCCAGTTCGTACCCGACGGCGCGGTGCCGGCGTTCCCGGTGAAGCCGTCGCTCCACAGCGACGTCCAGTTGCCCGACCCGGTCGGGGACGTACTCGGCGAGGGGCTCGGGGTCGGGCTCGGGGTCGTCGAGGAACCGCCGCCGGTGTGCACCACGAACTCCCACAACGAGTACCCGTACCCGCCGACCCGCACGGTGCCGTACATCCGCACGTACCGGCCGCTGCCCGACACGTTGAGGGTCTGCGTGCCGCCGGTACCGGTGGTGGTCGAGTAGATGGACGTCCAGTTCGCCGCGTCCGGGGACACCTGGATTCCGAAGGCCGTGGCGTAGGCCGCCTCCCAGGTCAGCACGACCTGGCAGATGGACTGGGTGGCGCCCAGGTCGACCTGGATCCACTGGGGGTCGGAGAACTGGCTCGCCCACCGGGTGCCGGTGTCGCCGTCGAACGCCGCCGAGGCCGGGTTGGCTCCCGCGTTCTCGGTCGACGACGCGGTCGCCGGGCGGTTCAGGGCGGCGTTGTCCGTACCGCAGTTCGCGGTGCCGCCGCCGAGGGAGCCGTAGACCTGGAACTCGTACAGCGAGTACCCGTAGCCGCCGACCCGCACGGTGCCGTACATCCGCACGTACCGGCCGGTGCCGGCGAGGTTGAGTGTCTGCGTGCCGCCGGTACCGGTGGTGGTGGAGTAGATCGACGTCCAGGCGCTGCCGTCGGGCGAGGTCTGGATCTGGAACGCCGTGGCGTAGGCGGCCTCCCACTGCAGCACGACCTGCGTGATGCTCGCGGAGGCGCCGAGGTCGACCTGGAGCCACTGCGGGTCGGAGAACTGCGACGACCACCGGGTGCCCGGGTTGCCGTCGACCGCGGCGGACGCCGGGGTGTCGGCCCCCTCGGCGGAGGAGGCGGTGGCGGGCCTGCCCTGCGACAGCAGGGTGGACGCCGCGTTCGCGCCGGTGGCCACGACCACCGCGCACGTCGCGACGATCGCACCGAGGACGGTGGCGGCCAGGATGCGCCGGCCTCGGGCGGCGATTGACGTTCGAGGTTTCCAGCTGCTCGGCAGCACGGGTCTCATGAGCTCTCCTTGGACGGGATGTGAGGGCTACGAGCGGGCCGGCGGCGGGAGGTACCGCCGGATGATGCGGGTGCACGGGCAGCCGCCGGACGGGTGGTCGGACCGTCGCACCCCATCCGGAAGCGCTGTGCCGCAAGGCTGGACCTGCCTGGATGTCAGCCCGTCGGTGAGCGGGAGAGCTAGGCAATCTTGGGAGAGCGCTCTCCAAGCTGCCCCAGTTTCCCTCCGGGGCCGCCGCAAGTCAAGGCGCTCGATCCGTCAACCTGTCGGCCTCCAGAAGGGGCTGGCGCACCACTCAGTCATGGCAACTCCTCCCCTTCTATTGACAGTTGAATAAAGGCGTAGAACTCTATCGCCAGAGCGCTCATCAGATAGTCGGACCTCCATGTAAGCGGAAACCCGTCCCGCTCCGGTGTCGCCGCCCCTGCCTGCGGCGACAGCGGAGCATTCCGAATGCGTTGAGAGGAAGTCCTGATGGACATCCCGGTAAGATCATGGCGCCACCGTCGCAGAATCTACCTGGCCATCGCGTCTGCCCTGCTCGCCCTGCTGGGCGGGTACGCGGCGGCCACCGCCCTGCCGGCGAGCGCGGCCTCAAGCCTGCTCTCCCAGGGCAGGCCCGCCACCGCATCGTCGGTCGAAAATGCCGGTACGCCGGCATCCGCCGCGGTCGACGGCAACCTCACCGGCACCCGGTGGTCCAGCCAGTTCTCCGATCCACAGTGGATCCAGGTGGACCTCGGTCAGGTCGCCGCGCTGACCCAGGTCACGCTGGTCTGGGAGAGCGCCTACGCGACCGCCTTCCAACTCCAGGCGTCCAACGACGGCACCACGTGGACCACGCTGCAGAGCGTGACCAACGGTACCGGCGGTACGCAGACCTACAACGTCGCCGGCAGCGGCCGGTACGTGCGGATGTACGGCACCGCCCGGGCCACCGGCTACGGGTACTCGCTGTACGAGTTCCAGGTCTACGGCTCGACCACCGGCGCCTCGCCGACCCCGAGCGCGACCGGCTGCAACACGGCCGCCAACGTCGCGCTGAACAAGACCGCCGCGGCGTCCAGCACCGAGAACGGCGGCACCCCCGCCTCGGGCGCCGTCGACGGCAGCGGCACCACCCGCTGGTCCAGCGCGGCCAGCGACCCGCAGTGGCTCAGCGTCGACCTGGGTAGCGTGCAGTCCATCTGCCAGGTACAGATCAACTGGGAGACCGCGTACGGCAAGGCCTTCCAGATTCAGGTGTCCAACGACAACACGAACTGGACGTCCATCTACTCGACCACCACCGGTACCGGCGGCAACCAGGTCGTCAACGTCACCGGCAGCGGACGCTACGTGCGGATGTACGGCACCGTCCGCGCCACCGGCTACGGGTACTCCATCTGGGAGTTCATCGTGCACGCCGGCGGTTCCGCCACCACCAGCCCGACCCCCAGCCCCACCCCCACGACCCCGTCACCCACCCCGACGGGCAGCACCGGCCCGATCCAGGGCGGCGGCCCGCTCGGCCCGAACGTGACCGTCTTCGACCCGTCGATGTCCGCCACCAGCATCCAGTCCACGCTGGACTCGGTCTTCGCCGCGCAGGAGACGGCGCAGTTCGGCACCGGCCGGCACGAGCTTCTGTTCAAGCCCGGCTCCTACAGCGGCCTCAACGCCCAGATCGGCTTCTACACCTCGATCGCGGGCCTCGGCCAGAACCCCGATGACGTCGCCCTGCACGGCGACATCACGGTCGACGCGGGCTGGAACGCCGGCAACGCCACGCTCAACTTCTGGCGCTCGGCGGAGAACATGTCCATCTACCCGGTCTCCGGCACCGACCGGTGGGCGGTCGCCCAGGCGGCGCCGTTCCGGCGGATGGACGTGCACGGCGGCATGACCCTGGCCTCGCCCGACTGCGGCTGGGCCTCCGGCGGCTACATCGCCGACAGCCGGGTCAGCGGCACCATCGGCCCGTGCTCGCAGCAGCAGTGGTACACCCGCAACAGCACCATCGGCGGGTGGAACGGATCGGTCTGGAACATGGTGTTCTCCGGCGTGCAGGGCGCTCCCGCGCAGAGCTTCCCGAACCCGCCGTACACCGTGCTGCCGACCACCCCGGTGACCGAGGAGAAGCCGTACCTGTACACCGACGCCTCGGGCGCCTACCGGGTGTTCGTACCGTCGCTGCAGAACAACAGCTCGGGCGCCACCTGGATCAACGGCAACACCCCGGGTACCTCGATCCCGCTCACCTCGTTCTACGTCGCGCAGCCGGGCGTCTCCGTGGCGACCCTCAACGCGGCGCTGGCCCAGGGCCTGAACCTGCTGTTCACCCCGGGCATCTACCACATCAACCAGCCCATCAACGTCAACCGCGCGGACACCGTGGTCATGGGTCTGGGGTACGCGACCCTGGAGGCCGACAACGGCGTGACACCGCTGAACATCGCGGACGTCAACGGCGTCAAGGTGTCCAGCCTGCTCGTCGACGCCGGCACCACCAACTCGGCGTCGCTGATGCAGGTCGGTCCGGCCGGCTCCTCGGCCAGTCACGCGAGCGACCCGAGCCTGGTCCAGGACGTGTTCTTCCGGATCGGCGGCGCCGGCCCCGCCGCGGCCAGTGCCGCGCTGGTGGTCAACAGCAGCAACACGATCATCGACCACATCTGGGCCTGGCGCGCCGACCACGGTGCCGGCGCGGGCTGGACCACCAACCCATCCAACAACGGCCTGATCGTCAACGGCGCCAACGTGATGGCCTACGGACTGTTCGTCGAGCACTTCCAGCAGTACAACGTGATCTGGAACGGCAACGGCGGCAAGACGATCTTCTTCCAGAACGAACTGCCGTACGATCCGCCGAGCGCGGCCGCCTGGTCGCACGACGGGATCACCGGCTGGGCCGCGTACAAGGTCGCCAACACGGTCACCACGCACGAGGCGTGGGGACTGGGAAGCTACTGCGTCTTCACCACGGATCCGAGCATCGCCGCGTACCACTCGTTCGAGGTGCCCAACACCTCGGGCGTGAAGTTCCACGACGTGCTCACCGTGTCGCTCGGCAAGGGCTCCATCACCCACGTCATCAACGACACGGGTGACGCGGCCCTGCCGTCCTCGGTGGTACCGCACAACGTGGTCAGCTACCCGTAAGGCGCACCGACACCCGCGCCAACACCGGCGCCCCGCGTCCGCAACCACGGTTGCGGACGCGGGGCGCGTCGCCGTACCGGCTCGGGGCCGCCGTACGGGCTCAGCCCCGCTGTACCCGGCGGATGGTGTCGCGGTACCAGTAGGCGCTGCGCTTGGGGATGCGCCGCTGGGTCGCGTAGTCCACCCGGACGATCCCGAACCGCTTGTCGTACCCGTACGCCCACTCGAAGTTGTCCAGCAGCGACCAGACGAAGTACCCGCGGACGTCGGTACCCGCCTGGAGTGCCTGGGCCACCGCGGCGACGTGCGAGGCCAGGTAGTCGACGCGGTCCTCGTCGTCGACGTGGCCGTCGGCATCCGGCTTGTCCTCGAATGCCGCGCCGTTCTCGGTGACCACGAGCGGCAGCCCCGGGTAGTCCCGGCCGAGCCTCACCAGCAGGTCCCGGAAGTCGTCCGCCATGATTTCCCAGCCGATCGCGGTGCGCGGCCGGCCGTAGGGCAGGCCACGCCAGATCGGCATCCCGTCCGCGTCGTGGGTCGAGCCGTCCTCGGCGGTACCCGACGAGCGCTGGCTGAAGTAGTAGTTCACGCCGAGGCTGTCCAGCGGTGCGTTGATGACCCCGAGGTCGCCGTCGCGTACCGGCAGGGTCGCCCCGCGCCGGCCCAGGTCGGCAATCACGTCCCGCGGGTACCGGCCGTGTACCAGCGGCTCCAGGTAGATGCGCAGGCCCAGACCGTCGGCGCGGCGGGCGGCCTCGCGGTCCTCCGGCGCGTCCGTGGCCGGGTTGGAGGTGCTCAGGTTGAGCGTGATGGACAGGTCCAGCGGCCCGGTCGCGCAGCCGCGCAGCCGCTGCGCGGCCAGTCCGTGCCCGAGCAGCAGGTGGTGTACCGCGCGGATGCCGGCCGCGAAGTCGCGCCGCCCCGGGGCCTGTACGCCCTCCACGTACCCGAGCATCGCCGAGCACCACGGCTCGTTGAGCGTGGTCCAGTGGGTCACCCGGTCCCCCAGCCGGTCGTAGACCAGTTGCGCGTAGTCGGCGAACCGGTACGCGGTCTCCCGCACCGGCCAGCCGCCCGCGTCCTCGAGTTCCTGGGGAAGGTCCCAGTGGTAGAGCGTGAGGCACGGGTCGATGCCGGAAGCCAGCAACTCGTCGACCAGCCGTTCGTAGAAGGCGATGCCGACCGGGTTGACCGGCCCGCGCCCGCGGGGCTGCACGCGCGGCCACGCCACCGAGAAGCGGTACGAGCCCATGCCGAGGTCGCGGATGAGCGCGACGTCCTCGGGCATCCGGTGGTAGTGGTCGCAGGCGGTGTCGGCGACCTCGCCGTTGTCGATGGCGCCGGGTACCCGGCTGAAGGTGTCCCAGATGGACGGTGTCCGGCCGTCCTCGGCGACGGCGCCTTCGATCTGGTACGCCGATGTTGCCGCGCCCCAGCGGAACGTGGCCGGCAGGCGGTTGATGGATGCGTCATGACGGCTGACGGCCGTGCTGGTCCCCGGAATGTTGATCACAGCTCTCCTGTTCAGGCAGAAGGTTCCCACCCGCCCGCCGGCCGCGGGTGGGAAGCGTGTCGATTGACTGGTATCAGTCGATGGGCCCGCGGACCGGGTGCAGCCAGCACGCGACCGTGCGCGCCTCGCCGGCGTGGTCCGCCGGAGTGCCCAGCACGGGCACCTCGGCCGCACACGGGTCGAACCTCTGGGGGCAGCGGGGATGGAACGAGCACCCGGACGGCATCGCCTGCAGATCCGGCGGGGAGCCGGGAATCCCGCTCAGCTCGCGGCGTGGCCCTCGCAGGGCCGGGAACGAGTGCAGCAGGCCGTGGCTGTACGGGTGCAGGGCATCGTGGTAGAGCAGGGCGGCCGGGGCCTCCTCGATGATCCGGCCGCCGTACATGATGGCGATCCGGTCCGAGAACTCCATCAGCAGCGACAGGTCGTGGGTGATGAACAGCACCGAGAAGCCGAACCTCCCGCGTAGCTCGACGATCTGGCGCAGGATCTGCCGCTGCATCACCACGTCCAGGGCCGTGGTGGGTTCGTCCATGATGACGATCTTCGGCTCCAGGGCCAGCGCCATGCCGATCATGACCCGCTGGCGCATGCCGCCGGAGAGCTGGTGCGGGTACGCGTCGAGCCGGTCCGCCGCGATGCCGACCGTGGTGAGCAGTTCCCGGGCCCGGGCCAGCATCGCCCGGCGACCCATCCCCGGCGAATGCGCGGCGATGGCATCGACCAGTTGGGTGGACACCTTGTGCACCGGGTTCAGCGAGTTCATCGCCCCCTGAAACACGATCGACGTCTCGGCCCAGCGGAACGCCCGCAGCGCCGACGGCGCGAGGGTGAGCACGTCGACCGGTTCGCCGTCCGGCGGGTGGTAGATGACCTCGCCGCCGCTGATGACTCCGGGCGGCGGGAGGAGTCGGGCCAGGCCGTAGGCCAGGGTCGACTTGCCGCTGCCGCTCTCCCCCGCCAGGCCCAGCACCTCGCCGCGGCGCAGGGTCAGGCTCACGTCGCGCACGGCCCGTACGGCGTCCTCACCGACGCCGTAGTCGACGCACAGCCCGCGAATCTCCAGCACGGCATCCGTCGCGACCGGCCGGCGCGGCTTGACCGTCAGGGGCTCGCTCATCGGTCGTTCTCCTTGTCAGGCGAGGAGGCATGCACGACGGGGGTGAATCCCACCCGCATCCGGATCCGGCGGCCGTCGGCGGCCCTGACGGAACGCCGCACGCCGCTGCGCAGCCGTGGGTTGACGAACTCGTCGATGCCGAAGTTCACCAGCGACAGCGCGGTGCCGAACAGCGCGATGCACAGGCCCGCCGGGACGAACCACCACCACGCGCCCTGCGGCAACGCCTGCTGCCCCTGCGCCCAGAACAGGATCTCGCCCCAGTTCCACTCCGAGATGCCGGAGACCCCGACGAAAGCCAGCGCGATCTCGGTGGCCACCGCGAACATGACGGTACCGATGAACGACGAGGCGATGATGGCGGTCAGGTTGGGCAGGATCTCGAAGCCGACGATGCGCCAGGTCGACTCGCCGGTCGCCCGGGCCGCTTCGACGAAGTCGCGCCGGCGCAGCGACAGGGTCTGCGCGCGCAGCAGCCGGGCACCCCACGCCCACGAGGTGCACCCGATCACCAGAGCGATGGTCCAGTCACCCGAGTTCGGTACCACGTTGGTGATGATGATGATCAGCGGCAGGGCCGGGATGACGATGAACACGTTGGAGACCGCGGACAGGCCCTCGGCCGCGGCCCCGGACAGGTACCCCGACGTCACGCCGACGATCACCCCGACGACGGTGGCGACCAGCCCGGCGCTCAGCCCGACGAACATGACGCTGCGGGTGCCGACGATCACCTGGCTGAAGATGTCCTGCCCGATGTGCGTCGTGCCGAACCAGTGCTTCCAGGACGGGCCCTGCAGGACGTCGCTGCTGCGCTTGCCCGGGTCGTACGGCGCGATCGCGCCGCCGAGGATGCCCACCACCGAGAAGACCAGCAGGATGACCAGTCCGGCGGTCACCTTGCCGTTGACCAGGAGCCGGCGTAGGCCGCGGCCGCGCCGGGGCGCGGGGGCACCGGTACCGGTCAGGTCGGGTGGGGGCGTCGCGGTGGTGAGTCCCGTCGCTGCGGCGGTCATCGCTCAGCCCTCCTTGCGGGTACGGGGGTCGAGCGCCAGGTAGGCGAGGTCGGCCAGGAAGTTGGCGGCCAGCACGGCGAGCGTCACCACCAGGAAGATGCCCTGGATGAGCGGGTAGTCGTGCTTGGCGATGGCTTGCAGCATCTGCAGGCCGATACCGGGGTAGGAGAACACGTACTCGACCAGGAAGGTGCCGCCGACGACCAGCCCGAGCGCCATGCCGAAGCCGGAGACGCTGGGTAGCAGAGCGTTGCGGGCCGCGTAGCTCATGACCACGCGCCGCTCGGACAATCCCTTGGCGTGCGCCACGGTGACGTAGTCCTCGGCGGCGACGGTGACCATCATGTTGCGCATGGACAGCAGCCAGCCGCCGACGGAGGCGACGATGATGGTGACGGCGGGCAGCAGTCCGTGCTCGATGGCGTTGCCGATGAACTCCGTGTTCCAGCTGGGTACCAGGCCTGGGTCGTACCCGCCGGAGATCGGCAGGAAGTAGCCGGCGTACGTGACGATGGTGACCGCCATCAGGCCGAGCCAGAAGTACGGGATCGACGACAGGAACGTGGTGACCGGCAGCAGGCCGTCCAGCCACGAGCCGCGCCGCCACCCGACGACGATTCCCAGCAGGGTACCGATCGCGAAGCTGATGATGGTGGTGATGCCGATCAGCAGCAGTGTCCACGGCAGCGCCGAGGCGAGCACCGAAGTGACCGGCAGCGGGAAGTTGCCGAACGAGATGCCCAGGTCACCGTGGCTGACCTGGTGGAGATAGTGGACGTACTGCATCCACAGGCTCTCGTGCTTGTCCAGTCCGAACAGGACGGTCAGCGACTGGATCTGGTCGGTGGTGATCTGCCCGCGCATCCCCGCGACGAGTGCCGAGACCGGATCGCCGGGGATCAGCCGCGGGATGAAGAAGTTGATGGTGATCGCGGCCCACGCCGTGAACACGTAGAAGGCGATGCGGCGCAGGAAGAACCTCATGACGCGGCCTCCTCGAACAGCCAGCACGCGGCCCAGTGTGCGTCGGCGTCGCCCACCGGCAGGCGGGGCGGCAGATCGGTGCGGCACTTGTCCATGACGAACGGGCAGCGCGGGTGGAACCGGCAGCCGGCCGGCGGCGAGATCAGGCTCGGCGGTTCGCCGCCCACCACGACCTGGATGGCCGTTGCCTCCCCACCGGTGATGCTGTCCGGATCCGGCGCGGACTCGACGAGCAGCCGGGTGTACGGGTGCGCGGGGTGCTGGGTGACGGTTTCGCTGTCGCCTCCCTCGACCATCCTGCCGGCGTACATGACGAGGATGTTGTCCGCGAAGTAACGCGCCGAGGCGATGTCGTGGGTGATGTAGAGGATGGCGAGGTTCAGCCGCTCCTTGAGGTCACGCAGCAGGTTGAGCACCCCGAGCCGGATGGAGACGTCCAGCATCGAGACCGGCTCGTCGGCCAGCAGCGCCTCGGGATCGGCGGCCAGCGCTCGGGCGATGGCCACCCGCTGGCGCTGACCGCCGGACAGCTCGTGCGGGTACTTGTCGAGGTAGCGCTCGGCGGGTGTGAGCTGCACTCGGTCGAGCAGGTCGGACAGCGCCGCGTGCAACTCCTCCTTCCCGCTGCCCGCGCGGGCGTGGATCCGCAGCGCGCGGGTCAGGTGGTACCCGACGGTGTGCACCGGGTTCAACGAGGCGAACGGGTCCTGGAAAATCATCTGTACCCGGCGGCAGTACGCCCGGAACCGGCGCCCTCCGCGGGCCGTCGCCAGCGGCGTCGACTCACCGTGCAGCCGGATGTCCCCCGACGTGCGGGGGTAGAGCTGGGCGAGCAGGCGGGCGACCGTCGACTTCCCCGAGCCGGACTCCCCGACCAGGCTGGTGACCTGGCCCCGGCGCAGCGTGAGGCTCACGTCGTCGACCGCGTGGACGACCCGGACCGCCCGGGTCAGGGCCGCGCGCCCGCGCTTGCGCACGGGAAAGTGTTTGGTGAGGCCTTCTGCCTCGAGAACTATCTCGACGGTCGGGGTCGTCATGGACGGGATGCTCCTTGCGATCGGATAGCGAGGGTTCTGGTCGTGCGTGCCGGACGGATGTCCCCGAGACCTCCGTCCGGCACGCACTGTCGCGAGGCGTCGCCGGCGTGACGCCGGACCGAGCTCAGGAAGCGGGCTTCAGGTGCAGGACGACGTCGAGCATTCCCCAGCGGGTCGGCTGGTTGGCCTCGTACGGGTTGGACTCGTCCGGCCACCCGGTCCACTTCGCGGTCGAGTACTCGGCACCGACGTTCCCGGCCGAGGTCGGGATCATCGGCATCTGCTCGACCATGATCTGCTCGATCTTGTCCATGGCGGCCTGCCGCGCGGAGTCGTCGGCAGCCTCCGTGAAGGCCTTGAGCGCCGCGGTGGCGTCCGGGCTGTTGAATCGGCCGTAGTTGCCGGAGGCGGTGGTGCCGATCGGTTGGAGCTGCGCGGTGTCCATGATGTTCTGGTACATGTCGTACGGCGTGGCGCCGCCGTTGGTCCAGTGCATCACGGCGTCGAAGTTGCCCTTGCCGACGGCGTCCGTCCAGGCGTCCGCGTTGGCCTTGTCGATGCTGGCCGCGATGCCGATCGTGGCAAGGTTGTCCTTGATGATGGTCAGGTCGGTCTGGTAGTCGTTCCAGTCGGCCGGGTCGCTCAGCGTCAGGGTGACCGCCTTGCCGGTCGGGTCCTTCAGCGTGTTGCCGCTGTAGGTGAAGCCGTTGTCGGTCAACTCCTTCTTGGCCGTGGCGACGTCGGTCTGGGAGGACTTGCCCTTGTAGGCGGCCGAGATGAACGGGTCACCCGCGGGCGTGGGGATCCCGGTGATGTTGTCGATCTTCGGCTTGAAGTAGCCCGCCTCGCCCTCGTTGAAGATGTCGTCCCGGTTGATCACCATGCTCATCGCGCGGCGCAGGTGCGGGTTGTCCAGCGGCTTCTTGGTGGTGTTGAGCCACAGGCCGTCCGCGCTGAGCGCCGGCGGGAACCACAGCTTGAAGTGCGCCGGGTCGCGGGCCACGAAGGTGGTCTTCGCGTTGGCCAGGAACTCGTAGCTCCAGTCGGTCGCGCCACTGGTCAGCGCGGGCAGTTGGGTGTCGTTGCCGCTGTAGGTGGTGCACTGGACCTCCGCCACCTTCGGCGGCGTCTGCCAGTAGTCGCTGCGCACGTCGAGGGTGACCGTCGACGGCGTCACGGACTTGATCTTGTAGGGGCCGGTGCCGATCGGGTTCGCGACCGTGTCCTTCGACGGATCGGCCATCGCCGACCACTGCTTCTTGTTGACGACCTGGGTCGAGAGGATCTTCGTCCGGTTCACGTACTGCGAGCCGTCGAACTTCACGGTCACGGTGCTGCCGCTGCTGGACACGTCCGTGATCGGCAGCGCGTAGTAGTTGATGCCCTTGTTGTCCTTCATGATCTGGAAGGAGTACGCCACGTCGTCGGCGGTCATCGTCGACCCGTCGGACCACTTGACGTTGTTCCGGACGGTCAGCGTCAGGGTGCTGTACCCGTCCGACCAGTCCCACTTGGTGGCGAGCCAGGGCTTCGGGTCGCTGGTCGGCTTGGCCTCGTTCTGCAGGGCCAGCGGCTCCCAGATGAGCCAGGCGTAGCCGAGGTGCCTGGCGAACGAGGCGTCCAGGTACGGGTTGTTGTTCGCCGGCAGCGTCGCGCCGTCCGGCATCCCGATCTTCAGTACGCCGGAGGACTTGGCGGTACTGGCCTTGCCACCGCACGCGGCCAACCCGGCTATCGCCAGGCTGCCCGCAAGCAGTGCGGTTAACGTGCGATTGGCGCGCATGCGTCCTCATTTCTTGTCGAGTGGTTCACCGCGGGATTTCCTGTCGAGTGATTCAGCACGGGTGAGCCACCAGCGGGGTGTGTAGCGCCGGACAGGGCGGACCCCGTCCGGTCCGGTGCGCCGATCAGGTCCGGGTCGAGCCCCGGACGACCAGCGCGGTGGGCAGTACCTCGGGGGCGCCGGACAGCGACGTCCCATCGAAATGCGCCATCAGCAGGCGAGCCGACCGTTCGCCCATTTCGCGCAGGGGCTGGTGCACGGTGGTCAGCGTCGGCTCGGTGTAGGTGGCCAGCGGGACATCGTCGAACCCGACGACCGCCACGTCGTCGGGGACCCGGAGTCCCGCCTCACGGATCGCGTGAAGCACGCCGGCCGCGGACAGGTCGTTGTGCGCGAACACGCAGTCCAACGCGATGCCGGCCGCGAGCACCCGATGCACCGAGTCGCGGCCGCCCTCGAAGGTGAAGTCACCATCGACGATGTGATGGTCATCGATGGTGATGCCAGCTTCCCGGTATGCCTCGGCGAAGCCTGCCAGGCGTTCCTGGCTGCAGCCCAGGCTCCTGGGTCCCATCACGACCAGCGGTTGGCGCCGGCCGATGTCGAGCAGATGCCGGGCGGCGGAGGCGCCGCCCTCACGGTTGGCCGGAGCGACCGACGGGAACTGTGGACGGTTCTCGCGGTCGTCGACGAGGACGACCGGCAGGCCGCCCGCGTGCAGTTCGGTCAGGTACTCCAGCGTCCCCGCCGGCTCGATCGCCACGAGTCCGTCGAAGGCCTTCGCCGATACCTGGGAAGCGAAGCGGCGGATGGACTCCTCGCCCTGGTGACAGCTGAACAACAGCAGGCCGTAGCCCTCGGCCTCCACGACATCGACGACGCCCTGGAGCACCTCGCCCACCCACGCCCACGTCAACGACGGCACGAGCATTCCCACCACCCGGGTTCGCCCGCGCGCGAGACTCACCGCCCGGGCACTGGGCACGTAGCCGAGTTCGTCGATCACCTGCCGGACCCGCGCGGCCGTCTCGGGGTCGAGATCGTCCTTGCCGTTGAGCACCCGGGAAACCGTTGTCTTGCTGACCCCGGCGCGGGCGGCTACATCGGCCATCGTGATCGACATAGCCACGTCCCTTCCTCGTACCAGGGCGCACTGCGTCCCCTTCCGGGCATTCGGGTAAGCCGGCAGCAGTCGGTACCGGTTCCGGTACCGGTTGCGGAACCGGTACCGTGGAAGTGAACCTCGTCGAAGTGACGTCGGTCAATGACGAACGGGTAACGATCCGTCCGGCGCCAGGAGTTACACCAATACTTGTATTAAGTCGGGATTGGGAATTGACGCGACGGAAGGATGCCGTAGAGGTTCACGTTCGACCAGGACGAGTGGCCTCCCGGTGCCCACCAGGGATCGGCACGCAGCATCGAGCGCAACGGTGGTGTCCTGGAGGACGTCCGCACAACCGACGCCGGCATCAGGCGACGCTACTGGATCAACCTGTAGGGCATTCGCTGACGGGAGCCCCTACCGACGCGGTGACGAGTTCGTCGGCGACCCACCGCGCGACGTTGGCTGAGTACTCCGGTCACGCAGGAGTTG
>DASXOA010000327.1:0-5904 GCA_036494675.1 Rugosimonospora sp.
GGCAAGATGGAGATGTGGATCCCCGAGTACGCGCGCCGGAATTCCGCGGTCGCGGCTGGTTGAACACGGGCGGGCGCCCGCTGCACCTGGCCGACCTCCGCGGGAAGATCGTTCTTCTCGACTTCTGGACCTTCTGCTGCATCAACTGCCTCCACGTGCTGGACGAGATGCGCCCGCTGGAAGAGAAGTACGGCGACGTCCTCGTGATCATCGGGGTGCACTCGCCCAAGTTCGAGCACGAGAAGGACCCCGAGGCGCTGGCCGCCGCCGTCGAGCGGTACGAGGTGCGCCACGCGGTACTCGACGATCCCGACCTGGAGATGTGGCGGCAGTACACGGCGCGTGCCTGGCCGACGCTGTGCCTGATCGACCCGGAGGGTTACCTGGTGGCGACGGTGGCCGGCGAGGGCCACGCCGCCGGCCTGACGAAGATGATCGACTCACTGATCGAGACCCACTCGGCGCGCGGCACGCTGCACCGCGGCGACGCCCCGTTCGTACCGCCGCCACCGCAGGCCACCGACCTGCGCTTTCCCGGCAAGGCGGTGGTCTCGCCGGGCGGAGGCTTCCTGGTGTCCTCGTCGGCCCAGCACCAGATCGTGGAGCTGGACGCCGACTTCTCGGTGGTGCGCCGGATCGGCTCCGGCACCCGGGGACGCACCGACGGCACCCCGGCGCTCGCCCAGTTCGCCGAGCCGCAGGGGCTGTGCCTGCTGCCCGCGCCGGTGGCCGAGTCGGTCGGGTACGACCTGGTCGTCGCGGACACCGTGAACCACCTGCTGCGCGGGGTACGGCTGGCGGACGGCTCGGTGAGCACGGTCGCCGGTACCGGCCGGCCGTGGCGCAGCGCGCCCGAGGGTACCGGCGCGCTCACCGTCGACCTGTCCTCGCCGTGGGACCTGGCCTGGTACGACGGCCGGCTGATCGTGGCGATGGCCGGCATCCACCAGCTCTGGTGGTTCGACCCGATCGAGGGTACGGCCGGGGTGTACGCCGGCACGACCGTCGAGGCGCTGCGGGACGGCCCGCTCGGCGAGGCCTGGATGGCCCAGCCGTCCGGCCTGTCCGCCCTGCCCGCCGACCGGAGTGTGGCCGGCGCGTCGGGTGGCTCCGCCGCGGCTCCCGGCTCAACTGCCCCGGATCCGGCCGGCACGGGCGACCGGCTGTGGGTCGCGGACAGCGAGTCCTCGTCGCTGCGCTTCGTCGCCGACGGTGCGCTGCACACCGCCGTCGGGCAGGGCCTGTTCGACTTCGGGCTGATGGACGGGCCGGCCGCCGAGGCGCTGTTCCAGCACCCGCTGGGCGTGTGCGCGCTGCCCGACGGTTCGGTACTGATCGCGGACACGTACAACAACGCGCTACGGCGGTTCGCCGACGGCCAGGTGTCCACGGTGGCCACCGGGCTCGCCGAGCCGAGCGACGCCGTACTGGCACCGGACGGCACCGTGGTCGTGGTGGAGTCGGCGGCACACCGGCTGACCCGGCTGGCGCCCGGCACCCTGGACGCGTTCACGAGCGGGCAGGCCGGCCAGCGGTACCGCACCGAACGTCCGGCCACCCGGCTCTCGGCCGGACCGGTACGGCTGGAGGTCAGATTCAGCCCGCCACCCGGACAGAAGCTGGACGACTCGTTCGGTCCGTCCACCCGGCTGGAAGTGTCCGCGTCACCGCCCGAACTGCTGGTCTCCGGCGCCGGCGTGACCACCGACCTGACCCGCGAGCTGGTGCTGTCGCCGACCGTGAAGGGCGGCATCCTTCAGGTCGTCGGGCAGGCCGCGTCGTGTGACGCCGACGATGAGCACGCCGCCTGCCACCTGACCCGCCAGGACTGGGGGGTACCGGTCGAGATCGGGCCGGACGGCGCCGCGACGATCAGCCTGGCGCTGTTCCAGCACGACCAGCCGGCGGACTGAACGGACTCAGCGGCACCCCGGCCCCGGTCAGCGCCGCCCGTACCGCCCGGGCCAGCGCCACCGCGCCCGGGGTGTCGCCGTGTACGCACAGCGACTCGACCGCGCCCTCGCGGGCCAGCCGTACCGCCTGCGCCACGGCCGCCTCCTCGGCGAGCAGCGCGCCCGGCTCCGAGCGCGGCACCAGCGTGCCGTCCGGCCGGTACCCGCGGTCGACGAACCCCTCCGGCAGCGCGCGCAGGCCGGCCTCGGTGGCGAGCCGCAGCAGCGCCGAGCCCGGCAGCCCCAGCACCGGCAGCGACGAGTCGTACCCGGCCACCGCGGCCACCACGGCGGCCGCCTGGACCTCGTCGGCGACGGCGGTGTTGTACAGCGCCCCGTGCGGCTTGACATAGCGGACCCGGGTACCGGCGAACCGGGCGAAGGCGTCCAGCGCACCGATCTGGTACAGCAGGTCGTCGCGCAGGTCGTCGTGCGCGTACTCGATCCGGCGGCGGCCGAACCCGGCCAGGTCCCGGTACCCGACCTGGGCCCCGATCGCCACGCCGCGCTCGGCCGCGGCCAGGCACACCCGGCGCATCGTCGACGGATCCCCGGCATGGAACCCGCAGGCCACGTTGGCACTGGTCAGCACGTCGAGCAGGGCTTCGTCCTCGCCGAGGCGCCAGACTCCGAAACCCTCGCCGAGGTCAGCGTTGAGGTCCACGGAACACCACGGTAGTTCCCGGGCGAGCCTGGGCGAGCAGCGGAAGGTCGGCCGGGTGCACGACGGCGATGACCGGGTACCCGCCGGTCGTCGGGTGGTCGGCCAGGAAGATCACCGGCTGGCCGTCCGCCGGTACCTGTACCGCACCGAGTACCAGGCCTTCGCTGGGCAGTTCGTCGTCGCGTACGCGGGTGAGCACCGGGCCGGTCAGTCTCGCGCCGACCCGGTTGCTGTGCGGCGAGACGGTGTACGCCGCGCCGGCCACGCCGCCGGCGAACCAGCCGGCCCTGGGGCCGGGCGCGACCCGGACCTCCACGGCCGCCGGTCCCGGAGCTTCGCCGGTCGTCGTCGCCCCGCCGGTCGTCGCGTCCACTGTGGACGGAGCTTCGGCGGGCACGCCGAGGGGCAGCAGGTCGCCGTTGCGCAGTGCTGCCGGCCCGAGGCCGGAGAGCGTGTCGGTGGAGCGGCTGCCGAGGACCGGTGGCACGTCGATGCCGCCGGCGACGGCCAGGTACGTGCGCAGGCCACGGGTACAGCGTCCGATGTGGACCGTCGCGCCGGCTGGTACCGGCTGGGCGCCGGCGAACCGGACCGGCTGCCCGTCCACTGTGACCGCCCCGTACCCGCCGGTGACCGCGATGCGCGTGGCGACCCGGAGCCGGAGGGTGCAGCCGGACAGCGTGATCTCCAGCCCGGCCGCCCCGGGCAGGTTGCCGACCAGCCGGTTGGCCAGCCGGAGCGCCGGCTGGTCCAGGGCACCGGAGCGCGGCACGCCGAGGTGGGCCAGACCGGGGCGGCCCAGATCCTGGACCGTGGTGAGCGGTCCGGCCTTCAGCACCTCGATCATCGGGCCGATCCTTCGCGGCCGGCGTCGACTCCATCGCGGCCGGCGTCGACTCCCTCGCGGCCGGCGTCGACGAACCGCACCACGGTTCCGGGTGTGAGCCGCGCGGGCGGGTCGGCGTGCACGTCGAAGAGCACCGTGTCGGTGTGGCCGATCAGCAGCCAGCCGCCCGGCGACGCGCTCGGGTACACCCCGGTGTACGGGCCGGCCAGGCCCACGCTGCCGGCCGGTACCCGGGTCCTCGGCGTGGCGAGGCGCGGTACGGCGAGCCGTTCGGGCAGCCCGGTCAGGTACCCGAACCCGGGCGCGAACCCGCAGAACGCGACCCGGAACTCGGTTGCCCGGTGCCGGTCGGCCACCTCCTCCGGGCTCACGCCCCAGTGCTCGGCGACGACCGTGAGGTCCTCGCCGTCGTACACGGTCGGCAGCTCGACGACCCGGGCAGCGGGTCCGCTCGCGACAGCCGGGTCGGGTACGCCGGGGGGAGGCCAGCCGCGCAGCGTCGCCGCCAGCCCGCCCGGGTCCGGTACGCCGTCGAGCAGCACCGTACGGGCGCCCGGCACGATCTCCTCCGCCACCAGCCCGCCCGCGTCGCGGGCCCGCCACAGCCGCGAGCGCCACGCCTCCACCTCGGCGCCGGAATCGCACTCGACGAGCAGAGCCGACCAGCCGACCTCGGATATCCGCACGCCGAGATCATACCGAGAGTTAGCCAAGTCACTACTGACGAGTAACCTACGATACCGTAGCCTGACGCCATGACGACCCAGGCCACCCCCCGGCTTCGGCCAACGGACATCGGCAAGCCCCGCATGCGCGGTTGGCTGCACACCTATGCCTTCTTCGTCGCCGCCGCGTGTGGAATCGTGCTGACCGCCGTGGCCGCGACGCGGGCCGCACACCCCGGAGCGGCACCCGCGGTCAGTTGTGCCATCTACAGCCTTACCGTGTGCGGGCTGTTCGGCACGAGCGCCCTGTATCACCGGCGGGTCTGGTCACCACGCGGATACAAGATCATGAAGCGGCTCGACCACTCGATGATCTTCGTGTTCATCGCGGGGACGTACACGCCGTTCTCGGTGCTGCTCCTGTCCCATACGAAGGCGATCGTGATCCTCGCGATCGTCTGGGGCGGCGCCATCCTCGGCGTCGCGATGAAGCTGGTCTCGCCGAACGCGCCGCGCAGGCTGTCCGCGCCGCTGTACGTCGCGCTCGGCTGGGTCGCCGTCGCGGTGCTGCCGGACATGCTGCACGGGGGCGGGGTCGCGGCGTTCACCCTGATGATGGCCGGCGGCGCCGCGTACACCGCGGGTGCCGTCTTCTACGCGCTGCGACGGCCCAACCCCTGGCCGGGCACGTTCGGCCACCACGAGTTCTTCCACGCCTGCACGCTGATCGCGGCGAGCTGTCAGCACATCGCGATCTACTTCGCTCTGTTCGCCCGGCCGTGACACCGCCGCCCGGCGGCCCGGCGCACGCGCCACCCGGCACGTGCGCCGGCCGGTCCGGTCGGCGGAGTTTCTCAGTACAGGTCCGGGTCGCGTACCTCGGTGCGCTGGTGCTCCTCGACCACGCGACGCTGCTCCGGCAGTGGTACCTCGCGCGACGTGACCACGGTGCGGCGCCGGCTGTTCCAGAGCCACAGGGTGAGGATCATGCCGACCACGCCGGCGGCCATCAACACCCAGCCGACCACTTGGATGCTGATGAAGCCGACGCTGGCCTTCACCGCGAAGGCGAGGATCGCGCCTACCGCGATCAGAAAAATGCTGCCACCAATGCCCACGGTGTCCTCCCAATCGAGTCACAAATGCGGGACTGTCCGGTGGAGTACCCGGGTGTCCGGGTCGCTAATCAGGCACGCTTATGAGATGACGACCCGTACCCTCGTGATCTTGCGGCACGCGAAGGCCGAGGGGCCGAACCGCGTGACCGACATGGAGCGGTCGCTGACCGAGCGCGGGCACGCCGACGCCGGGGTGGCCGGCGCCTGGCTGGTGGCCCGCGGGTACGTTCCCGACCTGGTGATCTGCTCGCCCGCCAAGCGCACCAGGCAGACCTGGCACGGGGTCGCCGTCGCGATGGCCGGTGACGGTTCGCCCGAGGTGCGGTACCTGGCCGAGGCGTACGGGGGCGGGCCGGCGGACCTCCTCGCCCTGCTGCGGACCACGCCGGCGGAGATCGGCACGGTGCTCCTGGTCGGGCACAATCCGAGCGTGTCGATGATCTCCGCGGCGCTCGACCCGTCCGCACCGGCGGACTCGGAAGGGCTACGGACCAGCGGGCTGGCGGTACACGCCCCGGACGTCACCTGGGACGCCCTCACGCCTGGCAGTGCGCCGGTGGTCGCGACGCACACCGCGCGGGCGTAAGCCCGCGCCCTCGCAGCAGAGCGCGGCCTTGGCCCGCGCCCTCGCAGCATCGCCCGGCCTTGGCCCGCGCCC
>DASXOA010000328.1:0-6019 GCA_036494675.1 Rugosimonospora sp.
GTCGCCAGTGGCAGCGCGGCGTCGACCTGGCCGCCGGGCATCGGCGACCCGATGCCGGCGCTGCCGGCCATCCCCTGACGGTCGGGCATCTTCCGACGCTGGCGTCCGTCGGTCGGGGTCCTGCCGACGCTGCCATCGGATCGGTCGAGCATTTCCCGGCGCGGGCATCCCGTCGGTCGGCGGCCTCCCCGCGCTGGCGTCCCGTCGGTCGGGAAGCCTTCGACGCGGGGCGCCCCGACGGTCGGGCATCCGGTGCCGGTGCCGGGGCCGGTGCCCGGCGGCGGTCAGGTCTCGGCGGCGGTGCGCACCGCGGCGCGCAGGGCGGCCTCCACCGCCGGGGCGGCCGGGGCGAGCGCGTCCATGGCGAGCAGCGCGGCTCCTGCCACCGGCGGGTCCGACAGGACGATGATGTCCGCGAGCGGCGCGAGCGCTCCGATGCCCTCGACGACCGCGTCGTGCAGCAGCGGGTGCCGGGCGGCCAGTACCGAACCGCCCAGTACCACGCTGTGCGGCAGGTCTAGGAGGTCCAGCCGGCGGGCGGCGACGGAGGCCATCACGACCACCTCCTCGGCCTGCCGGGCGACCACCTCGCGGGCCACGGCGTCACCGGCGTCCGCGACGGCGAACAGCACCGGTGACAGCTCGTTGACGCACTCGCGCTCCAGCTCGCCCAGGTGGATCGCCGTCGCCACCTCCTCCACCGTGGACCGTCCGAAGTGGTCGGCGACGGCCGCGGTCAGCGCGGTGGCCGGGCCCCGCCCATCCTCACCCCGTACCGCGTGCCAGAGAGCCAGCGTGGCCAGGTGATGGCCGCCGCCCCAGTCCCCGGTGATCTCGCCGAGCGCGGGGAACCTCGCCACCCGGCCGTCGGAGCGCCGGCCCAGGCAGTTGATGCCGGCGCCGCACGTGACGACCACCGCGTCGGGCGCGACGGTACCGGCGCGCAGCAGCGCGAAGAGGTCGTTGTCCACCCGGTACTCGCCGGCCCAGCCGGTCTCACCGATCGCCTTGTGGAGTATGTCGACCTCGACCGGCAGGTCGGCTCCGGCGAGGTACGCGTCGGCGCGGGACAGTACGGTGCCCGGCGGCAGTCCGGCCCGGGCCATGGCCTGGCGCACCAGCGAGTCGAGCAGCGCCACGGCACCCGGTACGCCGAGAAGGTGCGGCGACGAGCTCGGACCCCGGACGAAGCCGAGCAGCCGTCCGGCGGCGGACCCGACGACCACGTGGGTCTTCGAGTTGCCGCCGTCGACCGCGACGTACAGCGGCTCCCCCGATGCGGCATGAGAGGCGCCCGCCTCCGGCGTGAGCCGGCCCCGGCTGCCCTCCTCCGGTGCCAGGTCGCCGCGCTTCGCCATCAGGTCCACGCCAGGTGCGCCGCGTTCGCGGCCAGCAGCTTGTCCGTCAGCGCGTCGGCCTTCTCGTGCTGGGCGATGAGCGGATGCGCCAGCATCGCCTGGTACACCCGCGACCGTCCACCGTGGACGGCCGCCGCGACGGCCAGTTCCTCGTACCCGCTGACGTGCGCGATGAGCCCGGACATCAGCGGCCCGACCGGGGCGGTGGGAACCGGTGCGGCGCCGTCCCCGTCCACCCGGCAGCTGACCTCGATGACCGCGTCGTCCGACAGGAACGGCAGGTGGCCACGATTGCGGACGTTGGCCGAATGCACCGTACCGTCGCCCGAGCGCAGCGAAGCGATGAGCCCGACGGCGGCCTCCGAGTAGAACGCCCCGCCGCGCTGCCCGAGCAGTTCCGGCTTGGTGTCCAGCGCCGGATCGGCGTACATGCCGAGCAACTGGGCCTCGATCTCCGCCACCTTCTGGCCCCGCGTCTGCTGGCCACGCTCCTCCCGTACCACCTGGTCGTGGCAGTAGAAGTAGCGCAGATAGTAGGAGGGCACGCTGCCCAGCGTGGACACCACCTCGACCGGCAGGTCGACGTGGGCGGCAAGCTCCTTGAGGTGCCCGGCCATCAGCTCCGGCAGTCTGTCCACATTGGACACATAGGCGGCCCGTTCCCAGGTCAGGTGGTTGAGCCCGATGTGGTCCAGGATCACCGACGCCGGATCGACGTCCAGCATGGCGGCGAACCGGCGCTGGAAACCGATCGCGACGTTGCACAGGCCGATCGCGCGGTGCCCGGCGTCAAGCAGGGCGCGGGTGACGATGCCGACCGGATTGGTGAAGTCGACGATCCAGGCGTCCGGCGCGGAGAGCCTCCGGGCCCGTTCGGCGACGTCGAGGACCACCGGTACCGTGCGCAGCGCCTTGGCCAGACCGCCCGCGCCGGTCGTCTCCTGGCCGACGCAGCCGCATTCCAGCGGGAAGGTCTCGTCGGAGATGCGGGCCGTCTGGCCGCCGATCCGGAGCTGGATGACGACGACCGAGGCGTCGGCCAGGCCGGCGTCCAGGTCGTCGGTGTAGGTGACCCGGCCCGCGTGGCCGTACCGGCCGAATATGCGTTGGGCAAACGGTCCGACCACGGCCAGCCGATCGCGCGCCGGATCCACCAACGCCAATTCGGTGACGTCGGGGAACAAACGCGCGAAGCCGTCGACGAGTTCAGGGGTGTAGGTCGATCCACCGCCGACAACAGCAATCTTCATTCTCAGGCTCCAGTCAGGCGGCCCTCGTTTGCAAATGCCTTTGCCCGCGGAAGACAATGCTCGCGCGGGGTGGGGAGGCCGCCATCCGGGGTGGGGCACTTTTGTCGTCGGGCTGCCGGGTGGTTAACTGTTAGACAGGGTTCCTAACTAATGGCCCTACATTAGGACCTGCTCCCGTAGCTCGTCAAGACCTACGGTCCGTCACGAGATCATCACCCGTCAACCGGTCCCCGGCGCCCCGGCCCTGGCCACGGCCGGTTTCGGCCGGCCCAATCTCCAGTGTCCACACCGGACTGTCCTGCGGGGACAGTGCACAATGGAGCAATTGTGGGGAAATCCTGGACTACAAGGTGATGGAGTGGCAGCGTAGGGGGCATGGCGGAAACTGGAGTGAACGCAACCGCGGCGGCCCTGTTGGGTCTGCTGCACGATGGCCCGATGACCGGCGGTCAGCTGATGACCGCCGCGCAGAAGCGACTGGGCGCATATTGGTCGATGACCCGCAGTCAGGTCTATCGAGAGCTGCCCGCCCTTGCGGAGGCGGGCTACGTGAAGCTCGGCAAGCCGGGCGCCCGGTCCAGCCAACCGTATTCGATCACTCCGGCTGGAAAGCGGGCGTTCACGAAGTGGTTGGCCGAGGAGCCGGCCCGGGAGGCGGTACGCAGCCCGGTCGCCCTGCGGGCGGCATTCGGCAAGCACCAGTCGGCGACCCAGCTCAAGACCGCGTACGCGCAGGCGACGGCGTACCACACGGGTGCCCTGAACGAGGCCCGCGAGGCGGTCAAGGAACTCAAGCGCGACGGCGATGAGCACGGGGCCTCCGCCCTGGAGTTCGCGGTCGGCTACCACCGGGCGGCCCTGGCCTGGCTCAAGAGCGCCCCGGCCAAATAGGGAAGACCTGGGCCCTGGGGCCGCGGGAGCGTGCCGGTCCGGGCCAGGTAGGCCGACCACCGTCGAGCGGGCACCGGCCCGGCTCACGGCGGTGTCGGTTCCGGCCTCACGGTCCAATCCTCACCGGTCAAACCCTCACAGGTCCAAGTGCGGAGGCCGGGCGGGCTCGGCTCGGGCCCCCGGCGACGAGGTCCGGGCCGGTCCGATCCCGCCTCATGATCGGCCGGGTGACCCCGGCCGGCGGGCCGCTGCCCGGCGCGGTCGCTGCCCGGCCAGCCAGATGAGCAGATCAAGCCGAGGTGACAGTACCCTTAACAGCCGTGACCGCTGCCGAATATGCCGACCAGCTCAAAAGCCTCGATAACACCATGCGCAACATCGAAGCCGTGCTCGATCTCGACCGGATGCGCAAGGACAAGGCCGAGCTGGAGGCTGTCGCCGCCACCCCGGACCTGTGGGACGACCAGGCCAGGGCGCAGCAGATCACGTCCAGGCTGTCCTACGTCGGCGGCGAGCTCGGCCGGATCGAGCGGCTGCGTGGCCGGCTCGACGACGCCGGCATCCTGCTGGAGCTCGCCCAGGCTGAGGACGACCCGTCCAGCCTCGCCGAGGTGGGCAACGAGATCGTCGTGTTGACCAAGTCCATCGACGAGCTGGAGATTCGTACCCTGCTGTCCGGCGAGTACGACTCGCGGGAGGCACTGGTGAGCATCCGCTCCGGGGCCGGCGGCGTGGACGCGGCGGACTTCGCCGAGATGCTCATGCGGATGTACCTGCGGTGGGCCGAGCGGCACGGGTACCCGGCCGATGTGTACGACACCAGCTACGCCGAGGAGGCCGGGATCAAGTCGGCCACGTTCGCGGTCAAGCACCCGTACGCGTACGGCACCCTGTCCGTGGAGGGCGGCACCCACCGGCTCGTCCGGATCAGCCCGTTCGACAACCAGGGCCGCCGGCAGACCAGCTTCGCCGCGGTCGAGGTGGTGCCGGTGGTCGAGCAGACCGACGACATCGACATCCCGGAGGACGACCTGCGCATCGACGTGTACCGGTCGTCCGGGCCTGGCGGCCAGGGAGTGAACACGACCGACTCGGCGGTGCGGATCACCCACCTGCCGACCGGGATCGTGGTCTCCTGCCAGAACGAGCGCTCCCAGTTGCAGAACAAGGCGACCGCGATGGGCGTGCTGAAGGCCAAGCTGCTGGCCCTGAAACGGGCGGAGGAGGCGGCCAAGATGGACGCGATCCGCGGCGACGTCGCCGGCTCCTGGGGCGACCAGATGCGCTCGTACGTGCTGCATCCGTACCAGATGGTGAAGGACCTCCGGACCGAGTACGAGACCGGCAATCCGTCGGCGGTCTTCGACGGCGAGATCGACGCCTTCATCGAAGCCGGCATCCGCTGGCGCAAGCAGCGCGAGCTGAGGGCGCACTGACGTGCAGATCTCGGCGCGCGGTGATTACGCGGTCCGGGCCGCTGTCGAATTGGCGGCGGCGTACCCGAGGACCATCTCGGCTCAGGCGCTGGCCTCCGAACAGGAGATGCCCCGCAAGTTCCTGGAGACGATCCTGGCCGACCTGCGCCGGGCGGGCCTGGTGCAGAGCACCAGAGGGGTGGACGGCGGCTACACGCTGTCCCGGCCGCCGGCCGACATCGCGGTCGGCGACGTCCTCCGGGCGGTCGATGGGCCGCTGGCCGGGGTCCGCGGGCTGCGCCCGGAGGAGACCCGTTACGACGGTACGGCGGTGCATCTCCAGGAGCTGTGGATCGCGGTACGGGCGGCGGTGCGCCGGGTCCTCGACGAGGTGAGCCTTGCCGAGGTCGCCCGGGGACGGCTCCCGGCCCATGTCCGCAAGCTGATCGCCGACCAGTCCGCGTGGCAGCCTCGCTGAACCGTTGACGGTGAGTCGGGGTGCCGGCGGGAATTGGCGGCGTCGGCGGGGAGTCAGCGGCTCGGCACGCCCAGGGCGCCGCGGACCCGGTCCAGGTACGCGCTGATCAGCACGTCCGGCTGGGCGAGTTGATCTTCGGCGACCGCCAGGCCCGGCCCCGGCGTGGTGGCGCCCATCTCGGCCAGTAGCGCGTGCAGATACCCCTCGGCAACCTCGGCGCGCCCCGGCGTCGCCGAGACGACCACGCTCAACGCCGGCCGCCCGGCGAGCCCCTCGGCCGGGAACCGGTCGAGGAACACCTTCAACACGCCGGTGAACGTGCCGTTGTACGCGGGCGTGGAGATCACCAGCAGGTCGGCGTCGCGTACGGTGGCGACCGCGCCGATCACCTCCGCGGCGTCGGGTACCAGCAGCCGGTGGCCGTACTCGGCGAGGTCGATGACCTCGGGCGGCCGCGCGCCCAGCAACTGTGCCGTGCTCGTGCCGACGCCGGTCGCCAGCCGCGCCGTACGCGAGTCGGGGCGCGGATCTCCCGACAGGACCACGATTCCACTCATGCCGATACCAGTTTCTTGGCAGGTTCCGCTTTCCTGGCGCGCGGGACGACCCTCGCCGGACCAGTATGCC
>DASXOA010000329.1:0-4270 GCA_036494675.1 Rugosimonospora sp.
CCCCCGTCAGGCGGACCCCAGCACCCCGGCCAACGGGTTGTCGCGGGTCAACGCGCCGGTGATGAGGATGTCGAGCAGGTCGCCGAAGGAGATCCCGGCCTGCTGCCAGATCTGCGGGTACTGCGACTGGGCGGTGAACCCCGGGAACGTGTTGACTTCATTGATGACCGGTTCCATCGGGTCGCCGCTCCAGGCCGCCGCGTCGCCCTGCCCGGGGGCGGATCCGGCCTCGGGTACAGGTACGAAGAAGTCGACCCGCAGCAGCCCACGGCAGTCGAGCGCCCGGAACGCCTGCAGTGCCCGTTCCTGAAGCCGGTTCGTGGTGTCCGGATCCAGCCGAGCCGGGATCTGGAAGGAGGCGCCGTGGGCGTACTTGGCGTTGTAGTCGAAGAACGTGCCGCTGGTGACGGTTATCTCCAGCGGCGGGCCGGCCTCGACCCGGCCATCCGGGTGCTGCAGCACCGCGACGTCGATTTCCCGGCCGCGTACCTCGGACTCGACGAGCACCTTCTGGTCGCTCTTCCTGGCGATGCGCACCGCGTCCGGCAGTTCGAGCCAGTCGTCCACTCTGGACACTCCCAGACTGGAGCCGGCGCGGGCGGGTTTGACGAAGACCGGCAGCCGCAGCCGCTGCTGGACCAGCGACAGGTCCGTAGAGGGGTGCAGCACCACGCCGTCGGCGACCCTCAGTCCGGCGCCCTGGAGGAGACGCTTCGTGAACTCCTTGTCCATGCCCACCGCGCCGGCCAGGACACCGTTGCCGACGTACCTGACGCCGAGCAGTTCCAGCAACGACTGCACCGTGCCGTCCTCGCCGTACGGGCCGTGGAAGGCGGGGAACACGACCTGCTGATCGGACAGGCACTGCAGGGCCTCGGCGAGGCCGACCTCGTTGTCGTCGATCCACCACCGGCCGTCGCGCCCGATCAGCACCCGGGTGATGTCGTACGTGGCGCGGTCCAGGTGTGTGACGATACTGGCCGCCGACGCGACCGATACGTCATGCTCACCACTGCGCCCGCCGAACAGAACGGCAACGCGTATGCCCATCGTCATTTCCTCATCGTTGTTGGTACCTGCGCCTGACCCGGGGTCCTATCGCGGTCAGAATCCCCTGTGGTGCGGTGTCTGCCCATCGTGCCCATTCCGCAACGGTCGGTTCCGCGGGGTCACCGCCGTCGGTGTTGCCCGATCCGAACACGGTCACCGGGTCGCCGAGCCGTACCGGTTCGTCGCCGACGTCGACGACGCACTGATCCATCGCGATCCGACCGACGATCGGGTGGCGTCGGCCCCCCAGCCACAGGTGCGCCCGACCTTCCGCCGTTCGGGACAGCCCGTCCGCGTAGCCGACCGGTACCAGGGCGAGAGTCGTCCGCCGGCTCGTCACGTGGTCGGGCCCGTACGAGACTCCGGTCCCGGCCGGTACCCGCTTGACGTTGATGACGCTCGACTGAAGGGTCATTGCCGGGCGCAGCCCGAAGCGGCCGGGGCCGATCGCTCCGAACGGGTCAACCCCGTACATCGCAAGGCCGATGCGGCACAGGTCGAACCGCGCCTGCGGCTCGGCGAGCGCCGCCGCCGAGTTGGCCAGGTGTACCAGGTCGGGTTTGAGGCCCATCGCCGAAGCGACCCGAACGGCCTCGTCGAAGGCGGACCGCTGCCCAGCGAACGCGGGCCGACCGGGCTGGTCGGCATCTGCCAGGTGCGACCAGATCCCGCGCACCCGCACGGTCCCCTCGGCCTGGTACTTCGCGGCCCAGGAGACCAGATCGGTCCAGTCCTCGGCACTGGCGCCGTTACGGCTCAGGCCCGTGTCGACCTTCAGTTGCACCGTTGCCGGAGTGCCGACCTCGACTGCCGAACGGGCGACCGAGCGCAGGTGGCGCAATGTCGATACGCCGATGTCGACATCGGCCACGATGAGGGGGCCGAAATCGGCATCCGGCCGGTGCAGCCAACTGAGAATCGGTGCGGCGATGCCCGCCGATCGCAGCGCCAGCGCTTCCGCCGCCGACGTCACTCCGAGCCACGTCGCTCCGCTGGCCAGCGCCGTCCGCGCGACCGGGACCGCGCCGTGACCGAACGCATCGGCCTTGACCACCGCCATCAACTCGGTTCCGGCAACGGCCGCGATCGCGTCCAGATTGTCCGCGATCGCGCGAAGGTCGACCACGGCGGTCGCCAGCTCAGAATCGACGTGCATGCCCCGACCGGTCTTCCAGGCCCTGCCGGTCTTGCCGGCCTTCCAGGTCTTGCCGGCCTTCCAGGCCATCCAAGGGCGTCGTCGGTCGCCGTCGAGTCGATCCGACCGTGCGCGGCCGGCCCACATCGTCGACTGCGACCGCCTTCACGCTGCCTACGACGGACCTGACAAGCGTGGCTGTCGCCAACAGAGACCTCCCACCAGGTCGTTGCCCCCCAGCGCCTGCGATGTTGCACAACGCGGTCAATCCGGCGCCCTCCGTTGCATCCCAGGGACCCCGAGGCCCATGACCGCGACAGTCGCGCCATCAGCAGGCGTTTCGCAGGCTACCCTGCCGGTTGCGTCACCCACAAAGACCGTACACGCGGGATAAAACGCCCGAACAACGGCAGGATTCGCCGGCGTTGCGGCGAAGAGCGGCCCGATTGCCGACCGGGGTTGCGCGATCACGTTGGAGGGTGTGCTCGACGTCTGGCGAATTCGGTGAGGATAACGGAAGTTGTTCGAGTGTTCACGGCGGCCCATGGCTGCAATCAGGTGAGTACCGTCGGTAACGGTTGCGCACGTCTGTCCACAAAGGACATCAGTCGCCGGAGGCACGTTTCCGGCTTCTGGGACATCGCCGGCACCGGCCGGAAACGGGGGTAGTTGCGCGGGCGCGGCTGGGGCATTCTGAACGGATACGCCGATGGCGGGGGGAGGGGCCGTGCGAGCGGTGGTGGTGAGCGCGCTGGGCGGACCGGAGGTGCTGCGGGTCGTCGAGCAGCCGGATCCGGTGCCCGGGCCCGGGCAGGTGCTGGTGCGGGTGCGGGCGGCCACGGTGAACCCGGCCGACCTCGCCGCCTGCGCCGGGCAGCTGCCCGGGCCGCCGGACCGGCTGCCGGTCGTGCCGGGCTGGGACATCGCCGGCGAGGTGGTCGCGGTCGGCGGGGCAGAGGGCGGGTACCGGCCGGGCGACCGGGTCGCCGGACTCATCCCGTGGTTCGACACCCGGGGCCGGCCCGGCGGATACGCCGAACTGGTCGTGGCCGACGCGGCCTGGCTCGCGCCGATCCCGGACGGCCTCGACGAGGTGGCGGCCGCTACGGTGCCGCTCAACGGGCTCACCGCCCGTCAGGCGCTGGACCTCATGGCGCTGCCCGGACCCACGACGCTGCTGGTCACCGGCGCCAGTGGCGGCGTCGGCGGATACGGCGTGCAACTGGCCGTGCGCGCCGGGTACCGGGTGCTGGCAATGGCCGGCACCGGCGACGAGGAGTGGGTCCGGGGCCTGGGCGCGGACCTGGTGCTGCCGCGCGACGCCGACCTCGCGGCGGCCGGCCCGGTACCCGCCGTGCTGGACGCCGTTCCGCTCGGGCCGCCCGCTGCCGCCGGGGTCGCGGACGGCGGCACGGTGGTGACCACCCGGCCTACCGTCCCGGTCGACGGGGCTCGCCGCGTTCGCCAGGAGGTCGTGCTGGTGCGGCCGGATCCGGTGGCGCTGGCGGCGCTGCTGCGCGACGTGGCGGAGGGCCGGCTGCGCACCCGGGTGGCGGCGACCCTGCCGTTGACAGAGGCCACCGAGGCGCACCGGCGGGTCGCGGCGGGCGCCGTGGCGGGCAAGGTCGTGCTGTTGCCGTAGCCCGATCGCCGCCCTCAGCTGACCAGGTGGTAGATCACCGCGTCCGGCTGGTCCTCCCGGGTGATGCCGAGCCCGTCGACGCTGGCGGTGAGCGCGTGTACGGGTACGCCGGAGCCCTCGGGCGGGCCGTCGGCCAGCATGGCGTACGGCTGCCGGAGCACCAGTACCGTGCGCACCCCGAGCCCGCGCAGGTACTGGACGCTCGCGGCGTCGGGGAAGGTCTTCACGACGTCCTGGGTGTGCAGCAGGCCCTGGGGGAAGAAACCGCTGGACCCGTTGACGAGCGGCACGAAGTTGTCCGTCGACCACAGCATCGCCAGCTCGTCGTCCTTCCAGTTCGTGGGCAGCACGAGCAACGGGCCGGGCAGCGACGCGAACGAGGCGGGTGCCCTGGGTACGGTCGGGAACGGCACCTGCTTGACACCCTCGACGAGCACCAACAG
>DASXOA010000330.1:0-17847 GCA_036494675.1 Rugosimonospora sp.
TCCGGCCAGCGTCATCTGGAGCGGCGGCACCGGGCTCGTACTCGCGCAGTCGGAGGCCGATGCGAAGGCGGCGAAGAAGCGCTCGAAGACCCTCGCCGTACTCGACCTGACCGCCGGCACGTTGACCGCGGTGCGTTCCGGGACGGTCACCCTCACGGTCGCCTCGGGCGGCCTGACCGCGTCGGCGACCGTCAGGCTCGTCGCGTGAGAAACGCCTGACCGCGTCGGCGGTCGTCAGGCTCGTCGGGTGAGAAGCGCCTGACCGGGCGGCGGTCGGCAGGGGGCTGCCGGTCGCCGCCCGGAGCGTCTCGACAGCGCGGCGGCAGGCAGGCGGCCGCGCAGGCTGTTCGGGGTGCCGCGCCGCGGGTGGTCTGTCCGCGTTCACGTTCGCGTTCGGGTTCCCGAGCCGGCCCGCGCGGCGGACCGCCTCCCGTCTCACAGCGGACGCACAGCTTTTTGCCGAGACATGACCTAGGTTGGCGGCCCAGGATGGCACCATGTCGATGGTCGATAACGCCCCGCGCCTTTCCAGTCCCGTATCCGCGCCGTTGCGCCGGGCCGACGGCGAGGCGGTGCGGGTGCTGGTCGTGGACGATGAGCCGGCGCTGACCGAACTGCTGTCGATGGCGCTGCGCTACGAGGGCTGGGATGTGCGCCCCGCCGCCGACGGGCACGCCGCGCTGCGGGTGGCGCGCGGGTTCGAACCCGATGTCGTGGTTCTGGACGTGATGCTGCCCGACCTCAGCGGGCTGGAGGTGCTGCGCCGGCTGCGCGACCGCGATCCTCTGGTACCCGTGCTGTTCCTCACGGCCCGGGACGCGGTCGAGGACCGGATCGCCGGACTGACCGCCGGCGGGGACGACTACGTGACCAAGCCGTTCAGCCTGGAGGAGGTCGTGGCCCGGCTGCGCGGCCTGCTGCGCCGGGCCGGCATGACCGCCCTCCGGGAGGACGCCGCCCTGGTGGTGGGCGACCTCACCCTGGACGAGGACAGCCACGAGGTGTGCCGGGGCGCCACACCGATCGAGCTGACCGCGACCGAGTACGAACTGCTGCGCTTCCTGATGCGCAACCCGCGCCGGGTGCTGTCCAAGGCACTGATCCTGGATCGCGTGTGGAACTACGACTTCGGCGGGCAGGCCAACGTCGTCGAGCTCTACATCTCGTACCTCCGCAAGAAGATCGACGCAGGCCGGGAGCCGATGATCCACACCATGCGCGGAGTGGGTTATGTCCTCAAGCCCACCGGCTGAGGCCGCGGCGCCGCGGGCGAGGGCACGGCGCACCCGGCTGTCGCGGTTGCCGCTGCGGACCCGGCTGCTAGCCGCGGTGATCGGCCTGCTTGCGGTGGTCTGCCTGATCGTCAGCGGTGCCACGGAGTTCGCTCTGCACGGGTTTCTCATGCACCAGGTCGACAGCCGGCTCAGCGATGCCAGCCACCGCTCGTTCGGCGCGGCGAACCAGGGGTCCCGGGGCCTGGGCGGTGGCGTGCCGCCCCCGTTTCCCATCCCGACCGGCCAGAGCGCCGGCACGCTCCAGGCGCATCTCGCGGACGGCGAGGTGCAGGACGCCTCCGTGGTGCTGGGCGCCCCGGTACCCGCGGCCGGCTACGGCGTGTTGCAGGAACTGCCGGCCGACGGGCACCCGTACACCCGGGACTTCGCCGATCTGGGCAGCTACCGGCTGGTGGCGATCGAGGTTCCGAACGGCGAAGTGATCGTCACCGGCCTGCCGCTGGCCGACGTGCAGTCCACACTGATGGACCTGGCGTTCGTCGAGGGCGGCGTGGCGCTGGCCGGTCTGGTGGTGACCGGGCTGGCCGGCGCGGTCATCGTGCGCCGCTGTATGCGCCCGCTGAGCCGGGTGGCGGCGACCGCGACCCGGGTCGCCGAACTGCCCCTGGATCGAGGCGAGGTCGCCCTGGCGGTGCGGGTACCCGACGTGGACACCGACCCCGGTACCGAGGTGGGCCAGGTGGGTGCGGCGCTGAACCGGATGCTGGGCCACATCGCGGCGGCGTTGAGCGCGCGGCAGGCCAGCGAGACGCGGGTACGGAAGTTCGTCGCGGACGCCAGCCACGAACTGCGTACGCCCCTGGCGGCGATCCGCGGGTACGCCGAACTGGCCCGCCGGGTGCACGAACACGTTCCGGACGGCGTGGCACACGCCCTGCGCCGGGTGGAGTCGGAATCCGCGCGGATGACCACCCTGGTCGAGGACATGCTGCTGCTGGCCCGCCTCGACTCGGGACGGCCGCTGGACACCGGTCCGGTGGACCTGAGCCGGCTCGTCGTCGACGCGACCGGCGACGCGCACGTCGCCGGTCCGGAGCACATCTGGCGGCTCGACCTGCCCGACGAACCGGTCACCGTGGCGGGGGATGCCGCCCGGCTGCACCAGGTACTGGCGAACCTCCTCGCCAACGCCCGCGCCCACACTCCGGCCGGTACCACCGTGACCGTCGCCCTGTCCCGACCACACCCGCACGTCGCCCTGCTGTCGGTGACCGACGACGGGCCCGGGATACCGGAGAGCCTGCTGCCCGATGTGTTCGACCGGTTCACCCGCGCGGACAACTCCCGGTCCCGCGCCGCCGGCAGCACCGGGCTGGGATTGTCGATCGTCGACGCGGTGGTGGCCGCGCATGGCGGAACGATCGCGGTGGACAGCCGGCCGGGCCGCACGGTCTTCACCGTCATCCTGCCGGCGGGATCCCCCACCGCGGAGGTGCGGGCTCTGACGGAGACCGCACAGTAAGATCAATTGTAACATGCAAATTGCTAAATGTATACACACTGTTACTAATCCATGACTCCACGTATCCTAGGCTGACGTATCCACCGCGGCGAATGCTCTGGATGATCGGGGTTTGGGGATGAGCATCAAGATTGTCGACGAGATCCACGAGAGTCTCATCGAGGATGCGTGGGCGCTGTACTACGAGGCGTTCCGCGAATTGAATGCCCTCGCCGTGCAGCGGCACCTCATGTACCGCAGCGAATTCGATGAGGTGATGCTCGATCGGCGCGTGCAGAAGTACCTGTGCCTGGACGACGACGCGGCATTGTGCGGCCTGTCCACCTACAGCAACGACCTCGACGCAGTGCCGCTCATCTCACCGCAGTACTTCGAACGGCGGTGGCCACGGCACTACGCCGAGCGCCGGATCTGGTACGTCGGCTTCGTCGCGGTGAGGGCCGACGCGCCTCTCACCACGTTCACTCAACTGATCACGGCCATGCACGAGACGTCGACCCGTGACGCGATCACCGCACTCGATGTGTGCGCACGCACCGATGCCGTCCGGCACCTGCCCCGGTCGGTCCGGGTGCTGTTGCACCGGATCTCCGGCAACGTGCGGATGGAGCGGCTGGACGAGCAGTCGTACTGGCTGTACGAGTTCCCGGACGCCGCCTGAGTACGCCGGCCCGGTACGCCAGCGCGCCCGGCGTCACTCGGTCGGCTCCCGCCACATCGGCCAGATCGACGGGCCGTCATTCAGCCGGATCTCCGCGCGGCTGACATACCCGTGGCGCAGGTACAGGTCGCGGTTGCGGGGATCGTTGGCCTCCAGGTAGGCGGGGATTCCGGCGCTGTCCAGCCTCGCGTGGTGGCGGTCGAGCAGAGCGCTGCCGATACCGCGGCACTGGCGGTCCGGGCGCACGGCCAGGAACGCGAGATAGTGGTGGGGTTCCAGGGGATGGTGCGCCTCCAGCGCGGCGTCCAGCTCACGCACCCGGTCGAACGCTGAGCCGGACGCGTCCTTGAGCCGCTGGTCGTAGTCGGCCGGCCCGGGAATCAGCGAGGTGAGCGGGAACCACAGGGCCACGCCCGACAGTTCCGCCGTCTGTTCGTCGACGGAGGCGTAGACCTCGCCGTACCGGACGGCGTGCTCGGCGAAGATCTCGAAGTACGCCGGAGCGTAGTCCTCACGGATGTCCGCCTCGGGTGTCAGCCACCGGGCGACGGGACCGTCGCCCATCGCGGCGGCCAGAAGTCCGGTGATCTGGGCGGTGTCCACTGGGGTGACGTTCCGGATCACCAGATCCTGGATGGCGTACGGCATCGGAATCCCTTCTCGGCTGCGAAAGATGACAGAGACGGCTCGGTGCGGTTCAGCCGTGGAACGCCCGGGCGCTGGCGGGCTCGGCGTACGGCTCCCGCTGCCGGGGCAGAACGATCGAGGCCGCCAGGTTGCCGCCGGCACCCCGACCGATCGCGGCGTACACCTGTGGGCGCGCGACCCGGGTGATCAGACCCCACCCGAGTCCGAGCACGGCGACCGCGGCGTACGCGGGCGGGATCAGCCAGCGGAACGGCGAGTGCGGCGCGACCTGAAGCATGTCGCCCAGACCGATGACGGTCGCGGCGAGGACTCCGGTGAGCAGAAGGAACGCGAAGGTGGGCGCTATCCAGGCGCGCCAGGCGTTCTCCCGCCCCCGGTTGCGGATGAAGAACGCCACGACCGCGGCCGACGCGCTCCACATCAGGATGAGTACGCCCAGGCCGCCGACGACGGTCAGCCAGGCGAACAGGTAGACCAACGGGTCGGCATGGGTACGGGAGTAGGCGATCAGCACCACCAACGCCAGGATGCTCTGGGTGACCGAGCCGAGCAGTGGAGCACCCGTGCGCGGCTGCGTGCTGCCCCATGCCGAGGGCAGGATGCCCTCCCGGCCCAGGGCGAACTGGTACCGGGCCACGGCCGCGTGGAAGGCGAGCAGGGCGGCGAACACACTCGTGAGGAACAGCACGTACCCCACGTGCACGACGATGGCCGGCACGTGCGGTGAGACGAGGGCGAACACCAGGTTGGTCTTCTGGTCCTTGGCGGCCGACACGATGTGGTCCGCCCCGGCGTTGACGGCCATCGCCCACGCCGACACGCCGCACAGCAGGCCCGGGATCAGCACCGCCCAGTGCGTCGCTCGCGCGATGGTCCTCTTGGGGTCCTTGGCCTCCTCCGACAGGACGACGGTCGCTTCGAAGCCGACGAAGCCGGCGATCGCGACCACCAGCATCGCGGCTGCCTGCGGGGAGAGCATGTTGGTCGGGTTCAGCATCTGGTAGTTGACGGTGCCGCCCGCCGGATGGGCGATCATGACCGCGTCGTAGATCAGCACGAGCGTGATCTCGGATACCAGCAGTATCGCCAGGACGCGGCCGCTGAGGTCCACCCACAGCAGGCCGAGTACGGCGACCAAGGCCCACGCCACGAGCGCGCACGGGAACCAGCCGACCCGGAATCCGGCCGTCTGCGCCAGGTTGGAGGCCACGACGCCGAACAGGCCGAACAGGCCGATCTGCATCATGGAGTACGCCGGCAGCGCGACGAACGCCGCGCCGACGCCGGATACCCGGCCGAGCCCGTGGCTGATGTACGAGTAGAACGCGCCTGAGTTCACGATGTGCCGGCTCATCGCGACGAACCCGACCGTGAACAGCGACAGGATCGCGGCGGCGATGAGGTACGACAGCGGCACGGCCGTATTGCCGATCACGGCGTAGATCGTGGTGACCGCGCCCAGGATGACCGTCAGTGGCGCGGCCCCGGCAACGCCGAAGAACACCACCGACGGCACACCGAGCCGGTTGCTCGCGAGCGACCGGGACACGATGTCGGGTCCGGCGGCATCAGGTCGCGCCATTGCCAACCTCCAGATGTGGTTTCGGCCAACGGCGTGGCGCCCGCGCGGGCTCAACGTCGACCGGCTGCGAGGACATATCCGACGGATGCCTGCGTGTGCTCGACGAGCTCGCGTAGTTCGGTCGGAAGGGAATCAACGACGGCGTACAGGTGCGGCACGCCGGGCCGGTGCACCGGGAGGTCCCACAGCACGCACCGGGTGAGTCCGGTCGCGAGTACGAGGCCGGCGAGGGTGCTGTCGGCCGCGTCCATGTCCCGGTGCCGGACCAGCAGGTCCGCCAGGCGTACCCGCGCCCAGGCCGCGGCGTTGCGCTGGTCGGCGTTCATCGGCATGTAGACGGTCTGGCTGCTCACGAGCCGGCGGCGGGTCACGGGCTCGACCGCGCCCGCGCGTTGCAGGCGCTCACCCACTTTGCTCGCCGCGTCCTGGGCCAGATAGGCCAACCAGGTATGCAGGTCGCGATGCTGCGGCTGGGCGATGAACAGATCCAGGACGTTGTGCGCCAGCCCGTCGACGGGCGGGTCCCGGCTCACCACCCGCAGCTCGCCCTCGAATATGCGTACCCGGCCCAGCAGCATCAACTCGCCGATGAGGCCGGCCGCCAGGCCGAGGCCGGTCGCCCGCGAATGCAGGCGCGATCGGCCGGTCCGGTCCTCGTGTGCGATCAGGAAGAATTGGTCAGCCAGCAACGTCGCCACACCCCTTGCCCACCCCGACGGACGTCGACCGCGCGTGTCCACGTGTTCTTCTCGGCACCCAGCGCATCGATGTCCTGGCTAAATGCACAAGATCTCATTGTGGTTCGTCGGCCCGTGGAGACATCGGTCACCTGGCGTATATGTCCCGGGCGCGGACGGCTACCTCCGCGGAGGCCTGGTGGGGGTGGGTGGGTGGCTGGTGGATCGCGCCCGTACCGCTCAGGTGCGCTTGGGCGGGGGCTACGTCATAGACATTCGGTGACCGCGAAACATCGGCCAGGTGGCCGATGTTTCGCGGTCGTCATCGTTCGGTGCCGGGTGCGGCGCCGGGCGGGTCGATCACACGCCGCCCGGCGCGCATGTGCCATTTCGCAATTTGCACCCGGGAATTGCAGATGACACCTTCCCATCCCGGGGGGGATTGGGCATCATCAGATGTCGTAGTAATCGTCGGGGCCTACTACGGAGGTGGTCACCGAGCCGACCGCAACATCGTGGACTGATGCGTACTGGCTTGTGTTCTGGTGATCGAGGGGTGCCATGGCCGTTGCACCGGCCAACAGCGCACCCACGGCGCTCATCATGAGGACAAGCGTGATCACGCTGCGTCTCATCCGCATCGCGACTCCTGCCAAGCGGTAGCTAGAAGGGGCACCTGGCCAGGTGGTCGTTACGTTCCGTGGACGAGGTTGACATAGCGTGTCTGTAACCTTGCGCGCCGGTTAACGGAGCCCGAATTCTCGGTGAATTAGTCATCGTCAATGCGACTCAATGAGGCGGTCGATCACGTGAGGCAACCGATCGTACTGCATGCGATTGGCCTGCGGAAATGCGGTTGTGGATCGAGGAACCGGCGGATGATCAGTTGATCTTGCGAGCGTCGCTGGAATACGACGGAGATGAACGCGGAGTGAACTGATCATTTTTACTATCGGTGCAGGAAGGGCGAGGTGTTCGGCCGTGACTGAAGCTCTTCTTGCGGATTCGCTGGTTGGCCGCCGCCACCAGCTGGACCGGGTCCGCGGCTGGGTCGAAGACCTGGCCGCGGGCCGGGGACAGGCAGTGCTCATCGAGGGCGAGCCCGGGATCGGCAAGTCGTCCCTGCTGCGGGTCCTCGCCGGGGACGCGATGGCCGCCGGGTGCCGCGTGTTCTGGGCGGTCTGCGACGAACTCAGCCAGGCGTTCCCGCTGCTGCCGTTGCTGGAGGCCGTGCAGACCCGGGACGGCGTGGCCGGCGACGGGCCGGCCCGGATCGCCGAGATGCTGCGGGCGGATTCCACGCCCGGCAACCGCACCGACGTGGTGGCCGCGGCCGTCGAGCGGTTCCTCGCGTTGGCGGACGAGCTGTGCGCGCGGGAACCGGTGCTGCTGATTCTCGATGACCTGCAGTGGGCCGACCCGGCCACGGTGATGGCGCTGGGCCGGCTGGCCCGCTCCGTACGGCAGACGCCGCTGCTCGTCGTCGGCGCGACCCGGCCGGTGCCGCGCCGGGACGACCTGCTCGCGCTGCGCCGCGCCGTCGAGCCGAACGGCCTGCTGCGCCTGCACGGCCTGTCCGAGACCGAGGCGGCCGAGCTGATCGCGCGCGAGGTCGGTGGCACACCCGGCACCAGACTGCTGGGCCTCGCCGGGGGCGCCGGCGGCAACCCGCTCTACCTGATCGAGCTCGTCGACGCGCTGGTGCGCGGCCGGGCGCTGAACGTCGAGGACGGTCGGGTCGAGGCGGCCGGCGGCTCGCCACCGGACTCGCTGGCCGCGGCGATCGCGGACCGGCTGGAGTTCCTGTCGACACCGGCGCGCGAGGTGCTGCGGGTGGCGGCGCTGCTCGGCGAGGAGTTCTCGGTGGCCGAACTGGCCGTCGCCTCGGGGCGTCCGGTCACCGACCTGCTGCCCGCGCTCGACGAGGCGCTGCTCGCCGGCGTGGTCGCGGACAAGGGCAAGGAACTCGCGTTCCGGCATCCACTGATCAGATCGGCGCTCTACGAGGTGATCCCGGCCGCGGTGCGCGCCGCCTGGCACCGGGACGCCGCCAGGGCGCTTACCGAGGGCGGCGCGCCGGTCGAGCAGGTGGCCCGGCAACTGCTTCCGGCCGCCGACGCTTTCGCCGGCACGGGCGTGATGGACGAGTGGATGGTGCGCTGGCTCACCGGGGCCGGTCAGCAACTGGTCGGCCAGGCCCCGCACGCCGCGATCTCGTTGCTGCGGTGGGCGGTAGGCGCGATACCCGCCGGGGCCTTCCCGCACGACCTGCTGACCTGCCGGCTGGCCGACGCGCTCTACTCGGTCGGCGACACGGCGGCGGCGGCGCAGGTCGCCGTCGCGGCGCTCGACCACGTGACCCGTCCCGACCTTCTGGTCGACCTGCACTGGACGCTCGCGCCGTGCCGGATCCGGGAGGGCCGCGCCGAGGAGGCGCTCGCCGAGCTGGAGCGCACCCTGAAATCCGCCGACCTGAAGGCGCGCGATCGTGCCCGGCTGCTCGTGCTCACCGCGCGCATCCAGCGCAGCCTCGGCCGGTTGGACGTCGCGGGTCAGGTCGCGCAGGATGCGTTCACGCTCGCGAGCGAGACCGGAGACCGCTGGGCCAGCAGTTGGTCGCTGGGTGTGCTGACCATCGTGCACGGCATGCGCGGCGACGCGGCCGGGGCACTCACGCTGTCCGACCGGGCGCGTGCGGTGGCCGAGGGCGACCCGTCCCTGACCGACCTGCGGCTGATGCTCCAGATCAACCATGCCTCGGCGCTCGGCGACCTCGACCGGTACGACGCCGCGATCGGCGCCGCCGAGCAGGTGCGCCAGCTCGCCGACGACGCCGGCAACGTGGCACGCCTGACACAGGCCCAGGTCGTGGTCGGCGAGTTGCTGTTCGACGTCGGCCGGTGGGACGACGCGCTGGCCGAGGTCGACCTCGGATCCGAGCCGCTGCCCGACCCGAGCGTCGAGTGCAACGCACACGGCCTGGCCGCGACCATCCAGTTCCACCGGGGCGAGGCGGCCGCGGGCCGGCACCTGGCCGAGGCGGAGCGGTTCGCCGCCCGCCTGGGCGACGACCGGCTTTTTGGGCCACTCACCCTGGCCCGCAGTCTCGACCGGGAACAGTCCGACGCCCCGGGTGACGCGCTGGCCGTGCTGATGGAGGGTCTGTCGGAGGCGACCGGGCAGATGGAGGAGGCTGCGGGCCTGATGGCCGACGCGGTACGCCTCGCGATGACCGTGGGCGACGACCAGACCGCGCAAGCCGTGGTCCGCCGCGCCGAGGCGGTCGCCTGCGCCTCGGAGGTACCGCATCGCAAGGCGGTCGGGCCGCACTGCCGAGGCCTGCTCGACCGGGACCCGGCGACGTTGCTCGTTGCCGCCGACCATTACCACGCCGCCCAACGGTTACTGCCCCGGGCGCAGGCGCTGGAGGCGGCCGCGGTCGCCCTGGCCGACGTCGGGGACATCGCCGGTGCGCGTACCCATTTCACCGACGCCTTCTCGCTGTACTCCGAGCTGGGCGCCGGCTGGGACCTGGATCGTACGCAGGCGACGTTTCGCGCGTACGGGATCCGGCGTGGCCCGCACTCCCGGCACCGCCGGTCCCAGCACGGCTGGGACAGCCTCACGCCGACGGAGTTGAGGATCGCGAACGTGGTCGCGCGCGGCATGTCCAACCCGCAGATCGCGGCGCAACTGTTCCTGTCCCGGCGTACCGTCCAGACACACGTGTCGCACATCCTGGCCAAGCTCGGGCTGAACTCCCGGATCGACATCGCCCGCGAATCGAGCCGCCGCAACCTCACCGCACCGGAGGAGACCGGGCCGGCGTAGCCATGATGGGCGCGTGTCGATCGGTTGTCCATAGTGGACAGAAGCCGGATGCGGCGGAGACCGGCGCGGGGGGGCGCCGGTCTCCGTGCGTCCGGGTGCTGCGGCTTGCTCCTGCTGCCGCCGCCCGTTGCCGCTGTTCGCGGCGCCGGCCCCTCTGCGGCTTGGCCTTTTCGGGGGGATCGGGGCCGGCGCTGCGAGATCAGTCTGCGGGCCGGTACCGGGCGAGATAACCGCCAACTCGCGGAGAAATGAATGCGCGCCGGAGCGCATCGCGCCGTGCCCGTACGTATCCCCGACATACTG
This sequence comes from Rugosimonospora sp., assembly GCA_036494675.1. Lineage (GTDB taxonomy): Bacteria > Actinomycetota > Actinomycetes > Mycobacteriales > Micromonosporaceae > Rugosimonospora. Next base: position 10,460 of record DASXOA010000330.1, read on the forward strand.
CGCCAACTGGCGGATGTCCGCGTCCCAAGGTGGCGAAATCATGACTTTCGTACCCGCGAGCACCGCGGAGCCGGTCAAGTCCTTGCCGCTGTACTGCCAAGGGGCTGCGGCGGTTGGCGATGCCGGGGCGTGTGGTCGGTCCTGCCGGTCGCGCGCCCCGCCGGTCACCCGCGTTGGCCACGACGCGGGTACGACCGCCAACCGGCGGAAGGAGCCGATGACATGTCGTACCAGGGCCGGACCGTCAACGATCAGCAACCGCCGGCGGCCATCATCGCGGCCGCCGAGCGCGACTACCACACCATGTGCGACAGCGTGGCCGCCGCGATGCGTGGTGCCCGCCGCGTCGCCGCGCAACGCGGCTCAGAGGTCGAGGCCTTCGCCGAGGTGTACTACGAACTGAGCCTGATCAACCCGCGGGTGGCCGGTGCCATGGGCGCCGCCGCGATCGTCCAGTTGGCGATGCGGCCAGAGCGCTCGCCTCAGAACACGTGACGGTGCCGCATCGCCGCCGGCCGGCCGTCCGGGTCGCACAGGTAGCGGTACATGGGTGTGGCGAGAATCCGCGATACCCGACCGATGCGCGGCAGCCGGTACGCGCGAAGCCGGCCGGCGGGACGCGGTGTGGTGGCGGGGGAGTCGTGCCACGCGTCGAGCGCCGCCGCACTGCTCCGGTACTCCTCGAACATGGCTCGCGGATCGCGCAGGTCCCGGTCGTCGCCATCGGCGCGGTCGAGGTGCTCGCGGGCGAGGCGCAGGCGCAGCGCCTGCCCGAAGCCCGGGCCGGCGTCGGCGTCCATGACCGCGCAGCTGAACTCGGAGTCGTGCGTCCACGACCGCAGGTTGAGATTGTCCGAGCCGATACAGGACCAGACGTCGTCGATGACGCACGCCTTGGCGTGGACGTAGACGGGGTGGCCCGCGTGGTTCTCGATCCCGTAGACGGCGACCCGATCGCCGCCGGCGGCCCGGAGCAGCGTGAGGGCACGTGTCCTACCGAGAGCCTCCGACCGGGCCGTGTTGCCGTCGGTGTCCGGGTGCAGCGGGATCACCGCGACCATCCGCAGCCGCGGTTCCCGGCGCAGCGCCGCGGCGAAGACCTGTGCCACCTCGGTCGACCACAGGTACTGGTCCTCGATGTAGATGATCGATCGGGCCCGGCCGACGGCCTTGGCGTAGGCGCGGGCGATGCTGCGCTCACCCGCCCGGGCGAACGGATAGCTCCAGCGCCGGTGCGGGTAGGTCCGCAGCACCTGCACCAACTGGGTGCCGCACGCCCCGGGGTCCTTCGACTGCGCAGGAAGCCGGTCGGCGCGCAGGTCCTCGTGGTCGAGGCGGCCACGGGCCAGCCGCAGCGGGTTGTGGGACAGCGGAGCCGGATCGCCCCACCGTTCGCGGAAGGTCGCCTCACAGTCGCCCACCGCGGGGCCGCGGATCGCGAGCTGCATGTCGTGCCACGCGGGACGGTCGCCGTAGACCGGCGGCATCGGCGCGCTCAGCGGGTCGCCGTGGTGGCGTTCGTCGTCGCGACGCGAGTGGCACAGGTCGATGCCGCCAACGAACGCGACATCGCGGTCGGGGCGGTCGCGGTAGCGGACGACCACCATCTTCTGGTGGTGTGAGCCGCCGGCGCGTACCCGCATGTCCAGCAGGCACTCCCCGCCGGCCGCCTCGATCTCGGCACCGAGCCGCCGGTTCTCCCCGCTGCTGAAGCGCAGCAGGTCCAGGTGGGAGCGCCACACCAGCCCCTTGACGGTCACCCCGCGCTCGGCGGCGTGGCACATCAGGGACGAGACGGCGGTACCGTCGTCGTCGACGACCTCGTCCGGATCCCCGCGCCAGTCCGTGAACAGCACCAGGTCGCCGGCCCGGGTCGCGGACACGGCTTCGTGCAGCGCGGCGAAGTAGGCCCGACCGTGAATCAGCGGAGTGACCTCGTTGCCGGACGTCCACGCCAGGCCGTCGCTGTGCCGGCGATCGATGTCCGTGTCGGGGTTGCCCCGCTCCTCGGCACCCAGAAGCCAGCTGGCGGGCTGGTCCGGTCGCGGCCGGCCCGCCGGTCTTTCCGGCTCCGGCGCGCGTGGCGCTGGTACCGTTGGCGCGCGAGGGGGCAGGCCCGTGCCGGATCCCGTACCCGCGAACGGGTTCGCGCCGTCGTGCTCGTCGCCACCCGGCACCGGCGGCGATTGCGCGGCTTGAGAGGTCATGGGTCGAGCCGTACCCGCGGGGGAGATCGCCTACACCTCCCTACACACGAGGGGAGCCTGCACGTCCCCTCGATGAGAACCTCCGTCAGGCGGCGGCGTTGTCGGGACGGTAGGTCAGCAGGGCCACGCCGCTGCCGGTGATCTGGCTCTCCACCAGCTTCAGGGCGCCGTCCGCGCTGCCCTCCGGGAAGAGTCGCCGCCCGGCGCCGAGGATGACCGGGAAGAACATCAGCCGGTACTCGTCGATGAGCCCGGCCGCGTGCAACGCCTGGAACAGCCGGCCGCTGCCGTTGAGCAGCAGGGTGCCGGCGAAGTCGGTTTTCAGCGCCGCCACCCGCTCGGACACGTCCCCGTCCAGCAGCGTCGCGTTCCACTCCGGCTCGGTCAGGGTCGCCGTCGTCACGAACTTCGGCAGGCTGTTCATCCGGTCGGCGAAGCCCTGCTTGTCGGTCATCGCCGGCCAGGCGGCCTTGAAGCCCTCGTAGGTGACCCGGCCCAGCAGCAGGGCGTCGCTACCGAACAGGTTGTCGTACTGGAAGCGGGCCACCTCGCCGTCGAAGTACGGCCCGCTCCAGCGGGGCTCCTCCATGACGCCGTCGAGGGTCAGGTACTCTACCGCGACGATCTTGCCCACGTTCTCGCTCCTTCGTGACTGGGGTTCTTCTCGACATGGTGTTGCACGCTGCGGGTTCGCGAGCGTCGGGTCTATCAACGCGTCGGACGGGGCGGCACGGATTCGACACCGGCGGCCAGGTTCCCGGAGAGATTCTCCGGCGGCAGCGTCCGGTCGCGGACCGCGGCCCCGGGGATCGGGCCGGATAGGGTGGGCGCGCCCCTGGAGAAGGGGGACGGGCGGCCGAGAAGGGCTCCGATGCTCCGAATCGTGATCATCGATGACCATCCGGTGGCGCGTCACGGGCTGCGGGCGATGCTCGAACCGTCCTTCGATGTCGTCGCGTCCGTCGCCGAGGCCAAGAGCCTTCCCCGGACCACGACCGGCCGCGTTCCCGCCCACGTCGCGCTCGTCGACCTCTACCTGGCCGATGACCGCCCGGCTCTGGATGTGATCGCCGACCTGTCCGTGGACCTGCCCGTACTCGTCGTCTCCGCGTCCCGCTCGCCGGCCGACGTGCTGGCCGCGATGCAGGCGGGGGCCAGCGGATACGAGACGAAGCACGCGGCGGCCGAGGCCTACGCCGCCGCCATCGAGGCGGTCGCCGGTGGCGACATCTACCTGTCGTCCCAACTGGCCGATCTGATCCAGGCGGCGATGGACCACCATCCCCCGGCGCCGGAGCCGGCGCAACTGTCGATCCGCGAACGGGAGGTGCTGTCGTACATCGCCCGTGGGTTCACCCATCAGCAGGTGGCCACCCGGATGAAGATCTCCCAGTCCACGGTGAACACCTACATCGCCCGGATCCGCTCGAAGCTGGGGCTGGGCAACAAGGCCCAACTGGCGCTGGCGGCGTTGCGCTACCCGCCCGTACCGGGCCGGGCCGGCTGAGGGCGCCGGGCGACCTGGAGTCCGTGCCCCGGGTACGGGCGACACGTCACGCCGAGCGGATCCTGGCCACCGCCGCGGCACTGTTCCGGGTCGGGGCACTCCTGCTGCTCACCGCCGCCGCCGTCCACGTGCTCGGCGCGCCCGCCCGGTACGAGTGGCTGGCGCTCACCCAGTGCGCGGGCCTGGCGGTCGAGTCCGTCGCGCTGGTGGTCCTGTGGCTGCACCGCGGCCAACTGCCCGTCCGTCCGGCGGTGGTCGACGCCGCGGTACTCATCGCGGTCGTGACCTGCACGGCCAACGCCTGGGGCACCGGTAGCCCGGCCGGGCAGACACCCCTCTACAACTTCGTGATCATCGCCGTGGTGGGGATGGGCCTGGCCCGCTGGCGGCTGCCGGCCGTACTCGGCGCCGGGCTGTTGCTGTCCGCGGCCAACCTGTCCCCGAGCGTGATCTCGCACGCCCCGCGGTACCCGCTCCGGCTGGCTCTCGGTGACTCGCTGACGCTCCTGGGCTCGGTGGTTCTCATCTGGATCGTCGGGAACCTGGTGCGCGGCTCGGCCGCGAGCGTCGACCGGCACGCCAGCGACGCGGTCGCGCGGGCCGCCGAACTGACCCTGGCCCGCGTACGGGCCGCGCACGCCGAGGCTCTCAGCACCCACGTACTGGCCACGCTCCGCGCCGTCGTCGAGTCCGGGATCCACGAACCGGCGTTGCGTGAACACGTCCGTGCCGAGGAGCGGTGGCTACGCGACCTGCTGTCCGGCGGGCGGCCCGACGGACCCGAACTGCTGCGCGGGTTGACCGCGCTCGCGGCCGAGAAGTCGGTCCGCGGGTTCACGGTGCGACTGTGGCTGCCCGAGCGGGAGCCGGTCCGCGGCCCGGAGGAGGTGGCCGGACTGATCGGCGCGACACGGGAGGCGCTGACCAACGTCGAGCGCCACGCCAGCGTGACCGAGGCGGACGTCACCGTCACCGTGGCGGAGACCGGCCTCACCATCGAGATCGTGGATGCCGGTCGTGGGTACGACCCGGCCGTCCCCTCCTCCGGCACCGGCCAGCGGCAGTCGATCCGGCAGCGCCTCGCCGACCTGGGTGGATCCGCGCACATCGCCTCGACTCCCGGCGCCGGTACACGCGTCACGCTGCGGGTGCCCGGGCCGGCCGAGGGCGTCCGGTGACCGCCCGGCCGCATCGGAGCACGCGCTGGATCGCCGCGATCGTGCTGCGGCCCGGCAGGCTCGCTCGGGTACCGGCGGTGGACCGCACCACCCTTCGCGCCGGCCTGGCGGTTCTTCGCGCCGGCCTGGCGGTACGGGTCGCCGCGCTGGTGATGCTCGTGTACCAGACGCCGATCGCCTGGCCGACCTGGCCGTACCCGGGGTGGTCGGCCCTGATCGTCGGCGCACTGGTCGCGGAGAACCTGGCGGTGATCTCGTGGTGGCTGGCGTGCGGCCGGATCACCGTACGGGCGACGGTCCTGGACGCGGGCTTCGGGCTTCTCGCGGTCTTCGCCGGTACCGCCGCGCATGCCGGGCTGGTGTTCACCCACGCCGTGCTGCTCTCGTTCACCCTTGGGTTGGGTGCCCGCCGGCCGGCCGTGTCGCTACCGGCCGGACTGCTGTGGGCCGGCAGTTGGACGGCGGGCAGCCTCCTGTTCGAGCATGCCCGGCTGCTGGACGTGACCCTGACCGCGTTGCCCTCGTTCGCGATGGGTCCGCTCGTGGGCCACCTGTGCGCCCGCCTCTTCGCGCGGGCCGACGCCGAGGTGGACGCGGCCCGGGTCGCCACCGTGGCCAGCACCGCGGCGCTGACCGCCGCCCGGGAACAGGCCCGCCAGGCGCGGGCGCTGCACGACCGGGCACTTCAGACCCTGGAGGCACTGTCCCGTGGCACGGCGTCGATCGATGACTCGCTGCGCGAGGCGGTCGCGGAGCAGGCGGCCTGGTTGCGCACCTTCGTCGACACCGGCCAGGTGGATCAGAGGGACGACCTGCCCAGTGGGCTTGCCGCGGCCGTCCGCGCGATCGCTCGGACCGGAGTGCGGGTGCAGCTCAACGACGCCGCGCTGCGCCTCGACGGCTCGACCGGGCGGCTGGACCGGCTGACCCGCCAGCGGCTGCTGGAGGCCACCCACCGGGCGATGGCGTCGATCGCCGCCGACCAACTCGTCGTACGGGCGGCGCCGGAGCGCGGAGGAGTGCTCGTCACCGTGCTGGCCAGCGGGCCGGCCGGGCCGCCCGGACGTGACGACGTCGCCGAGCTCACGCGGAGCCTGGCGGAGGTGGGTGGCGACGTCGCCGTCGACGCGGTGCCCTGCATCGAACTGTGGGTACCGTGCCGCACCGACCGGGCGGGTGGGTAGCGGCACCCCTACGGATCCCCGGCCTGAGCCGGCCGGGCGCGGGCCGGTGCGGGGCCGGGTGCGGGCCGGACGACTGTCGGCTCAGGGGATCATGCCGGTACCCGATCCCGCGGCCCACTCGATGATCATCAGGGTGGCGTCGTCCTGAAGCTGCCCGTTCGGATCGTCGAGGATGGCGTGGGCGAGCCGGCGCAGGGCTTCCGGGGCGAGCAGCCCGCTGGCCGAATGCCGTTCCGCCAGCTCGATCAGGCGATCCACGCCGAACTGTCCGCCGTCGCGGCTGCGGGCCTCGGTGATGCCGTCGGTGTAGAGCAGCAGCCGGTCTCCGCGCCGCATCTGGTACTCGGCGACGACCGGGCGCGAGTCCGACAGGCCCAGCGGCATCCTGCGCCGCTCGTCCAGCTGAGTGACGGCCTGCCCGGCCCGGATCAGCACCGGGGCCGGGTGGCCGGCGTTGACGTACCGCAGCAGGCCGGTCCGCAGGTCCAGGTCGGCCAGCACCCCGGTGGTGTAGCGCAGGTCGTCGAACTGGCTGGTCAGCGCCTGGTCCGCCGCGATGGCCGTGCTGACCAGGTCGGCGCCGCTGCTGCGCGCGGACCGTACGGCCGCGAGGGTCACCACCGTGGTCAGGCACGCGGTCAGTCCGTGTCCGACCGCGTCGAAGATTCCCAGCCGGGCGTGGTCATGGTCGACGGCGTAGTCGAAGGCGTCGCCGCCGATCTCGTAGGTGGGTTCCAGGACCGCGGCGATCGTCACATCGTCGGTCGCGAAGGTCAGCGGCGGCAGGTTGCGCCACAGCAGCTCGCCTTCGGTGGACATCGGCCGGGAGCGGCGCAGTGCCCGGAGGCTGTCGCCGTACGCGGACTTCGTCATGATCATATGGCCGATGAGGCCGGCCAGGGCGGTCAGGCCCAGATGCAGCTCGGAATCGTCGACCGAGACCGCCTCCGGGAATACGACCTTCGCCACCCCGAGCCGTTCGGTGCCGTCCACGATCGGTACCCACAGCAGATCGCCACGGTCGGGCGGGGCGAGAATCCGTACGGTCATGAACGCGTCCCCGGGAAGGCCGGCGCGTACCGGAATCGGGTCGGAGACCGGCTCGCCCGTCTCCGGCAGTGCGCGAAGGTTGCGCTGTTCCAGGTCGACCAGGAAGATCGTGAGCCGCATGCCCAGTGGCTGGACGGCCCGGTTCACGGCGGCGGCGAGAGCGCTGGGCTGGACCAGGTGCGTGGCCCTCAGCAGGTCGGCGATGGATCGGTACAGATCGGACGCTGGAATGGCCAATGGATCACATCCGTTCTCGGGCCCG
>DASXOA010000331.1:0-12425 GCA_036494675.1 Rugosimonospora sp.
CGGCGCCGGGCGGCGGCTTCTGGTCGGTGACCCGGCACGCGGACGTGGACCGGGTGCTGCGCGAGTACGCCTCGTTCACCTCGGAGCGGGGTACCCTGCTCAACCTGCTCGGCACGGGTGACCCGGCCAGCGGCCGGCAACTGGCCGCGACCGACCCGCCGGCCCACGACGAGCTGCGCGCACCGCTGCAACGGGCGATGGGAGTCCGCCCGGCGGAATCGCTGCGCCCGGCGATCCGCGCGGGCGTCCGGGAACTGCTCGAACCGGGGCTGGCCGGCGAGCCGTTCGACGTGGCCGCCGCGCTGGCCGGTCTGCCGCTGGTACTCGCGGGTCCGCTGCTGGGGCTGCCGCGAGCGGACTGGCCGCGACTCGCCCGGCTGGCGCTGATGTGTAGCGCGGAGGACGACCCCGACTATCAGGTCGGCGGCGACGCCCGGGCGACGCTGCGCCACGGGCACCGGGAACTCTTCGGGTACTTCGTCGACCTCGTGCGGCAGCGCAGCCGGCACCCGGGAGACGACCTGGTCAGCCTGCTGCTGGCGGATCCCGACGCGCGGTCGGGATCGGTGGTGGCGAACTGCTACAGCCTGCTGCTGGGTGCCGCGGTGACGCTGCCGGGGGTACCGGCCGCGGCGCTGCTGGAGTTGGCCCGCCGGGACCGGTACGCGTGGTGGGCCGGCCGGCCGGAACTGCTGGACGGTGGCGTCGAGGAGGCGCTGCGCTGGGCGTCCCCGGCGAGCCACTTCATGCGCCATGCCCGGCGTCCGGTGCGGGTGTCCGGGGTGACGATCGCCGAGGGCGACGCGGTCGTGGCGTGGATCGGCTCCGCCAACCGCGACCCGGCGGTCTTCCCGCGGCCGGACGAGTTCGACCCGGTACGCCAACCCAACCGGCACCTGGCGTTCGGCAGCGGCCACCATTACTGCCTCGGCTCGCATCTGGCCCGGCTGACGCTGCGGGTGTTCTTCGCCGAGTTGTTCGCGGCGTGCCGGAGGGTCACCGTCGTCGGCGAGCCGGTCCGGGTGCGTTCGGCGTTTCTTTCCGGGTACAAGCGACTGACCGTCGCGCTCGAACCGAACGGCGGGAGAGACCGATGATGCCGACCGGGGACGCACCGCTGACGTACGCGCAGCAGTTGCTGCTCCAGCTCGAACGGGGGCGGCCCGGCCGGGTGCTGAGCGACCGGTTCACCGTGCGGGAGGCGTACCAGGTGAGCGGCGAGGTCGAGCCGGAGGTGCTGCGCCGGGCCCTGGACGACGTCGTCGCCCGGCACGGGGCCCTGCGCACCGTTCTCGTCGAGCGGGAACGGCAGCGGGTGCTCGACCCGATGCCGGCACGGCTGGCCGTGCACGACCTCCCCTCTCCCTCCACAGTGGACGAATTCGTCGCCCGGCTCGACGGGATGGCGTACCCCTGGGACGCTCCCCCGCTGCTGCACGCACACCTCGGCCGGTTCGCCGACGGTACCGCCGTCCTCGTACTGGTCGCCCCGCACGTGGCCGCGGACGCCTGGTCGCTGCGGGTACTGGCCCGCGACCTCGCGCACGCGTACACCGCCCGGCTGGCCGGCACGGCCACCCTGGACGGCCGGGTGATGCAGTACCGGGACATCGCCGAGCACGACCACTCGGCGAGCTGGGAGGCGACCATCGCGCAAGCGCTGCCGTACTGGCGCGAGCGGCTCGGGGACGCGGCCGACCTCGGCCTCGCGGTCGGGCCGTGGGACCGGCCGGGGTCGACCGCCGTCGCGCGCTTCGAGATCGGCGACCCGGTGTGGCAGGCGCTGCGGACGGTGGCGAGGCGGGCCCGTACGACGCCGTTCACGCTGCTGCTCACCGCATACGTCGGCACGCTGTTCCCGGACGCGGGGGCGGCGCTGGTGCCGGTGCTGACCGCCGGCCGGATCCGCAGCGAGTGGGACACCGTGGGATTTCTGATCAACGCGTTGTGGCTCCGCGTCGACCTGCCGGACAACGACGACCGGGCCGCCCTGCACCAGCGGGTCGACCGGGCCTGCCGGGACGCCTACGCCCACGACATCCCGTTGCTGCGGGTGCTGGGCGTGGCGCCGGCGATAGCCGCCGCGTTGGCCATGCCGGGCGCCAACGGGCGGGTCTGGCCGGCGTTCCAGTTCATTCCGCGGGTGGACCTGCCGGACACCGTCGCCGATCCGGCGCTGCGGCTCACCCCCGTCCCGGAGGGACAGCAGGTGGCCCGGCCGGTGCCGTTGCCTCTACTGTGGACGGTACGGCCGGAGGACGGCGTCTACGGATACGTCTCGTACGACAGCGAACTCTTCGACGCGGACTGGGTGGCCGGGCGGATCGCCGCGTACCTCGCCCTGCTGGCCCAACTGGCCAACGGATTCCCGCCGCCGGCACCCTCGTCGTGAACGCGACCACCCTCGCCGGCCGGCCGCTGCACCACCCCGACAACGTGCTGGACCTCATCGAACCCTGGCTGGAGACCGACCGGCCGGCGGTGGTCGATCCGCGGATCGAGCTGTCCTACCGGGACCTCGACACCATGTCCGCCTCGATGGCCGCGGAGCTCATCGGCCGGGGTGTGGCGGTGGGAGACCCGGTGCTGGTGCACGCGCGGCTGTCCGCCTGGGCGGTCGCCGCGATGCTCGGGGTGCTGCGGGCCGGAGCCCGGTACGTCGCGGTCGACGCGGACTTCCCGGCCCAGCGGCAGCAGGCGATGGTGGCGGCCAGCGGCGCGGCGGCCGCCCTGATCGAGCCCGGCCTGGCGCGGCCCGCCGTCGGCGATAGCGGTGACGGTAGCGGTAGCGGTAGCAGTGCCGGAGGGGGTGACGGTGGCCGCGGGGCCGCGACCCGGCGCGGACCGCTCGCCTACACCTGCTTCACGAGCGGGTCGACCGGGAGGCCGCGGGCCGTCACCGTACCCTCGGCGGCGCTGGCCTATTCGACGGCGGCCCGGCTCGCGTACTACGCCGAACCGGTGACCGGATTCCTGCTCTGCTCCTCAATCTCCTTCGACAGTTCGGTGGCCGGCATCTACTGGACGCTGTCCTGCGGCGGGTTGCTCGCGATACCCAGTGACCGGCCCGCCGATCTGGCCGCGATGGGTCGCTTCGCCGACCGGTACCGGTGCTCGCATCTGCTGATGGTGCCGTCGCTGTACGCCGTCGCGCTGGCCGGTGGCGTTGGCGGATCGCTCGGCTCACTGTCCACTGTGGTCGTCGCCGGTGAGGACTGCCCGCCCGGTCTGGTGGCACGGCACTTCGAGACGGTACCGGGGGCCCGGCTCTACAACGAGTACGGCCCGACCGAGTGCACGGTGTGGAGCACGGTGCACCACTGCGTACCGGCCGACGCGCTGGGCCCACGGGTACCGATCGGTCGGCCGATCCCCGGTACCGCGGTGTCGGTGCCCTCCACGGGCGTCGGGGAGCTGTCCATCGGCGGGCCGGGCGTCGCGGACGGCGGCATCTACCGGACCGGGGATCTGGTGTCCCTGCGCGGCGACGGGGCCCTGCTGTTCCACGGCCGGATCGACCACCAGCTCAAGCTCGGCGGCGTCCGGGTGGAACGGGCGGAGATCGAGCATGCCGTGATGTCGTTTCCGGCGGTGACGCAGGCGGCGGTCGCGATAGAGCGGATCGCCGGTGCCACCCAGGTCGGCGGTAGGCCCCGGCTGGTCGGGTTCGTGGTGGCCGACGGTGCGATCGACCGCCCGGCGCTGCGCCGGCACCTGCTGGCACGGCTGCCCGCCGTGGCCGTACCGGCGCGCATCGAGGTGGTGTCCTCGCTTCCCCGCCAACCCAACGGGAAGGTGGACCACCGCGCGATCGATCGCCTCGCCGGTCAACTCCCGCCGGTCGGCGGCCCGCCCCGGTAAGGCTGAGATAGTCGCCGCGAGACTCAGCCGGACGAGCTGACTCGCCTGACGTGCGCCCGCCAGGCCTGGGTGACCGGTCCCGGCCGCCGGGTACGGCTGCGGATGGAGGTGGCGGCCGCAATGTGTCGGCCCCGAGGCTCCGGCTGAGAGGCGCCGGCCGCGAAGCTCTGGCACGTGTTGGATGCGTGATCGGCGCGAACGTGGGTACGGACAAGCCGCGGCGCGGCAGGGGCAACCACGAGGAGGGCAACGCCGGGAGGGGGCCCGAAATACGGCACGGCACGCATCACTGGCGCAGGGTGGTCGTACCTCCCGTCACGGTCGCGGTTCTCGCGGCCGTGGCGATCGGCATCTTTCCCAGGTTCGCCAACTATTCGCAGGCGTGGTCGTCGATCCTGCGGATCCCGGCCGCGTACCTCATCGGCCTCGCCGCGGCGGCCATCGTGAACATCGCGGTGGGTGCCTGGCCGCTCCAGGCCGCGCTGCCGGGGCTGCGCTACCGGCGTGCCTTCGTCGTCGGGCAGACCTCGTTCGCGCTGAGCAACACCATACCGGCCGGCGGCGCCATCGGGCTCGGCGTCGAGTACGACATGCTGGAGTCGTACGGCTTCGACGCCGGGCCGGCGGCGAGCGCGGTCGCGGTCTCCAGTGTCTTCAACGTCTTCGCCACGCTGGTGATGCCGATCGTGGGCGTGCTGGCGTTGCTCGGCGAGGGTGAGGTCCGGTGGCACTACGCGCTGATCGCGGTCATCGGAGTCGTGAGCGTGGGTTTCGCGCTGGCCGCGTTCGCGGTGATCCTGCACAGTACGGCCGGGGCGCGCCGGATCGGGCGCCTGGCGGATCGCGTGGTCAACGCACCCCTCCGGCGGCTGCGGCACGGCCGGACCGTGGACGTGGGCGGGAAGATACTCGAGTTCCGGTCGGGCGTGGTCGACGTGATGAAGCGCAGACCGCTGGCCGTACCGGCGTCCACGCTACTGCCGCAGTTCACCTCGTGGGCGGTGCTGTTCGTCGCGCTGCGCGGCCTGGAACACGGTACCCACGGTGGGTTCTCGCTCACCTGGCCCGAGTCGCTGGCCGCGTTCTCGTTCGCCGTGGTGGTGTCGTTCATTCCCATCACCGCCGGCGGCCTGGGTACCGTGGACGCCGCCCTCACCGGCCTGCTGGCCGCGTTCGGCGCCACCGGCAGCCAGGCGCTGGCCATCGATCTCGTGTGGCGGACGGGAACCTTCGTCCCCCAGGTCATCGTCGGCGCGCTGATGTTCCTGCTGTGGGAGACGACGGCCGGCCGCCGGCACCACGCGCGTGGACGCGGTACTAAGAAAGGATCTTGATCGCGCTCTGGTGGTTCAGGCCCAGGCGCTGCTGCATAGTCATGTGCAGGAATTCGAACGCCTCAAGCTCCCGGGCCCGGCGCAGCGGTCCCACGTCCAGCGGTCGCATCCCGGTCGAGGACACGAACTGCGACACCATCAGCTTCGCCGCGTCGTCGTCGCTCGCGATGAGCACATCCAGCGGCTCCCCGCCGCCCTCGCCGGCCTCCAGCAGGTCGGCGAAGATGGTGTTAAATGCCTTCACCACCCGCACCCGGGATCCACCCGCCTGCTGGACCTGCTCGGCGGCCGAGCTGCCCGGCGGGACCGCGAGAGCATCGAACGTCGCGTGGTCCACCGGGTTGCAGATGTCCACGACTATCTGGTCGGCGAGACTGTCGCGAGCGGACTCGACGACCTGACGCACCCCCGGGTACGGCACGGCGAGCACGTTCAGGTCGGCCTCGCCGAGGCTCTCCCCCACGCCGATGTCGAAGCCACTGAACCGCTGCCTGAGATCGGTGACCAGGGCACGCGCCCCGTCCAGGTGGGGATTGACGATGCGTACCTGATGGTCTCCGAACGCGGCCCTCGCGGCGAGTGCCCGGGCCATGTTTCCGGAACCGGCGATGTTCAACAGCATGCTTCGCTTCTCCTGACCTCGAACCGTTCTCTACCCGCGTCAACTGGGTCCTTTCCCGGAAAACCGGTGGTGATGCGAACACCACGAGCGGCGCCCACGCAAAGCCGCGCGATCGCCCGTATCCCGCCCGGGCCACGGTCCGGTATCGCGCCGACCGTCCGGTGTCGTTCCTGCTGTCCGCCCTCGCGCCGGCTGTACTTCACCCCGACGGTCGGCGGGCAATATGATTGGTGGGGCCCAGACGGGTGCACGAGGGACCGGGAGGCTGCCGCGTCTAGGGAAACTGGCCGCAAGCTCATCGCGTCGAACAAGAAGGCGCGACACGACTACGCGATCCTCAAGGCGTACGAGGCGGGCATCGTGCTGCGCGGCACCGAGGTCAAGTCGCTGCGGGCCGGGCGGGCGTCGCTTGTGGACGCGTTCGCGCAGGAACTCGACAACGAGATCCTGCTGTACGGGCTGCACATCCCGGAGTACGGATTCGGCACCTGGACCAATCACCAGCCCCGGCGTACCCGGAAACTGCTTCTGCACCGCGTGGAGATCGACAGGATCCTGTCCAGGCTGCGGGAGCCCGGCATCACGCTCGTTCCCCTGTCGATGTATTTCGACGACGGCTGGGCAAAGGTCGAGATCGGCCTCGCCCGGGGCAAACGGGCCTACGACAAGCGGCAGGCCCTGGCCGAGCGGGACGCGAACCGGGAGATCGCCCGCGAGTTCAGCCGCCACCTCAAGGGCAGGCACGCCTAGCCGTACCGTCACTCCGCTCAGCCGATGCCGCGTCGTGCCCACCTACCCGAGCGGGCCGACCTCACACCCGTCTGGCGCGTGAACGGCATGGCCAGGCCCGGACGGGGTACGGCGTGCCGGTGGGGATGCAGCCGGCCGCAGCGGACGAGACGGGCCGGACCGATACGGCATTCGGCCTCTTGCGCAGACCCGGAGGCCCATTCCGCGCCACATTCCTGGAACTGTTCTTCGACCTGGCGTACATCTTCGCCTTCACCCAACTCTCCAACTACCTGGACGCGAATCTCACCTGGGGCGGGGCCGGCCGGACCCTGGTGCTGCTGATGCCGCTGTGGTGGGTGTGGACCTCGACGTCGTGGATCACCGACGCTTTCGATCCGAACCGCCTGGCCGTGCAGATCCACGTCATCCTGGTGATGGTGGGCATCCTGGTGATGGCGGTCTCGGTACCCCGCGCGTACGGCTCGGCCCGTCCGGTCTTCGCCGGGGCCTACGTCACCACTCAGGTCGGCGCGGCCGTGTACTACGGCATCGTGTCGCGTCGCGGCCGCCACAGGAGACCCAGCCGGCGGGCGCTGTTCTGGAACTCGATCTCGGCGATGCCCTGGCTCGCCGGTGTCTTCTTCTCCGGGACGGTGGGGGAAGCAGTGTGGGCGTTCGCGGCGGCGGTGGACTACGCCGCACCCAGGCTGCGATGGCCCACTCCGGGACTCGGTCGCATGAAAGGCGAAGAGTTCCGGCCGGCCGGCGAACACGTCTCCGAGCGGTACCGCCAGTTCTTCATCATCGCCCTCGGCGAGACGATCCTGACCAGTGGCCTGGCGCTCAGTCACACCGGCTTCGGCGTCGGCCAGACCGTGGCGTTCGTGAACGCGTTCATCACCACCGCGCTCATCGCCCGGATCTACATCTACCGCGCCGGAGAGTTGCTGGAGGCGGTCATCAAACGGGCCCCCGAGCCGGCACGTCCCGGCCAGGTGGCTGCGTTCGCCCACCTTGTCATGGCGGCCGGGGTGGTGATCATCGCGGCAGGTGACACGATCGTGATCGCCCACCCGACGGGCCACACGCGGCCGGCCTGGGTCGCGCTCATCCTCAGCGGCCCGGCGCTGTTTCTCGCCGGCCGCGCGTCGCTCGACTACACCGTCTTCGCCCGGGTGTCCTGGTCCCGGGTGATCGGGCTGGCCGTGCTGGCCGCGCTGGCACCGGCGCTGCTCTTCGCCCCGCCGCTGGTGGCGGCGGCAGCCGGAACGCTTACGCTGCTCGGAATCGTGGCCGCCAACGTCGCCACCTGGCGCCGGAGCCGCCGCCTACCGGTGGGCAGCGAGGTCTGAGCCCGCCCGCCGCATCAGGTCGGCGCACCCGGTCGGGTGACCGCCTGAATCGCGTCATGCCCCGCTAACGAGGGGCGCCGGCCGCAGGGCCGGCGCCCCTCGTACTTTCCAGCGATTTCGTCGACAGAAGAGCGGGGCTCAGCCGGCGTGGCCGTTGCGGAGTTCGCGGCCGAAGTTGTCCATGCCCGCACCCGTCGGCGTCCCCGAGCGGTGTGTCGGCGTGGCCCCGTGACCGTGGCCCCTGCCGACGTGTGTCGGGGCCGGAGAGACCGACTGGACGCTGTCCGCGCCGCACATCGCGGCGGCGTCGCTGACCGGTCCCAGCACCTGGCTGCTCGTCGGGATGGCACCGGCCGGCACCGGGCGGCGCGGCTTGTGGTCCAGCACCTGGCCCAGGTTCTCCGCGTGCGCGTCCCGGGCCGTCAACGACCGCAGCCCGAACGTGGACTCGATGAGCTTCAGCGTCGAGGAGTGCTCGAACGGTCCATGATGGACGACCTGAGCAGGCGCCAGGTTCGACACGACGATGGCCGGTACCCGGAAGCCGAGCTGCCGGTAGTCGGGCACCAACCGGCCGTCGGTGGGTGTCGTGTCGTCGCCGGTGTGGTCGACGCTGGCCGGGTCGGTGTCGTCGAGGACGCGGGGTGGCGGTACGTGGTCGTAGAAGCCGCCCCACTCGTCGAACGTGACGACGAAAACCGTGTTGTCCAGGTACCCGGCGTTGGCGAGCGCATGGTACGCATCCGCGATGAACCGCTCCCCCAGCCGGATGTCGGCCAGTGGGTGGTCATCGGCGGAGGTTCCGGTGCCCTCACTGTTGAAGGCCGGGTCGAGGAAGCTGACGTTCGGCAGGTTCCCCTGTGCGACCATGTCGATGAACGACGGCGTGGTGACCGGAATCCCCAGGGCATCGGTGTCGCCGTCTGCGAACGGGTGCCAGAACGGGAAGTACTTCGTGCCCCACAGCGCCAGGAAGGGGCTGTCCCGGAAGAAGTAGCCCCCGGTGGGTACCCCCTGGGTGTTCGCGGTCGGCGACAGCTGGTCCCAGATGGTCGGCAGCGTCGAGAGAGTGGTCGAGTTGTGGTCCCGGTCGGTCCGCGCGGCGTGCTGGTAGAACCGGTTCGGGAAGGTTTCGCCGGCAAACGAGCAGAAGTAGCGGTCCAGCACGGTGTAGTGCTCGGCCAGTGCTCCGATCACCGGAAGGTCGGGAACGGCCTTGTGCCTACGGTGCTGGTCCAGATTCGTGTAGTAGCCGACCGGAAACGTGTTCGCCGCGGCCAGCGTCACGCCCGGGTTGTCGGCCGGCGCGGTGGGCCGCTGAAGGAACCCGTCCATCTTCCCGCCGTTGTGCTGGACCAGGAAGCCTTCCCAGCTGTGGTCGGGGTCGGTGTATCCGCAGCCCTGGAAGTCGGGCGCCAGCGGATAGTTGGGGTAGACGTTGCCGTCCGCGGACAGGAAGGTCATGTCGTGCCGGCCGTCGGCCCCGGGCAACCAGCCGAGGAAGTGGTCGAACGACCGGTTCTCCATCATGAGGACCACCACGTGCTCGACGCCGTTCGAGCCGTGCGGGAAGTGGGCCGGTGCGGCGCTGGCCGCTGCCTGGGAGAGAAGCTCCGAGCCGGTGACCGCCACGCCGGAGGCGCCCATGAGCTGAAGAAGTGTTCGCCGTGTGAGCATGCGGTCAGCGTACGCACCGGGCCCTGAACACAGGGCCCGCTGCGCACGACGATGGGGTGACGCGGACATGATGAGAAGCTGTCCGGAGCGGCGTCCTCCCAGCTAATTCCGTGGTACCGGCAGCCGCGACCAGTGGATGCCGTCGGCCGACCGGTACACGTTGTCGTTGTCCCACGCCAGATACGCGCCCGCCGCGACGGCGAGTCCCCTCGGGTCCCGCAGCGCACCGAGGCCGGTCAGTCGCGTAGCCGGCTGGTAGCTTTCGCCGCCGTTGCCGCTGATCGACCACACCGCCGGTACGCGGCCAAGGTTGTAGACCACGTGGGTACCGTCGGCGGCGAGGTAGGACTGCCCGTCCGCCGTGAAGCTCAGTGTGTGGCCCGGATCCATGCGCTGCCAGGTCGCCCCGCCGTCGCTGGTGCGGTAGACGAAGGCCTTGCCCGGCGCACCCTCGTAGTTGGACGCTTCAACGACCGTGTAGGCGGTCCTTCCGTCGATGCTGGCCGGCGCCGCAGCCTGAAGGTAGGAACCGCCGGCCGGATGGTCCGACTCCCCGGGGCCGAACACGTGGGTCGTCCAGGTGCGTCCCTGGTCGGTGCTCACGCCTACGGCGGGATATTCGCTGTGCGGGTCCTGCCCGCTGACCCAGATGCCTGCCGTGGCGGGCAGGTCGTCCACCTGCTCCACGTCCAGCCCGGGCGGATTGGCCAACGGGGAGGATCGACCGGTACCGGCGTCGTTCGCGTACAGGGTGCACCCCGTCTGCGGCCTCGTCCAGTGGCACGCGAGCCAGCCCTGCGCCGGGACCGCCGGTACCGGCGTGGGGTTGTCCCTGGCCGTCCACCGGCTCCAGGTGTGCCCACCGTCCAGGCTGATCGAAACCGGCTGTGGGCCCGCGCTCGACGGGGCGAGGGTGCCGGGCTTGCTTGGCGGCGACTGCCGCGACTGCTCGATGCCGCCGTTCTGCCTTGCCACGTCCGGATCGGTGGTCAGGACGCCCGGCGCGAGCGCGGCGACGCTCTGCCGGTCGATGTTTCGGTCGCGGAGGGTCCAGGTGCGGCCGGAGTCGTCGGAACCGAACAATTGGTCGTTACAGTTCCACGGCTCCTCGTAGTGCGGATCCTTCGACGGACACGCGGCGATCACCGCGTAGAGGTGGTCCCGGTCCGCTGCCGCGACCGACAACACCGCACCATCGTGGATGTAGTTCTGCCAGCCCGGCGACGGAACCGGGTTCGGGGTGCCGTCGCCGGTGGCCCCCAGCCCGCCGAAGGCTCCGACCATCACCACCGCGACAGCGGACGCCACGCCCGCCGCTGCCGCGCCGAACCGGGTGCGACGCCTGCGGCTGGCCGCCGCGTACACCGAGGCCGCCGACAGCCGGCTGGGCGGCGCCGGAACGTCCGCCAAGTCGCGGAACAGTTGCCGTAGTTGGTTCATTGGTTTCCCTCCAGCACCGTCAATGGCATCGACCGCTCCTCGTCGGGCAGGTCGCCGAGCAGGTCGCGGAGTTTCGTCAGGGCCCGGGCGGTCTGACTCTTCACCGTTCCGGGCGAACAACGCAGGGCCGCGGCCGTCGCCGCGACGTCGAGATCCTGGTAGTACCGGCACACCAGCACCGCGCGCTGGCGCGGCGGCAACTGCCGCAGGGCGGCCACGAACAGCATCCGGCCGGCCACCGACTCCAGGGCGTTCGCGCCGGCCGGCCCGTCCGGAGGGTCGGCCACCGTGCGTTCCCGGCGCCGCCAGACCTTCCTGGTATCGGACAGGTAGGCGCGCATCAGGCAGGTACGCACGAAGGCGTCCAGCGCACCATGGTCGCGTACCCGCCTCCAGCCGACCGCCAGGCGCATGAACGCGGCCTGCGTCAGGTCGTCGGCCCAGTGCCAGTCACCGCACAGCAGGTACGCGGTTCGCCGTACCGCATCGCGCCGTGCCACGAAATACTCTCCGAACTCCCGTTGCTCCATAGGCTTGTCGCTCGGCATGACACCTCCTCGGTAGATAGGTGCGCGGCGGGCGGCGGATCGGTTGCCTGCTTCGGGGAACTCCCCCGGACGCGTCGTCAGCGAACCGGGCCGTAGCCGGATCGTGGCGCGGCGTCCCGCCATGCCCGCCGGAGTATCATCCCGTCGCGGAGGAGGGGGTTTGGCTCAGGAGGACAGCGCACGGGACCGGCTGCTCGCCGCGACGATCGACCACGTCGCCGAGCACGGCATGGCCGACGTCAGCCTGCGCTCGCTGGCCGCCGCGATCGGTACCAGCCACCGGATGCTCATCTACCACTTCGGTTCCAAGGAAGGCCTGCTGGTCGAGGTCGTACGCGCGGTCGAGGCGCGGCAACGCGAGGCGCTGGCGGCCTTCAGCGCGGACGGGACGGAGAGCGCCGCCGACGTGATGCGCCGGATGTGGCGCGACCTGACCGACCCGTCCCGGTGGCCGCACGAGCGCCTGTTCTTCGAGATGTACGGCCAGGCGCTCCAGGGCCGGCCCGGTACCGCCCCGTTGCTGGAGGGCATCGTCGATTCCTGGCTGGACAAGGCGTCGGAGATCGGGATCCGGCGCGGCATGGACCCGGAGACCATGCGGGCGCATGCCCGGCTCGGCGTGGCGACGATGCGCGGCCTGCTGCTCGATCTGCTCGCCACCGGCGACCGGGCCGCCGTGGACCGGGCGATGGATCAGTTCATCTCGTTCTACGAGTAGAGCGGCGCTCCGCGGAAAGAGCAGCGATCCGGGAGTGCCTCAGCGGTCGCAGCCGCCCATCACCGGGTCCAGCGAGGCTCCCCCGGCGATCACGTCGGCCAGTAGAGCACCCTCGGCCATCGGCGGGATGGCCTGCAGGTT
>DASXOA010000332.1:0-4234 GCA_036494675.1 Rugosimonospora sp.
AACACCACCGCGTCGGTGTCGCTGACCCGCAACCGGGTCCGCACCCGCGCCCCCACCGGGGCACCGGCAACAAACGGCTCAGCGAGGGGCCGAAGACCACTCACAAAACAACCCCGGGCCTTCCCCACCATGACAACGACCTGCGGAGGCGATATTACGGTCCGCCCCTCGACCGGACAACCACCCACAGAACCCGGCAAACACCCCCACCACACCACCACCATGCCCACCCCCGGGATCAGCCACCAACCAGCTTCCCCCCGGATACCCCCGGTACGCCGCCGCGGCCGGTCAACGCCCTGCACCTACACACCCAGCCAGACTCACGTGACAAACGCCGTCTAAAACCTGCTTACGCACCTCATAACACGCTGAACCCCAGCAGTTCCGAACCCCCCTGACCAGCGGCGGCCGGCTCGGGGGCGACCTAGCATGGCGTCATGGGCGCGGACGGCAACAGCGAACTGTCGGAGTTTCTCCGCACCCGCCGAGCCAAGATCACACCGGCGCGGGCCGGCCTGCCCGCGCCGGCCGGGACCCGACGGGTACCGGGTCTGCGCCGGGAAGAGGTCGCGCTGATCGTCGGGGTGAGCGTGGACTACTACGTACGGCTGGAACGGGGGCGCAACGGTTCCGTCTCCGACGGCGTGCTGGAGGCCGTGGCCCGCGCGCTGCAACTCGACGACACCGAACGTGAGCACCTCTTCGCGCTCGCGAGGCCGGCGCGCACCCGCCCGCGCGCGCTGAAACCGCAGCGGGTCCGGCCGGGGTTGCAGCGGCTCCTCGACTCGGTGTCCGACGTCCCCGCCCTCGTTCTCGGGCACCGCATCGACGTACTGGCGTCCAACCACCTGGCCCGCGCGTTCTACACCGACTTCGAGGCACTGCCGCCACGCGAACGGAACATGGCCCGCTTCACCTTCCTCGACGAGTCCGCCCGTGACTTCTACGTCGACTGGGTCGGCGCCGCCCGCGGCATCGTCGCCACCCTGCACCTGTACGCCGGTACGCACCCGAACGACCCCCGGCTGGCCGAACTCGTCGGCGAGCTGTCCGTACGGGATCCGGATTTTCGCCGGTGGTGGGCGGAGCACGACGTGTTTCATCGCACCCACGGCGCCAAGCACCACCGGCACCCGCTCGTCGGTGAGCTGACCCTGGGCTACGAAGCGTTCCACCCGACCGACGACCCGGACCAGACGCTCGGCCTGCACACCGCGGAGGCCGGGTCACGGTCCGAGCAGGCCCTGCGGCTCCTGGCCAGCTGGACCACCGACGCGTCCGGCTCCCCGGCCGCGACGCGCTCGACTCCCTGAACGGACAACCGGGGGCGGCACCGACGTCCGGCACGCCGGTGTGCGGGCCGGCCACGCCGCCGTCGAGCTAGTCCGGCTGGCTGCCGCCCTGCCCGTCCCGGTGCGCGTCCTCCGCGAGCTTCTTGATCATTGCGAGTCGCGCGTTCCACCGTGCGGCCGCGTCGGCCATGGCCCGCGCGGCGGCCTCGAGCCGCTCGGGCTGGACGCTGTAGCGGACCTCACGGCCGTCCCGTCGCTGCGCGACCACCCCCGCGTCGAGCAGTACCGCCAGGTGCTTGGAGACCGCCTGCCGGGTGAACGGCAGCCGTGTGGCCAGCATGGTCGGGGTGGCCTCGCCGTAGGCGACGAGCACGTCGAGCAGGCGGCGGCGCCCCGGCTCGGCCACCGCCGCCCACAGTTGCTCGTCCGCGAGGTCGCCCATGGTGCCTCCCGACTCGCGCAACCGACGGTTGCAGGGAAGACTACCGCAGAGGCCGCGCCGGCCGGTCGCGACGGGCCGTGCGAGGCGGGCGTCTCACCGGCGATCAACGTGCCGTCCGGGCGACAGTAGGATGCCGGCATGCACATGGACGGCGTGAAGGACCAGACCGACGTCAGCGCGCAGTGGGAGCAGCGGTCGGCCGATCTCTGGGCCTCGTTCGACACCCGCGGCGAGGAGGAGTTCCTGGCCCGCATCGAGGAACTCGTCGCCGAACTCCCTCCGGACCATCCCGTTGCCCTGTTCGAGCGCGCCTGCTCACTGGATTCGACCGGCCATTCCGGCCGCGCCGCGCCGCTGTACCAGCAGGCGCTGGACGCCGGGCTGGCCGGGATGCGCCGGCGCAGGGCCGTGGTGCAGATGGCCAGTTCGCTGCGGAACATCGGCCGGGCACAGGAGAGCGTGGCGCTGCTGAGGGCCGAGCGGGACATCGACCCGGCGACACTGGACGAGCCGACCCGCGCCCTGGCCGACGCGGTCATGGCCACCCTCGCCCTCGCCCTCGCGGACACCGGGCACGAGCGCGAGGCGGTATCGGTCGCCCTGACAGCGCTGGCGCCGCACCTGGTCAGGTACCAGCGGTCGATGGCCAACTACGCCCGGCTGCTGATGGAGCCCGAGCCCCCGCGGTAGCCCCTTCCCCGACCGGCCTCCCGCCACCGCCTCGATGTCCCGGATACCGTCCTGACCATGGATGCTGGTGGCGTGGACGGCGCCGAGGACGGCGGCCCGCGTGAGCGGACGGGGTATCGGCGCTCGACCGGGACGGCGCGTGGCGAGGCGAGACGCCGGGAACTGCTCGAACGGGTCACCGACGACCTCGCCGTCAACGGCCTGGTGGACTTCTCCCTCCGGCGCGCCGCACGCGCGGCCGGCACGACGCACAAGGTGCTCCTCTACCACTTCGACGGAGCCGAGGACCTGCTCAGGCAGGCGATGTTCCGGCTGCGCGAGCGGCGCATCGACAACGCCATGGCGGTCGCGACCCGAAGCCTGGAGTACCGGACGGTCGCGGCCCGGGTGCGCGCCATGTGGCCGGTACTGATGAACAACGAGTCGGGACTGCGGGTGATCGATCAGGCCATCGGCCTGGTGATGTACGACCCCGACCGGTACTCCGAACTCGGGCGCGAGGCGGCGGCGCAGTACCTGCCGGCCCTGCTGTCCATCTGCCCGCAGGACTGGTCCGACCGGCGGAAGTTCGAGGTTGCCCAACTGATCCTGGCGGTCATGCGTGGCTTCCTGGTGGACTGGCGCGCCACCGGAGGGTCGATCGGAATCGATGCCGGCCTGGAGGCACTGGTCCGCGCGCTGGAGAGGGAGGAGGCCGCGGACGAGTAGCCGGTTCGACACCACGATGGACAGCTATGCGAACCATGTGGTTCACTTGCTTCCGCATGGTGGATCAGCCGTCCGGAGCACTGCGGCATCGGACCTGCGTCGAGGAGTACCGGCATGAAGCAGATCGAACTGTCCGCCGGAACGATCCAGTACGAGGACACCGGCGGCGACGGGCCCACAGTCGTGCTGCTGCACGGGTTGATGATGGACGCGTCGCTGTGGGACGCACCGGTCGCGGACCTGTCCGCCGACCACCGGTGCGTGGCGCCGACGCTGCCGCTCGGCGCGCACCGTCTCGCCATGCACGCCGACGCCGACCTGTCGCTACGCGGGATGGTCCGGCTGGTGGCAGAGTTCCTGGACCGCCTCGATCTGCGGGACGTCACCCTGGTCGGCAACGACACCGGCGGGGCGCTCGTCCAGTTGCTCGTCGCCGACGGCGCCCCACGCGTGGCGCGGATCGTGCTCGCCTCGTGCGACGCGTTCGACAACTTCCCGCCCGCGCTCCCCGGCAAGACACTCGTCCTCGCCGGGAAGCTCCCGCCCCGATTGTTCGGGCTGTTCATGCAGCAGATGCGCCTCCGGCCGCTCCGCCGCCTCCCGGTCGCGTTCGGATGGCTGACCCGGCGAGGAGACGCCGCCACCGCACGGTGGATGGTGCCGGTGATGACGCAACCCGAGATCTGCCGCGACACCGTGCGCGTACTGCGCGCCGCGGCGACCCAGGCCCATCTGCTCGTCGAGGCGGCCGACCGGCTGCCGAGCTTCGACCACCCCGCCCTCGTGATCTGGGCGAGTGCCGACCGCGTGATGCCGCCCGAGCACGGCCGGCGCCTCGCCGAACTTCTCCCGCAGGGACGCCTGGTCGAGGTGGCGGACAGCTACACGCTCATCCCGCTGGACCAGCCGGCGAGGCTTGCCGCGGCCATCCGTGAGTTCGTCCAGGCGTCGGTTCGGCGGTAGCCGGAGCCGCTACGGCGCGCGGGAAGCGACCTGCCTGCGGGACAGCGGACGGTCACCTCGTAGTCCAGCCGCAGACCCCTCGATGCGCCGGACAGATCGACGACGATCTCGACAGGGCTGTTACCCGGCCGTAGGG
>DASXOA010000333.1:0-35205 GCA_036494675.1 Rugosimonospora sp.
CACATCCGCCAACGCGGCACCCTGCGACTGCCCGTTGTACCCGCTGAACAGGATCGCCGGCACCTTCGCCTGCACGTCGCCGAGCACCACCGGACCATCCGACTGGATCACCAGCGCGGTGCGCGGGTTGCCCAACGCGGCGACCTGATCGATCAGCGAATCGTAGTTGCCCGGCATGGCCAACGTGCTGCGGTCCTTGCCCTCACTGGCGTTCGACCCGTTCGTACCCACGAACTCCAGCACCACGTCCGCACCCTGGATCGCGGCCTTGGTCGCGTCGCTGAGCACCGCCGGACCCGTGGCCGTGCTCGACGTACCGGCGGCGTCGAACGTCACCGTCGCGTCGGGGTTGGCCGCCTTCACCGCCGCGGTGATTCCCTGCACGGCGTTGACCTGCACGTCCGGCCGACCGGAGTAGCCGCCCAGAGTCACCTGGTTGGCCATGTCGCCGACGATGACGATGTGCTGCGCGTGCGCGGGATCGACCGGCAGCAACGGAGTCGCGGCGCCGGTCACCTCGGCGTTCTTCAGCAGCACCAGCGAGTTGTCCGCCACGGTCTGGGCCAACTGCTGGTGCTCGGGGCTCTCGATCACCGACTTGGTGATGGCGGTGTACTTGTTCTTGGCCGGCGGGTCGAACTCACCGGTGGACATCCGCATGGTGAACAGCTTGACCAGGTCGGTGTCGATGACGCCCTCGGACAGGATGCCCGCGTTGATGGCCGCCTCGATGTTCGGCAGCGTCGCCTGATCCCCGGTGCAGTTCAACGCCGTACCGGCCCGCAGCCCGTACGCCTCCGCACCCGCGGCGGCCGGGATCGTGGCGCCCGTGGTGGTGTTGGTCCAGATCACCCGGGCACCCACGGTCGACGACGTCCACCCCGGTGCCGCCCAGGAGTGCCCGCCCGGTGGCGGCTGCCAGACCGTCGCTATCGCGTCGCAGTCCGACGTGATGTACCCGCCGAAGTCGAAGGTCCGCTGCGCCAACTCGTTGACCGTGTACGTGTTCACCGCGCCCGGCGTGCCGTTGATGGCGTTGTACGACGTCATCAGGCCGGCGACGTGGTCGTCCTCGATCAGACTCTGGAACTGCTTCAGGTAGTACTGGTGCAGATCGGCCTCGCTCGTGACCGAGTCACCCGACAGCCGGTTGTTCTCCACGTTGTTCAGCGCGTAGTGCTTCGCCGTGGCCGCCACCTTCAGGTACGGCGTCATCGGCTGGCCCGCCATCGTGTTGCCCTGGTACCCGTTGACGAACGCGCCCGCCATCTGCGACACCAGGTACGGGTCCTCGCCGAACGCCTCGTCCGTGCGACCCCACCGCGGATCGCGATCCATGTTCACCGTCGGCGCCCAGTACGTCAGATCCCCGTAGTCGTTGACGTCCGGCCCCAGGTTGTTCTGCCCGGTACCGAACAACGACTTGTCGAGGAAACCCCGCGCCTCGTCCGAGATCGCCGTCGTCTCCTGGTACACCAGCGACGGGTCCCACGTCATCGACGACGCGAAGTTCGTCGGGAAGCTGGTCGCCCGCACATCGTCGACCGCACCCTGGCCGCCCTCGGCGGCATCCGCACCCAGCCGGTTGAGGCCGTGCTGGCCCTCGCTCCAGTACGTGTACTGCTGCACTCCCAACCGCGGAATCGCCGGAGCGCTGTTGGTGTGCAACTGCTGCACCTTTTCGCTCAGCGTCATCCGCGACACCAGGTCGGCGGCGCGCTCGGCGAAGCTGTAGTGGGTGTCGAGATACACCGGGGTCGGTGGCTGCGCCGCCGCGGACGCCGCCGGCGCGACGACTACCGCCGTGACCGCGCACGCCAGGCCGCTGGCGGCGGTGAGCGCCCAGGCTCTGCGCCGGCGGAGGTCGCGTGGGGATAGGGCCATGATGATGCCTCCAGCAATGTCGGGGACGGTCACCCTGCGCGACGGCACCCGTCATCGGGCGGGGCGGAGCCGGGCGCGCGGGATGCTGGCACTGCAGACGACATGCTTTCGCCGGCCGCGGCCACAAGTCAAGATCTTCATCGGATGTTTTGCACTGCACGACGGGCCGGGCAGCGTCTTTACACCATGCGGAAATTCAGGCCCACCGCGGCGAGGCACGTGCGGGTCGGCGGGCATCGCCCGATCAGGCCGTTCGCTGGCGCTGCGTGAGGCCGGCGCATCCCGCGATACACCGGCCTGAATTTAGAGGATCTTGACTATAACGCACGACCTGCACCACACTGCCCCTGTCGGGCGCCCGCGACCAATTCCGTCCCATGAGACCGATGTCTCAGCACACCACTGAGGACCTGACTGTCATGAGACACAGGAGAACCGTCAGCGTGCTCGCGACCGGTGCGGCGTGCCTCGCCCTCGGCCTGAGCACGACGGCCGCCCACGCCGCCCCCAGCGGCACAGACCTCATCGCCGAGCCCGGCGGCACAGACCTCATCGCCGACCCGACATCGTTGGTGAATCCGTACCTCGGCACCGGCAACGGCGGAGCCACCGTGGGCGACGTGAACACGTTCCCCGGCGCCGCCGCGCCGTTCGGCATGCTGACCTGGAGTCCCGACACCACCAGCCGACCCACCGGCGGCGGATACTCCTACGCCGACTCCGCCATCACCGGATTCAGCCTCACCCACCTGTCCGGTGTCGGCTGCCCGGTCGAGGACGACGTGCCGATCCTGCCGACCGTCGGCGCGATCGGCACCAACCCCGGGGCGGCGCAGCAGCCGTTCAGCCACGCCGGCGAAGTGGCCACGCCCGGCTACTACTCCGTCGGCCTCGGGCCGATCCAGATGAGCGTGGCCACCACGACCCGTACCGGTATAGGTCGGATCACTTTCCCTTCCTCGACCCAGTCCAACGTCCTGTTCAAGGTGAGCCAGTCCAAGAACCAGGCCACGGCGTCCTCGGTCGACATCGTCGGCGACGACGAGGTGACCGGCTCGGTGGCCACCGGCCACTTCTGCGCCACCCAGCAACAGCCGGTGCCGGTGTACTTCGCCGCGCAGTTCAACCGCCCGTTCGCGACGACCGGCACGTGGAACGGATCGAGTGTGACCTCCGGCTCGACGTCGGCCAGCGGTACCAACAGTGGCGCCTGGGTCAGCTTCGACACCACGGCATCGGACACGGTCCTGATGAAGGTGGCGGTCAGCTACGTCAGCACCGCCAACGCTCAGGCCAACCTGCGCGCGGAGGACCCCGGCTGGAGCGTGCGGGACGTCGCCGACGCCACCGCACGCTCCTGGCGTGACCTGCTCTCAGAGATACAGATCGGCGGGGGTACCCACGACGAGCAGGTCGAGTTCTACACGGCGCTCTACCACGCGCTGCTGACCCCCACCGTGTTCAGCGACGCCGACGGGCAGTACCCGGGCTTCGACGGCAGGGCCCACACGGCGCCTCGCGGCACCGCCCACTACACAAGCTTCTCGGGCTGGGACATCTACCGTTCGGAGATCCCGCTGCTGGCCACCCTGGCACCGAAGCAGACCAGCCAGATGGCCCAGTCGCTGGTCGACGACGCCCGGCAGGGTGGCTGGCTGCCGAAATGGCCGGTGGGCAACGCGTACACCGGGATGATGAACGGCGACGCCGCCGACCCCATCATCGCCGAGGCGTACGCCTACGGGGCCCGGGACTTCGACGCCCGCGACGCACTGTCGGCGATGGTCAAGGGCGCCACCGTGGTACCGGCGGCCAACCAGCTCGGCCAGGGCTGGTACGAGGAACGGCCCGGCCTGGCCGACTACCTGAAACTCGGCTACGTACCCAACGACTCCACAGTCTCTGGCTCCGCTGTCGACAACGGCGCATCGGAGACGCTGGAGTACGCGACGGCCGACTTCGCCATCTCGCAGCTGGCCTCCCAGCTGGGGAACAGGACTGTGGCCGGAACCTTCCGGCAGCGCTCGCAGAACTGGGCCCACCTCTACAACGTCGACTCCGGGTACCTGCAGCCCCGCACCCGCGACGGGCAGTTCCCGCCGAGCGATCCGCTGACCGCCGGGGTCAGCAGCTTCGGCCAGTCCGGCTTCCAGGAGGGCAACGCCGCGCAGTACGTGTTCGGGGTGCCCCAGAACCTCGCCGGAATCATCTCCGCGATCGGCGGCCAGGCCGCCACGGTCTCCCGCCTCGACACGTTTTTCACCCAGCTCAACGCCGGACCCAACGACCCGTACTACTGGGCCGGCAACGAAACCGACCTGCTCGCCCCCTGGGTCTACGACTACGCCGGCGCGCCGCACCGCACCCAGGACACCGTGCACCGGCTGCTGACGACCGTGTACGCGAACACCCCCGGCGGCGAGCCCGGCAACGACGACCTCGGCGCCATGAGCTCCTGGTACGTCTGGTCGGCCATCGGCATGTACCCGGTGACCCCGGGCTCGACCGCCCTGGCGCTCAGCTCTCCCCTGTTCACCCACGTGCGCCTGAACCTGCCGCACCACACCGTCGACATCGAAGCCCCCGGTGTGTCCGACAGCAGGTACTACGTGCAGGCGATGACGCTGGACGGCCACGCCGCGACGAGGGCCTGGCTCGACGCCGGTTCGCTGACCGGCCCTGCGGGCGGGACCACCCGGGTGCGCTACACCATCGGCGACCAGCCGAACCGGCACTGGGCCGCCTCCCCCGCTGCGGCGCCCCCGTCCTACCCCGCGGGTCCGGCCACCTTCCCGGCGGGACTCACCCCGGTCGACCTGACCTCGTCACCGTCCACGGTGACCGCGATCGCGGGTCAGCAGGTCACCGCGACCGTGTCGCTGACCATCGGCGCCGGATCGGCGGCCGCCGATCCGGTCGTGCCGCGTACGGTGCGGTGGGCGGCCACACCGCCCGCCGGGCTGACGGTCACGCCGAACCAGGGAACGGTCGCCGTCTCGGCGGGCGTCGCCACCGTGCCGCTGACGCTGTCGGCCGCACCGGACGCGACGCAGGGGTTCGGCTCGATCGCCATCGCGCTGACCTCCACCCCGCGCACCAACCTGCCAACCGTGAGCCTGCCGGTGACCGTCATCAGCCCGGGGGACACGGCGAGCATCGGCACCGTCCTCGGGGCCACCAATACCGACTACGGGCTGTCTCAGAACGAGGAGGGCGGCGACGGCGCCACCACTCCCGTGACGGTCGGCGGCCAGAGCGCCCGGCAGACCGTCCAACTCGTCGCCAACGACCTGAACATGTACTTCCGGCTCGACCCGCGCATCGCCCACGACCAGACCACGTCCACGACGTTCACCGTCCAGTACTACGACCAGGGCACCGACGGGTGGTCGCTGCAGTACGACGCGGGCACCGGTGCCGCGGCGTACACGACGGCCCTGCACGTGACCGAAACCGGGACCGGCACCTGGAAGACCGCGACGGTCACCGTCCCCGACTCCCAGTTCGCCAACCATGAGAACGGCGCCTCCGACTTCCGGATCGCGTCCGGATCACCGGTGATCATCCATTCGGTGCAGTTGCAGGTCTCCGGGCCGGGCGTGCTGCCGATCGACCTCTGGCCCTACTGATCCCGCACCCGATCCGGGCCGGCCGGCCCGACAGCCGGCCGGCCCGGACGCCCCTCGGCGAGCCCGGACGTTCGACGGGTGCGACGACGGTGGTACGCCCACGTGATGGTCAGGAGCAGCGGCCCCCACAACAGCAGCGGCGCGTAGCAGGCCACGAGCAGCGCTTCCCACCAGCCGCTGGCGAACACGAAGCCGCGGCCGGGCGCACCGTAGACGGTGAGTAGGAAGAAGTTCACGGTGGCGAACGTCCAGATCGTCATCATCGCCACCGCACCCGTGGTGGCCACCGTCGTCGCGAACGCTGGGGGCACTCGGCGTCCTCCGACGACGGGGAGCCACCGCGGAAAAGCCTCGCCCCATGGCCGGACCAGCCCGAGCGCCAGCAGGGCGACCGCTTCGGACACGACCGTCAGCCCGAAGATGTAGACCGACACCCCACGGTTCACCAGCGGCGGCGCCCCGGCAGCGGCGCGAACGCCCATCGAGAGGCCGACGGCGACGCCGATCCGCCACAGTCCGGACGGGAGGGCGATCACGGCGACGACATGGGCCACGCGCACTGCCCAGCGGGCCGGCCGTTGTCCGTCGAGGTGCGCCGGATGGTCGACGGCGATCACTTCGGTGTCTGCGTTCATGATTCCAGCCTGCGGTGGCGACGGGGCCGTGCCATCCCGATGCGGTGTGAGCCCGCTCCCCCGAGCGGGGGATTTCCGCGCCACGGCGCGATCGGCAATTCAGCCCGCAGGCGTGACGAAACCCGACTCGTACGCGGCGATGACCGCTTGGGTACGGTCGCGCGCGTTGAGTTTCGCCAGCACGTTGCCGACGTGCGTCTTGACCGTCTCGTCCCCGACGACCAGGTGCGCGGCGATCTCCCCGTTCGACAGCCCGGTACACATCAGGCGCAGCACCTCGGCTTCGCGCGGCGTCAGGCGGCGGCTGGCCAAGCGGTCGCCCGTACGCCGGTCACCATGCGTCGCGACCAGCCGCCGGAGCGCCTCCGGAAACAGCAGCGACTCGCCTCGCGCCACCACCCGGATCGCTTCGGTGATCTCGTTCGGCCGCGCCCGCTTGAGCAGGAATCCGCTCGCACCCGCGCGCAACGCCTGATAGACGTACTCATCGTTGTCGAACGTGGTGATGACCAGCACGCTGGGCGGACGATCCGAGGTCTCGATCAGGTGCCGCGTCGCCTGTAGCCCGTCGATGGCGGGCATCCGCAGATCCATCAGCACGACATCCGGGTGCAGGCGGGCGACCAGCGCCGGCACGTCGGCGCCGTCGGCGCCCTCGCCCAGCACCGTCAGGTCGGGCTGGGCATCGATGATGGCCCGGAGGCCGACGCGTACCAACTCTTCGTCGTCCACGATGAGCACGCCGACGCCCGAGCCTGCCGACCCGGTCACGACGCGTCCGCGGCTGGCGCCGGGAGGCGGACGCTGACCCGCCAGACATCCCCGTCGAGGCCCGCGCTCATCGAGCCGCCGAGCAGCCGGACCCTTTCCCGCATCCCGTCCAGGCCGTGCCCGCCGCCGGCACGCAGGCCAGCATGGGCGTTGGTGGCCCGGTTGACGAGCTCGATCATCAGCGCCGCACCGAGCGTGGCGACCCGCAACGTGACCGCGCCGGCGCCGTAGCGGGTCGCGTTCGTCAGTCCCTCCTGGACGATCCGGTAGCCCTCCCGCGACACCACGGGCGGCAACTCCCTCACGTGCTCTCCGATCTCGGCCATCACTGGCACGCCCGCCGCGCAGGTCTCGGTGACGAGCCGGTCGAGGTCGCGCAGCGTGCGCCGAGGCACGCGGTCGGCGGCGTTCGGCGACGTCTGCGCCCGCCCCTGATCCCGCTCGCGCAGGAGGCCGAGCACATAGTCGAGCTCCTCCATGGCTCCCCGGCCGGTCTCCTCGATCGCTCCGAGCGCCCTGCGGGCGAACTCGACGTCGGAGTCGAGCACCTCACGGGCGGCCCCGGCCTGCAGCGTGGTGACGGTGAGGGCATGACCGATGGAGTCGTGCAACTCCCGGGCCAGCCGGTCGCGCTCGGCCAGCCGTTCCGCCCGCGCCTCCAGCACGGCTATCCGTTCCCGCGGCGACGGGCCCAGCAGGGCCGGCGCGATCGATCGGGCCGCCACGCCCAGGCCCGCGACCACATAGCCGTATGCCGCCAGCACGAGCAGGCTGATCAGCGCGAGGCCGATGCTGTGGTGCGCTTCGATCGGCCCGAACGGCTGATCCGGCAACGTGGCCAGGCGGATACCGGATTCCCGCACGATCAACACCAGACCCACGGGAACGACGGTGATCAGGCCGAGCCCGACACCGCCGCCGACAATCAGGTGCAGGCCGAACCAGACCGCGGCGCGTAGCCGGGTCTCCCAGTCGATCCGTTCGCCGGCGGCCGGAACGGGCAACTCGACGTCAAGTAGCGACCGCGCGGCGGCGGATTCCAGGGTGCGGCACACGCTCAGCAGGGGTGGGATCGCCGCGACCACGACGCCAACGACGGTGACCGCCACAGCCGCTCCGCGCGGCGCCGCCGGATCCTGCAGCAACCGGTAAGCAACGACGCCCAGCAGCACGTACGGCAGCACCAGCACGCCGCCGAGGAGCAGGAACACCGCCCGGCGGTACGTCGTGGCGCGGATCAGCGGATTGAGAACAGCCGTCATCGGTCCGAGCCCGGCTCGTCGCGCGGTTGCCGGAGGATCCGGGCCAGGTAGGCGCAGTCGATGGCGGCCCCCTCGTCGGTACGTCAAGACACCGGTATTGCTCTACCGCAACACCGGCCAACCCTACGCGGGTGACCGCCCACACCTGCCCCCGCAGCGCGAGCGGAAAAGGCGCGCGAAAATGGCTCAAATGGAGGTGCCAAGAACACGTGGGCAAGGATCTGCACCGGCAGAACTTGCCCACGTGGCCCTGTCCAAGATGTCGGCTAACACCACCCAGGCGGAGCGAATAGCTACAAATCGGACGTAGCGTCAGAAGGCTACCGTAGCGCGAAGCTTCTTCGCGTCGAGCCTCTATCAGACGAGAATCCACGTTCAGGGGAGAAACGGG
This sequence comes from Rugosimonospora sp., assembly GCA_036494675.1. Lineage (GTDB taxonomy): Bacteria > Actinomycetota > Actinomycetes > Mycobacteriales > Micromonosporaceae > Rugosimonospora. Next base: position 8,573 of record DASXOA010000333.1, read on the forward strand.
CTCACGTTCTAGTGCGGCGATGACGAGGCGGGCTCCGCAAGGTCAAGACCAAGCGTTCCCGGAGCAGTTGCCTGGGCGGGTCGCCACGCCTGGCTACCGGCACGCGACGTCTAACCCGTGTTCGCCCTTCCACCGCCCGACTGGGTGATTACGAGCAGAAGTAACGTTTTGCCATCTGTGCTGCCCTCTACGGTCGGAACACACCTATCGGGCGTTCATGGGGCGGGCAAGCTCTCGGCCCCCTGGATCTCGGATGTCGATACCGCCCGCGGCGACGGCCAACCCGGCGTCTGCGCTGGCAAACGCCGCCTCGGATCGATATCCCGTCACCTCAGGAGAGGGCAATGGAAACTACCAGCCGAAGAAATGTCCTGCGAGCTATGGCGGTCGGTGCCGGCGTGGTCGGCGCCGCCAGCATCTCCCCGTCCGCTTTAGCGTTCTACAACGCCAACCCGGGCCTGCGCGACTCGGGTCCGGTTGGCGGCGGCAGCGGATCGGGCACCGGAAAGCTGACGGGCCGCCTGGTGTTTCCCGAGGATCCCGGCTACGCCGATGACCGGCGCATCTGGAACCTCCAGTTCAACCCCTTCCCACTTGTGATCGTCTTCTGCCAGAACGCCGACGACGTGGTCAACGCCATCACCTGGAGCCGGCAGCACGATGTAGCCTTCCGCGCCCGGGGCGGACGTCACGCGCTGGAGGGATGGTCGAGCATTGACGGCGGCGTCATCATCGACGTCAGCGAGATGCAGGACATCAACCTCGACACGGATGCGCAGCTGGCGACCGTGCAGACCGGTCTGCCCCAGGACGCGATCGTGAACGCGCTCGGGGCGCACAACTTCGCCATCCCCACCGGTGCCGAGATCGGCGTCGGCGTGGCAGGCGTAACGCTGGGCGGCGGTATCGGGCAGCTCAGCCGGAGCCTCGGCGTGACCAGCGACAGCCTGGTGGGGGTCGACATCGTCGTTCCTCAGGGCGATCGTGGCGCCTGCCTCATCCACGCGGACGAGAAGAACTACGCCGACCTGCTGTGGGCCTGCAAAGGGGGTGGTGGCGGCAATTTCGGCATCGCCACCAGCTACACCTTCCGCATCCACCCCATCGACGACGTCACGGTGTACCAACTGACCTGGGACGACTGGGGATTGGTCAGCCAACTGCTCAACACCTGGCAGCACACCGCGCCGAGCGCCGAGGACGGGTTCGGCTCCGTGTTCAACGCGAAGACCCAGACCGACGGCCACATCTACTGCTACGGGATCTACCGCGGCCCCGAAGACAAGCTGCGGCGCATCATCGCGCCGCTGCTCAACACCGGCGATCCGCAGGTCGACATCCAGACCCTGCCCTACGTCGACGCCTGGAATCTGCTGGCGGGAACCTCGGACGACCCGGTAGCCGTCCACATTCCCTCGTCGTGGGCGTACGAGCTGGTCCCGGATCAGGGGATCGCGACGATCCGTAAGTTCCTCGCCGAACTCCCCGGTCTCGAGGGCGAGATCTGGTGTCTGGCCTGGGGCGGCGTGCAGAAACGGATCCGGCCCGACGCCACCGCCTTCCCGCACCGCCAGCCGAATTTCTACATCGAATGGAGCGCAAACTGGGAAAATGACGAGCAGCAGAGGGTGGTGTACTCCTGGACCGAGCGGTTCCGCAAGGCCCTCCAGCCCTACCTCAAAGGCTCCTACGTCAACGTCCCGGACAACAGCATCGCCGACTGGCCCACCGCCTACTACGGCGACAACTACCCGAGGCTGCGCAAAGTGAAGACCAAGTACGACCCGCAGGAGTTCTTCCAGTACGAGCAGAGCATCCGACCGCTCTGACGCGCCGGCCTACGGCAGCCGACGGATACGCGTCGGCCAGAGGAAGCGGCCGTGCGGGACGGTCATGATGGTGACGTCAAGACCGCCCCGCACGGCCCGCTACTTCGGCCCGGTACTTCGGCCCGGACCGTCAGGCGTCGAGCGAGATGGGCTGGCTCAGCAGAGCTCAGCAGCAGGAGGCCGCCGCCGTCGACTTCTCGGTGGCATCGCTGGCTGCCGCTTCGCCGCAACAGGGGCTGTCTTCGGCCTTGTCGAGGTTGTCGGCGTCCCCCTTGACCACGTAGACCTCCCACGGCTCGTTGCCCGGCCCGTGAACCCACACCTTGTCCTGCAACGCGTAGCAGCACGACGTGTTGTCCTCGGTGAGGGTGACGAGGCCGGAGTCGGTCAGGCGGGTGGCGGCGGCGTTGACTTCGCCCTCGGTGAACACCTCGACTCCCAGGTGGTCCATCACGGTGGGCTGGGCGGGCTCGCCTTCGAGCAGGACCAGCTTGAGCGGTGGCTCCTCGACGGCGAAGTTGGCGTAGCCGGGGCGCCGCTTGGCGGGTTCGACGCCGAACAGCTTCGAGTAGAACGCGATGGAGCCCTCCAGGTCGGAGACGCGCAGGGCGAGTTGGACGCGGGACATGACCGCACCTCCTTGTTTAGACATCCGTCTAGGCAGAGACTTGCACGTTGTCTAGATGATTGTCAAACTAGACGGGTGTCTAGACAAGAGCTGCCGATCCTCGACGCCTCCTGCTGCACCCCGCTGACCAGCGAGGCGCTGACCGAGAAGTCCGCCGTCGACCTGGCCAAGGGCTTCAAGGCGATGGGTGACGCGGTCCGGCTGCGGCTGCTGTCCCTGATCGCTTCCCGCAAAGGTGGCGAGGTCTGCGTGTGCGAGCTGACCGACGCGTTCACCCTGACCGGGCCGACGATCTCCCATCACCTGCGGGTACTGCGGGAAGCCGGGCTGATCGACTGCCAGCGACGCGGCACGTGGGTCTACTACTGGATCGTCCCGGCGAAGCTGTCCACCCTGTCCCAGCTACTCGACGTGCCGGCCGCGTCGGCGCCACTCGATGCGGTCTCCGCGTGAGCCTGAGCCTGGCCCGGCGGGCCTCGGCCGAGTGCGCCGGCACCGGCCTACTCGTCGCGGCTGTGGTCGGGTCCGGGATCGCCGCGACCCGGCTCTCCCCCCAGGACGTTGGCCTGCAATTGTTGGAAAACGCACTGGCCACCGCGCTGGCACTGGGCGCATTGATCCTGACGTTCGGGCCGGTGTCCGGCGCGCACTTCAACCCGATCGTGTCCATGGTGGACTGGTGGTCGGGCCGCCGTACCGGGACCGGGCTGACCGGGCCGGACCTGTGCGTGTACGTGGTTGCTCAATGCAGCGGCGCGGTCGGCGGGGCGATCCTCGCCGACCTCATGTTCGGACTGCCGGCCGTCACCTGGTCGCGCACCCATCGCGGCGGGCCACCGCTGTGGCTGGCCGAAATCGTCGCCACGGCCGCGCTGGTGCTGCTCATCTTCGCCCTGGCCCGCTCCGGCCGGGCCGCGGTAGCCCCGGCGGCGGTCGGCGCCTACATCGGCGCGGCGTACTGGTTCACCTCGTCGACCTCGTTCGCCAACCCGGCCGTGACGATCGGCCGGACGTTCACCGACACCTTCGCCGGCATCGCCCCATCCTCGGCCCCGGGCTACCTGGTCGCGCAACTGCTCGGCGGGCTGGTCGCCGTCGCCGGACTGTCCTGGTGGTACCCGTCCGCCGGGCGGCCCGCCGGCGCCGCCGTTGTTTCTCAGCCTGATCAGGAGGCCGGGGTCCGATGACCACATCAGCGTCCGGCGTAGCCGCTGTGTCCATCGCCGGCCCCATCGTCGATCGAGCCACCGGGAGACCATCATGAGCGACAAGCCCAGCGTGTTATTCGTCTGCGTCCACAACGCCGGCCGTTCCCAGATGGCTGCCGGCTGGCTGCGGCACCTGGCCGGCGACCGGATCGAAATCCGCTCGGCTGGTACCGCACCGGCCGACCAGATCAATCCCGTCGCCGTGGCCGTCATGCGCGAGGTCGGCATCGACATCACCGACCAGATACCCAAGGCTCTCGACAACGCCACCGCGCAAGACAGCGACGTGATCATCACCATGGGTTGCGGCGACACCTGCCCGTACTTCCCGGGCAAGCGCTACGAGGACTGGAAGCTCGACGACCCGGCCGGGCAACCCATCGACAGCGTACGGCGCATCCGCGACGACATCCGCGATCGGATCCAGGTGCTCGCCGGACAGTTACTTCCCGACTGAGAGACCTGGGCCGCTCGGCCCGGCACGGCCGCCGCCGGAACGCGTCTGTCCTGAGTGGACTCGCCGAGCGTGGAAGGCGGCGGTCAGGACGAGCGCGGCGCATGCCAGAACTGCCGTGCCGGCCGCCACGACGGCGAGGACAGACCAGTCGGCGGGATCGCTGCGGGGCACACCAGCCGCGACCGTCGCGGCCTGCGCAAGCGGTTCGATGAGGAGCAGTGCGGTGGCCGGGAGGAGGAGTGCCACGGCCCATACCTGGCGGAGGCTCCCCCGGACGGCAGCGACAGTGAGGCCGGTCGCCAGAAGGGCGGCGGCCCCGGCCGCGAGGACCCGGCTGTCGAACACCCGGTACCCGTATGTGCTTACCGGACCGCTCACCGCCGCGAGCGTTGCGGCTACCACCACGGCGAGGGCCATGCCCAGTCGGGCGGCGCGGTGCGATCGGTCCGGCAGGCGCAGCGTCGCCACACCGAGCGCCGCCTGTGGCACCAACACCAGCAGCGGTGGCCGGTCGTATGGCGTGAGCGCGGCGGCCGGTACCACGGCGATGGTGCCGGCGAGCGCCGTGAGGGCGAAGCCGCGCGCGACGCGCCCGGGAAGTGTGAGCGCCGCCACGCCGGCGAGGAGCCAACCCATCCACACGACCGCGCCCATGGACTGGAACGGGCCGAACCGCACCACCATGAAGTCGGCGGGCGTCGCCCGGATCTCGACCAGCAGTAGCCAGGCCACGGCCAGTGTCACGGCACCGCTCATGGCGAGCATGGCCGCGACCGGCACAGCGCTGGCAATCTCGGTAGACCCGGCAGCGCGTAGATGCTGTCGCAGGCCACCGCCGAGGGCGTCGCGGATGTCCGCCAGGGCCGGCCAGCGCCGATCGGGCCCGGCAGTCTCCAGGTACGTGTCGACGATCTCTTCGCCGCGATCGGCCCTGTAGCGAGCCGGATACGCCAGCAGCAACTTCCGGTAGCGGCGCTCAAGGTCCTTCACGCGGCGCCGCCCGCGGGGAGCACCGGGTGGCCAGCCACCCGTTCGCGGGTGCGGAGTCGGCGGGTGGCGGCCTGCACGTTCAGCCTCATGCGTTCGGTCTCGGCGCGGAGCACCGCAACTCCGTCGTCGGTCAGCCGGTAGTAGCGTCGCAGTCGACCGTCGACGATCTCTTCCCGCTCGCGGGCGACGAGACCGTCATCACCGAGCCGATCCAGCGCGCCGTAAAGCGTCCCCGGACGTAATGTCAGCCGCCCGCCAGACAACTTCGCAACCTCGGTGATCAGCCCGTACCCGTGCAATGGTTTTGGGGCGAGCGCCGCGAGGATCAGGAACGTCGGTTCACGCAAGGTCTCCGGCATCCCGTTAATGTATCGGTCACGAGGTTATTACGCCAGCAAGGCTACGCCGCTGTGCCGCGTCGACGCCGCCTGACCCGGGACGCGGCACGGATCCAGCCGCGGACCAGCCGGATCAGTGCCGGTACCGCGGCGGCGGTCGCGACGAGCTGCAGCGACGTCCACAGCGGCAGAGTGGTGGCGAGCATGGTGAGCGCGACCCCGACCTGGATGGCGGCCACGGCCATGACGGTCAGGTGCGAACGCCGCAGCCTCGCCAGGCTGCGCGGGCTGCTGTTCAGCTCGACCGCTGGCCGCAGGACCATACGCGCGATGCCGCGCGGCAGCCGTCGGTACGCGAGAACGGTGAGGATCACCGTACCCGCGGCGACCGCCGCCGCCAGCGCGTCGCGTACGGCAGAGTGCGGCAGCGTCGCGGCCGTGAGCCAGCAGGCCAGGTACAGTCCCGACGTGGCCGTGTGCAGCCGGCTGAGCCACATGGTGGCTGCCACCTGAGCGTTGCGCACGAACAGCGGATTGTCGGGGCTGGCGGCCACCACGGCCTGGATCCGGCCGGCGGCCGCGGTCGCCCGGGACCGCTGCAGGTCCAGCACGGCGAGGTTGTTGCGCGCCACCACGTGCTCCGGCGACACGGCCAGCACCTGCTCATAATGCGCCCGGGCGGCACGTAGGTCGCCGAGGGCCGTGTCGACTCGGCCGGCGAGCACCCGTACCTCGTCGTTGTTCGGCGCGAGCGCGAACGCCTGCCGTGCGGCGTCCCTCGCCGCCGACCGGGATGGGGTGTCCTGCCGGGCCAACAGCGCTTCGGCGAGGGCGACGTACGGCTGCCACAGCTGTGGCTTGAGGCGCACGGACTCCCGCGCCGCCGCGACGGCCTCCGCCGGCCGGGCCAGGCCGCGCAGCGCGACGGATCGCAGCCGGTGGGACCACTCGTCGTTCGGTGCCAGCGCACACGCGCGTTCCGCCTCGGCCAGCATCGCCGGCCAGTTCTGGGCGAGGTGATGGCACCGGGCCAGCAGGCACGCGATCCGCGCCGAATTCGGGTCGCCTGCCGCGAGCGGGACGAGCACCTGCTGGGCAGCCTCCCAGCGCCCCAGCTGTAGCAGCGCGTCGACCCGTCGCAGCTCCGGTTCGCTCATCGAGTCGCTGGGTGCCGCTTGAGGTACTGCGCCAGATCGTCGTAGCTGCCGTCCTGGTTTCCGAACTGCGCCACGTTCTTCGCCGAGGCGAACCACGAGCCGGTCGAGGCGCGCAACTGGCGAGCCGCGGCCTCCAGGTCCCGCTGCTCGATCATCCGTACCTCACCGGAGGCGATGGCGTCCTGGATCGCGTGCTCCGCTGCGGTTTCGCACAGATGCTCCAGGTCGGCACCGGAAAACGCCTCCGTGGCCGCCGCGAGCTTGGCCAGGGTGACGTTCGCGATCGGGCGATCCCGCAGGTGGTACTCGAGGATCGCCGCCCGCGCCGAGGCGTCCGGCGGCGCGACGAACAGCATCCGATCCAGCCGCCCAGGCCGGCGCAGCGCCACGTCCACATCCCACGGCGCGTTCGTCGCGGCCAGGACGAACACCCCCTCATTGGTCGTCTCCACGCCGTCGAGTTCGACCAGCAGTTGGTTGCCGAGGGTCCGCATGACCGAGGACCGAAGCTGGCTGCGCTTGTGGCCGAGCGCGTCGATCTCGTCGAAGAACAGCACGCACGGCGCGTTGCGCCGGGCCGCCTGGAAGATCTCGTGCAGATTCCGTTCGGCCTGGCCGGACCACATGTCCAGCACATCGGCGATGGACACCGAGATGAACCGGGCTCCCATCTCACCCGCCACGGCGCGGGCCAGGAACGTCTTGCCGCAGCCGGGCGGCCCGTACATGAGCAGGCCGCCGCGCAACTTCTTGCCGTACAACGCCCGCAGCTTCGGATTACGCATCGGTGCCAGGAACGCCAGCTCCAGGCGCGCCTTCACGTCGTCCATGCCGCCGACGTCGGTCAGACGTACCGGGGAGACCTCGGCCTGCACGATGCCGTCGGCGTCCGTCCGGATCGGATCCGGCTCATCGTCGGCACGCAGGAACCGGGGAGGTATGACCCCCTCCAGGTCCCCCACGATCGCCGACCAGTCGGCGTCCGCGGAAGAGGCGGCCGACTCGCCAGCCGCCTCTTCGGGGGTGCCAGGTTCGCGATCCGTCTCCCCCGACGACGCGCCCGCTCGCTCAGAGTCCGACCCGGCATCACCCGCCGGGGTTGGCTCACCACCCGCGATCGCCCGCGCCATCAGCGCGCGCACTCCAGCGTCCTGCGGGTCGCTGGCCAACGCCCGAGCCAGCTGCTCGATGGCCTCGTCACGCCGTTGCGCGGCCAGCAGCAACTCGGCGAGGTGTACCCGCAGGGGAACGTCGTCGGGGCGGTCAGCGACGGCGGCGCGCAAACTGTCGATCAAAGCCGAATCCACGCCAGGCAGCGTATCCGCCGGCGTCGCGGCGCGTGACGATGCAATCTTGTCACCGTTACTCGATCGTTACCTTCTCGGTGATTCACGAACCGTCCACATTGGATACCCAGATCTCGGCAACCCTTGGCTCCCGTGGCAGTTCGACGATCGCCCCGATGAGGTCAGACGGACGTCGTCTCGGCGATGCCGGCTACCGACTCCCCCTGACGCAGCCGCTCCCAAGAGATCTGCACGACGAGGAACGCGACAAGGAGCCCCAGCGCGGCCAGCGCCGGTAGGAACCGGCCGGCGGGCAGGAGCGCCAGCGCCACCCAGGCGGCCGCGAGCAGAGGCACCGGGACGGACCTGACCGACGCCGCCAGAAACGCCGCGCGGCCGCCGAGGAAAAGGGCCACTCCGCCGTACAGCGCCACGGTCGAGGGCCAGTCCAACGGCGTGTCGAACGCGCGGCGCAGCGGCTGCCGGCTCACGTGCGCGAGCACCTGCTCCGAACCCAGCGCGAAGTAGATGATCCCGCTGATCATAGGGAAGTGCGCCAGGCTGTACCCGTCGCGGCCAATGCGGTTGCGGCGGGTGCCTGCCGCCCGCTCAAGTGCCTTCGCCGCGCCAACGGCCGCGTCGTCGAAGTACAGCCACCACAGGCACACCGTGGCGACGAATCCGAGGACCGCCGCCACCAGCTCGGGCCCGTGCACGAATGTGGGCACGGCACGCGCGCCCGCCGCGATGAGGGACTCGCCGAGCGCGATCATCAGCACCAGGCCGTGGCGCTCGGCGAAGTGGGCCGCGCTGCGCAACTGCCAACCGCTGAGGACGGAGGCGAGACTTGCTCCGCCGAATTCGATGGCGAATGTGCTGGCCCACAGCACGGTCTGGACGGTACCGCCGACGGTGGCACCGAAGATGAGTGGTATCCACGCGAGCGCGGACGCGGCCGCGAAGATGCGCAGGGTCTTGCGCGACTGCCGACTGCCGACGGTCGCGTAGACGTACAGGAAGAAGTGGACGATCCGCAGCGCGATGTAGGCCAGCGCGAGAACCACCGGCGCGCTGGCGAACCCACGGTACGCACGCCAGGCGCCGGGGATGACCAGCGCCGTCACGAAGACGGCGAGCATCGCGAAGAGGATGCCTGCCCGGATGAGACCCAGGTCGGCCCGCACCCGGTTGCTCAACCACGCGTAGGTCGTCCAGGACATCCAGAGCAGCAGGAGGAGGATGAGTCCCCGGACCATACTGAGCGCGGTTGGCGGCCGTCCCATGAACGCGATGACCCGGGTGAGGGCGAAGATGAAGACGAGGTCGAAGAAGATCTCCGACATGGTTGCCCGATGCCCGATCCTGGTCTTCACCGGTCGGGACCGAAAGACGTTCCTTATTCCGGACACCCTCTCATGATTCGGCATCCGGCGACGCGACACGGCCGCTTCCCGCGAGGCGCCGCAAGCTGTCGGCGTGGCTACCGTCGTTTCAGGGCGCTGACCAACGGCGGTGATTGCCAGGCGGGCTCCGCGCCGCCGTGCCAGCGTTGCAGATCCGGCGTCTCCAGCCGAGGACGGCCGGACAGGTACAACGCACAGCCGCCAACAAACCCGACGGCGGCGATGGCCAGACAGATCTCGACCGCATCGCCGGTACCGGAGGCCTGGCCGGTACCGAGGACTCCGGCGAGGAACGACAGGATCGGGGCGAACAGGAACGCGGTGACCGCCCGCAGGAGTTCGATCAGGGCGAACACCCGCTGCAACAGTCGCGCCGGCACCGACAGGCCCGCCAGGAACAGAGCCGGGGCGACCGACCCCGCCAAGCCCAGCCCGAGCAGACCCGTGACCGCCGCGAGCGCCGGCCCGGTCGACGGGAGCATGACGGCCAGCAGCCCGGTCGCCGCGATCACCATCAGCAGGCCACCCCCGGCCAGCAGCGGGGTGAACCGGGTACGGAATATCGCACCGAACAGTCCAGCGACGGCGATGGCGGCCACGAATGTGGGAAGGAAGATGACGGCGGTGGCGGTAGGCGTTCTGGCTGTGCTCAGGAACTGTAGGAGCAGTTCCATGGTCCCGAAGGCGGCGGCACTGGCGGTGAGCGCCACGAAGAGTCCCGCCGCGGGCACCGACGTGGTGAGTGCCTTGACCGGTACGAGCGGGTTGCGCCGCCGGTACTCGTAGACGACCAGGAGCATGAGCAGGACGACTCCGGCGACCAGCGGAACCAATGATCGCGGGCTGGGTGTCATGGTGGCCTGCAGTTCACCCGCACCGAAGAAGGCCGCGCCACATCCGGTGACCCCGAGTACCAGAGCCATGATGTCCCAGGGCGCGCTCCGATCCTGCGGCGGGTCGTCCCGGAAGGTGAGCACGGAGAACAGCAACGCCACGGCGGACACTGCCGCGACGCACCAGAACAGCACCCGCCAACCCGCCGCGGCCGCCTGCAGCGCACCGACCGTGGGTCCGAGCGTCACGGCGCCGAAGATGCACACGTTCAGGACGCCGGCGCTGGTGGGGATCTTGGTTGCCGGCCATGCGGTGACCAGCGGTGGTACCGCACCGATCAGCATCAGGCTCGTCAACAGCCCTTGGGCGATGAAGGCCCCCATGAACACGGGAGCATCCGGAGCCCAGGCCGCGAGTACGGACGCGACGAAGAACGCGGCCTCATAACCGACAAGCATCCTCCGCGGCGGCAGGTGCATGGCGAACTGCGCGGCCAGTAACGTGCCCACGGCGTAGGCGCCGGCGGACATGCTCACGGTCACGTTCAACGTGGAACGCGAAACGCCGAGGTCGCCCGCGATGATCTTGCTCAAGACAAGGACAGCGACCGTGAGAACCAGGTACGGCACTAGGGAACAGACCACAAGGACGACAGCGCCTGGATACTTCTCGGCGAGAGGTCCCCGGCGCACCGGAGTCGGCTACCCACCCACTCGTCCCGTAAACCGGGGATCCGGCTGGAGTGTCCCGCGCCCGGCCCCGGCCGCGGGCCAGACGGCGAGGTCCGGGCCTTGACCCTGACGCGGATCAGGCTCGCAGGATCGGCATCGCGAACCGCTAATCAGAAGCCGGTCAACGGGTCGCGGGGGCCGGATCCAACAGGGCCGTGGCTCGGACCCGGGTGCGCCAGTGGCCGGTTTCCTCGGCGACGCGCAGCGCGCTGCGGGCGAGGTCGGCCGCCTCGGCGCGCTCGTTCCGGTCCATCAGGATGCCGGCGAGGCAGGTGAGAGCCTCCGCCTCGCAGAGGCGGTATCCGGTGTCGGCGGCCATGTCCAGGCCCTCGCGTACATGCGCGAGCGCCGCGTCGGACCGGCCGAGCCGGTGTTCCGCGGCGGCGAGACCGGCTAGCGCCCGCATGATGCCGTGCCGGTGCCCGGTGCGGCGAGCGAGGTGGTACGCCTGCTCGTGATGCTCGGTCGCCTCGGGGTACCGGCCGAGGTCGTGCAGGACGGCCCCGAGCATGCTCAGTGCCTCCGCCCGGTTGTACGGATCGCCTGAGTCACCGGCCAGCGCGGAGCCGGCCCGGGCCAGTTCCAGCGCCCGCGGAAGGTCGGCCCGGTCAAGGTGGATACCGGCGAGCTTGGTGAACGCGCTCGCCTCCTCATTGCGGTTTCCGATCTCGCCGGACAGCGCGAGCGCCTCGTCGAGCAGGTCCACCGCCCCGTCGTGCCGACCGAGCGCGGCGTATGTCTCGCCGAGATTGGACAGCGCCATGGCGATGTCGGCCGGAGAGTCGATCTCCCGGAACGTGTCGAGCGCCCGATGGTGGTAGTCGGCGGCCTCCGTGAGCCGGCCCAGTTCGAAGTTGACGGTACCCAGGTTGCCCAGGGTTGCCGCCGCGCCCACCGGCGATCCGGCCTCCTCTTCGATGACACTCGTGCTCATCAGATGCTTCACGGTCTCCGTCAGCCGCCCCAGCCTCCAGTAGCCGGTCGCGATGTTGCGGTGTATCGCGGATTCGGCGGCCCGCCACCCGATCTCCTGGCTGAGCGTCAGCGCCTCGGTGTAGTGGTCGATCGCGACGAGTGCCTCGCCGTTGAACGACGACGCTTGCGCCAGGCTCATGTGCGCGGCGATCCTCCCCTCGGGCTCGCCGTCCTCGGTGGCCGCGGCCAGCGTGGCCCGGGCGAGCGGCATCCAGGCGGGGTCCTGGCGCAGCATGAGATAGCCGCGCAGCGCGTCGGCGAGATGGCGGGCACTGGTCGACGGCCGGCACCCGATGCCCCGGCGCACGGCGGCGACCAGGTTCGCGCGCTCGGCGTCCAGCCACGCCAGGGCCTGCGCGGAGTCGTCGAAGACGGCCGATTGCGATGCGTCCCGATCCGCCGGGATCCGGAGAATCTGGGGGTACGCCAGGTCGGCGGCGGCGTTCGCGTGGCGCAGGTACCACGTGCACAGCCGGTCCACGGCCGCCCGGCGCCAAGCTTCGGGCTCGTGTATCTCGGCCAGTTCGGCGGCGTAGACCCGGATGAGATCGTGGAACCGGTACCGGTCGGCCCTGGTCGCAATCAGCAGCCGCTCGTCCACCAGAGAGTCCAGCAGTTCCCGGGCCGACGGGACGGGAAGGTCGGCCAGTGCCGCGGCCGAGTCGACACTGACATCGTCGCCCGGATGCAGCCCGAGAAACCGGAACAGCCGTTGCACATCGGCCGGCAGCGCCTGGTAGGAGAGGTCGAACACGGCCCGCACCCGGCGGGTGCCGGTACCGATCTGGGCCAGCCGGTCACCGTCGCGCGCCAGCCTCGCCGCCAGGTCCGCGAATGTCCATGCCGGCCTCGCCCTCAGCCGGCGTGCGGCGAGGGCCAGCGCGAGCGGCAACCGACCGCACAGGTCGGCCACGGTGCGGACGGCGGCGGGATCGGCGCCCACCCGGTCACCGCCGAGGATCTGGGCGAAGAGGGCCTCGGCTTCCCGGTCGGTGAACACGTCCAGCGACAGGTTGCGGGCCCCGTCGAGAGCGAGTACCCGGCGACTGGTGATCAGGACGAGTCCGGTCGGGCTGGGCGGCAACAGCGGGAGTACCTGGTCCTCGCTGGCGGCGTTGTCCAGCAGGACCAGGGCGTGCCTGTCGTGCAGTCGGTCGCGGTACAGGGCGGCGCGGGCCGGGAGGTCCGCCGGGATCTGTCCCTCGGGTACGCCGAACGCGCCGAGGAAGGAGGCGAGCACCGTGGCCGGGTCGGCGGGTGGCTCGCTGGCGTGGCCCCGTAGGTCGACGTAGAGCTGAAGATCGCCGAACCGTCCATTGTGGATGAGCCGGTGAGCCAGGTGGATGGCGAGGCGGGTCTTGCCGATGCCGGCCATGCCATCGATAGCGCGGATGACGGGGGCCGTACCGGTGTGGTCGGGGGCCGGGACGGCGGCGAGCAACTCCCGCAGTTCGATCTCGCGGCCGGTGAATTCGGCGATGTCCGGCGGAAGCTGGTGCGCCCCGCCGATGGCCGCCGACCGGTCCGCTTCCGTGGCGGCGAGCGCCGGCCCAGGCCGGGGTGTCGGGGAGTTGGGTGAGGCAGTTCTCGGTGACGGGGCGGGCGTGGCTGACGAGTTGGCTGCCAACACCTCCCGGTGCAGCCGGCGCAGTTGCGGGCCCGGCTCGATGCCCAACTGGTCCACGAGAACGCGGCGCGCCCGCTGGTAGGCCTCCAGTGCTTCCCCGGTACGCCCACTCTGATGCAATGCCTGGATCAGGTGTCGCCACAGGTTCTCTCGCAACGGTGACTCGGCTGTCAACCGGCGCAGGTCGGCCACCAGGTCCCCGTGGTCGCCGAGGCGCGACCGCACGAGCACGTACCGTTCGACGACGGCCAACCGCCGCTCCTGTAACCGCGCCACCTCCGCGACCAGTGCCGGCCCCACCGACAGCCCTTCCATGGGCTGCCCGCGCCACAGCCCGACCGCCTCGGACAGCAGATCTCGGGCGCCGACCAGGTCGTCCCGCTGCTCGGCGAGGCCGGCCTGGTTCGCCAGTCGCTCGAAGCGGTACAGGTCCAGTTCGTCGGGAGCCACCGTGAGCCGGTAGCCGCCCCGGCCGCCGGACAGCCGGGTGCCGTCGTCCAATGCCTGGCGAAGCCGGGCACGCAGGTCCGCGACGTGGGTACGGACGTTCGACGCCGGGGCCGCCGGTGGTCGGTCCCAGACGGCCTCGGCCAGGTAGGACTGGCTCGCCGTCTGGTTGGCGCGCAGCAGCAGGGCGGCCAGCAGTGCCCGGCACCGCTGACCGCCCAGCGGTACCGATTCCTCCCCGAGACGCAACTCCACCGGGCCCAGCAACCGGAACTCCACGGCTGTACCGTACCCACAGCGGCGGCTATGTACGAAACGGTACCGATCGGGCGGCCGACCGGCCGGGTCAGGCCTCCGGAGTGACCTCGATGTAGTGCGGGTCCAGCGTCACCGCCAGCCGTACCCCGCCGATGGTGGTGGAGTTGTCGCTGTCGGCGTTCTGGCTTCCCCAGTCCTGTGCCGACTTCTGCAGGTCGGGCTTGCTGGCGCCGACCACGAGTTCGGCCAGGTTACCGAAGGTGGACGTGCAGTACGCGTTGCCCGGCTTGATCACCGGGGCGCAGTCGGCGTCAACCACCCGTACGTGCGTCTCGTCGTCGTACTCGATCTCCACGTTTACCAGGTAACTCAGATCACCGGAGGCGGTGCAGTTCAACTGCTGCTTGGCCCCACTGGACGGGCCGCTCTTGGAATCGTCGGGCTCGCAGGTCCAGTTGTTCTTCTGTTTCAGCCACCCGTCAGAGATGGCGGAGACCTTGACGCCGGGCAGGTACCGCTGGCTGCCGTTGGGCAAGTCGGCGACCGGCGGTGGCACGCTGGGTCCGTGCGGCTTGGCGCTGGCCACGGCGGCCACCGCGCCGACCCCTCCGCCGACCAGCCCGCCGGCCACCAGCGCCGCGGCGGCCACCACGGCCATCATGGCCTTCGACGTCATGACCTCATCCCCCGGACGCTGAACGCGATCTCATGCTGGTTCGACGAATCCAGCTCGTACTCGTACCCGCTGATCTTGGCCTTGGAGTCCTTGCTGTCCTTGACCCGCTCGCTGACCCATGTCCTGATCTGGGACGTGGTCGGCTTGTCGCCGGCGAACGGCAGGCTGGCCAGCCATACCAGGTAGTTCACGCTGCGGGCGCTCAGTGGTGAACCCTCCGGCTTGGTCACGGTCCCCCGTACCTCGGAAATCTGGTCGCCGGGGGCCGCGCCGATGCTTGCCTCGTAGTAGACGGCGCCGATGCTCAGCTTGCACACCCAGTCCCCGCCGTCGAGGTTGCAGTCGTGGCCCTGTGACTTGAGCGCGTCAACCACCGGGCCGACACGCAGCGTCGGTATGCACCGATCGCCGCCGCAGTCGATCGGGCCGGTCGTATTCCGGGAGCCGCTGACCAGGGCGAAGCAGCCGGCGCCGGCGGCGAGGAACGCGACCAGCCCGGCCACGAGCGCCGCGATGAGCATCCGCCGCGTGCTCCCGGCCCGGCGTGCCGCGGCGGCCCCATCGGGCGGTGGGCCGGGAAACGCGGGACCGGAGACAGGGGCGCCGGGAAACGCGGTGCCGGAGACAGGGGCGCCGGGAAACTCGGTGCCGGGAAACGGGGCACCGAAGGTCGATGCGTGGCCGGTGAGCGGGGGTACCGGTGCCGCCCGCGGCGGGTAGCCGAATGGAGGAGGCGGCGGCGGATACGGGCTCCCTGCCGGTGGGCCAGGTGGTGGCTGCGTCATCTCAGACTCCCCGCCGGACGAAGCCGGCCCACTGTTGCAGGAACGTCGCGCTCGACACGCCCAACACGTGCTGGCAGGCGTCGTTGAAGGCGGGACTCTCGGTGAACGGGCTGCCCTCCAGGTCGTTGTTGCTCACCACCCGCGCGTACAACTCCACGGCGGCGTCGCGGCCCTTGTTCCGGTCGACGAACTCGAACACCGTGGCGCCGAGATCGTAGTTGAGCGAGGCGTCGCCTTTGTAGAACGAGTCCGTCGCGGGCAACTTGCCGGTGAACTTGCCATTGGCCACGGCGTAGGCGACGGAGGAACGGACGCCGGACTTCGAGGAGTCAAACTCCAGGGTCTCCATCCACCGGGCGAAGCCTTCCACCGCCCAGGTCGGCGCGCTGAGTACCCCGGCGAAGCCGCCCATGCTCACCGCCGTGGCCCGCGAGGTGACCGCGTGCGTGAGCTCATGGCGCATCACCAGTTCCGGGGTATCACCGCCCAGCGCCGTGCTGGTGAGGTTCACCACGATCCGCGCGCCGGCGTACTGGTTGTCGTAGAGCTCGCCGTTGGTGCGTACCCCGGTCAGTGGCATCTCCACGCCCTCGACATCGGCGCTGAAGTTCGTCGCCTTGCCGAAGTCGTACCAGGTCGCGAAGTTGTCCTTGCTCTTGGTGAAGAACAGCACGTACCCCGGGAAGCGCAGGCGCTGCCCCCACAACGCCTCGATCTTCTGTACCTGCGCCTGGCTGGCGCTGGCGAAGTGCCCGAGGTCGGGGACGCTGTCGTCACCGGCCAGCCAGACGTCGCCGGCGCGTATCACCTTCAGCGCCGTCGTATTCCACGGCGCATTCGCCAGCGGCGTGTCCACCCCCAACGCCTCGATATTCGCCTCGGTCACCGGGAGGATCTCGGTAACCACCAGCTTGTTGGCCTTGTGGGCGACGCGGTACCGGAACGACTCGGCCGGGGCGACACCTCCCGGCCCGGCGTCGCTGGGCAACTGGGTCACCTGGACCACCGGGTAGATGGTGTAGGAGCCGTCCTTCTCCTGATCCACGGTGGCGTGCTCGGCCAGGTACCGGAAGTTACTGAACGTGAACTGGCGCAGGTTGGCGAAGACCATCTTCTGTTGGCGGACCAGCGCGTCGCTGGCGGAGTCCAGATCGGCCAGCCAGGTCTTCTCGTCGTTGTGTTGCAGGGCCGCGCTGCGGCGGTCCAGGATCGTCTGGAGGGCCCGGTCGGGCCGGCCGGAAGTGTCGTCATCAGCCTCCCCCTGAATGGTGGGAGGCGGGTGGCTGCACCCGGCGAGTGCCAGCCCGGTCAGCAGAACCGCACGCCTGGACCAGCGGCCTCCCGGGGCCCATCCGGCCGACGGATGGTGCTCGGCCATGTGCCGTACCTCCTCAAACACCACGGACAAGAGCGGTCCCGTGAGAGTCGAGGACCCGGGACGCGTCCGCGTCACGTTACGGGCCGGCCCGCACAGAAACCGCCGCGGAAACGCACAGGCGCTCAGGTACGGCCGGTTGACAGCAGCCACAGTTCGCGACCGCGCTGTACGGCCGAGGACCGGTCGGTGGCGCCGAGCTTGGAGTAGATCCGGCGGATGTGGGTGTTGATGGTGTCCAGCGAGACCGACAACTGCCCGGCGATCTCTGGCCGGGTGAGGTTGGTCGGCAGGAGGCGATCCGGCGGTTCTGGCGCGCCCCGTCGATCGCCGGTAGGTCACCGGAATCCGGTGACGACTTCTCACCATGCCGGCAGCAAATCTGGACACGTCCCGATCGGTGCGGGACGGAAACACCAGCACGACCTTCAGCATCCTCCAGTCGATCCGCCTCGACCTCGGCACCGGCTCGCAGGTCCACCCATGAGCGAAGGGGTAGCGACGTGGCACCCGTTCTTGAGCACTCCCACGGAGGTGGCGGTATGAGCGAACGTGTGGCGATCCTGGCCGGCGCGGCGGGCGAGCTTGGCCGTGCGACAGCGCAGAAGCTGGTGGCCGCCGGGTTCACCGTGGTCGGCATCGACCGCAACGAGGAGGGGCTCAAGGAGTTGCCCGACGGCATCCGGTACGAGGTGGGCGACCCGACCGATTCGGCCGTGGCCAGGAGCCTCGTCGAACGGATCGCCGTCGAGGTGGGTCCGCCCGGCGTGCTGGTCAACACCATCGGCACGTACCGCCTGGGCGAGGCGCTCGACGCGACACCCGAGGACCTGCGGCTCATGATCGACGTCAACCTGGGCACCGCGCTGTGGCTGACCCAGGCCGTGGCGCCGTACATGCGGGAACGTGGTTCGGGCGCCATCGTGCACGTAGCCGCCCGCCCGGGGCTGGAGCCGAGCGCCGGCGTGGCCGCCTACAGCGTCAGCAAGGCGGCCCTGGTCCACCTCATCCGCGTGCTCGACCTGGAGCTACGCCCGCTCGGGATCCGGGTCAACGCCGTCGCGCCACAACTCATCGACACCCCCAAGACCCGGCCGTACCTGCCTCCCGACCTGCTGGCGCACGCGGTCTCACCCGACGCGATCGCCGACATCATCGCCTACCTCGTCAGTGACGCCGCCACCCGGTCAGCGGCGCGATCGTACCGACCTACGGCGCCTGAGAATCCCCCGTCCCGTCGCACGTCTGGAAAGGACGAGCATGTCATCCACGTCTACGAACCGCCGCTCGCTCCTCGCGCGTGGCGCGGCCATCGCGGCCGTCCCCGCGATCGCCACCCTGGTCGGAGGAGTCTTCGCCGAACCGGCATCCGCCGACGACACGCTGCCCGACTATGCGCCCATCCCGCCGTCCGCGCTCGGTCCGGCCGTCAACGCGGACGGCTACTACGTCGGGCGGGTGGAGAAGAACCTGTACTGGGTGACCGACGGCACCTACCAGGCGGCGTTCCTGACCACCAGGGACGGGGTGGTGCTGTTCGACGCACCCCCCACCATCGGGCACAACCTGCAGCGCGCCATCGACCAGATCTCGTCCGCCAACGGCGTGTCCAACAAGGTGACCCACATCGTCTACTCCCACCACCACGCCGACCACCTCGGCGCCTCGTCATTGTTCGGCCGGCACGTGATCCGGGTCGGCCACGCCGAGACCAAGCGCCTGCTGGTCCGCGACAACGATTCGACCCGGCCGGTACCCGATGTCACCTTCGACACCCACTACACGCTGCGGGTCGGCGGGGAGCGGGTCGACCTGGCGTGGCACGGCACGAACCACACCCCCGACAACAGCTACATCCACTTCCCGGACCACGACACGCTCATGCTGGTCGACGTCCACCTGCCCGGCTGGGTACCGTTCGACAGCTTCAACCTCAACGAGGACGTCCCCGGCTCCATCGCCGCCCCGGCCAAAGCCATGGCGTACCCTTGGAAGCACTACATCGGCGGCCACATGGGACGGCTCGGTACCCGCGACGACATGGTCGTCTACCAGCAGTATGTGGCCGACCTCATCGACGGCGTCGAGAAGGCCCTGGTCGCGGTCGATCCGACCCCGTTCTTCGCCAAGTACGGCGACAACAGCTGGGCCGCGGTCAAGACCTACCAGGCCGCGCAGGTCGACTACGCGGCCGCGCCGGTCATCAAGAAGTACACCGGCGTCCTCGCCGCCGCCGACGTCTACACCGCCAGCACCGCGTTCATTCTCCTCGAATCGATCCGCCTCGACCTCGGCACCGGCTCGCAGGTCCACCCGTGACGGGAGCGGGCCCGGGAGCGGGCCCGCTCGCCGCGCTTGGGCTCAGCCGGCCGACAAGCCCCATTTGCCGGTCATGGCGACAATGCGAGCGGCCACCGTGTCGGGATCGACGAGTTGGTGCAGATGCTGGCCGGGGACATGGTCGACGTCCCAGCCACGCTCCCGGGACTCCTGCGCCATGCGATCGTACGGTGGCCCGAACAGCAGGTACCCGCACGGCCGGTTGTCCCAGCCATCAGGTACAGGTATCCGCTGCTCGTAGTAGCTCAACGGAAGCCGGGGCTGTTCGGCCGAGACTCTCGATCTGGTCTGCGGATCGGGAAACAACAGCGCGACGTCGTCCTCGTCCCACCACGTCGTCCACTGCGGCAGCCGGCCCGCAGTCACCTTCGTGCGCAGAATGCTCAGCCGCTCGGCAGACGCGGCAGGAGTCGGCCCGGTAGGAGACGGCAACCTCGCGTCG
This sequence comes from Rugosimonospora sp., assembly GCA_036494675.1. Classification (GTDB taxonomy): domain Bacteria; phylum Actinomycetota; class Actinomycetes; order Mycobacteriales; family Micromonosporaceae; genus Rugosimonospora. Next base: position 28,359 of record DASXOA010000333.1, read on the forward strand.
ACGAACAGGCACCCGGCGACCGGACGCCGAGCCGCCTGCACGATGACGGGAACGAACAGGCCGGCGTTGCTGTGCGCGACCAGGAAAACCGGCTGGCTCTGCGGCAGTTGGGAGACAACGCCGTTGACTTTGTCGGCGACGCGTGGCCAGAACGGCGGCTCCGCATCGGCCACGTCCAGCAACGACGGCACCGCCGTCGCTGCACCCGAGGCCGTCAGCCTGGCTGCTACCGGAGCCCACGTCTGAGGTCCCAACAACAGGCTATGCAGAAGTACGAACGCGGGATCCACCTCTCCACCCTTCATGACGCCGACCGCGGGCCGTCACCCGCGGCCGCCAGCCGGCCGGACGGCCGCCCAACCCCGTGGTCCGGGCGGGCGTCCGGCGTCGTGGCGGTGTCACTCGCAGAACACCTGCACCTTGCTGTCGGCGTCGTCGACGTCGACGGTGAGCTCATCGAGTTGCTCGATGAGCTCCTCGATGTGCTGCGGCTTGAGCTGGGTGAGGTCGATCGGTACCCCTGACTTGTCCAGCTCCGCATTGAGCTTGATGAGCGCCTGCGGAGGGACAAGGCTCGTGAGCCGGACCCCGGCGCGCAGCAGCTGTAGCGGGACCCGGACGTTGACCCGGCTCGGCCCGTCGCCGCTGGAGTTGTCGTTCACCACCACGCGCAGGTACTTGGGTCGGGGTTTCGGGCGGAGCGCGCCTCCCGGCGGCGACTCGGGCTGTTCTCGTTCGACGGCGTCGATCAGCCGCTCGGCCTCGTCCGCGGTGATCTTGCCCTCGGCCAGCATCTGCAGGATCTGGCGGCGCTGCTCGTTCATGTGTTGCTCCTCCTCTGACTCATCTGACGCTTACCAGCACGGCCGTTTGGCCGTCCTCAATCTCGAACCGGCTACCGGGCAGCGCGCACAGCAGTTGCCCGGTGCCGCGCAGCGCGCCCACCGGGCTGACCCGGAAAACGCGGCAGGCGACCAGTCCGGCCAGCACGGCGAGGAGCAGCAGCGGTGACAGCACCAGCAGCACCGGCAGGACAGGGACGTACAGCCGCAGCCAGCGACCGTCGGGACGGCGATGGCGTACCGTGACCAGGTTCGGGATCATCGGGACCTCTCCAGCTCGGCCAGCGCCTCCTGGACGCTGATCTCCCCCCGCCGCAGGCGGTCGACGACGTCGGCGCCGCTGGGCGCCGGGTCGCTGTCGACGAAGTCGAGGTGCTCGGCGATCCGGTTCAGCCGGGACTTGATCGTCGGGTAGCTCACCCCGAAGATCCGCTCCATCTCCTTGATGGAACCGTGCGACCGTACGAACGCGGCAACGAACACCTGGTCGTCGACGCTGAGCTGAGCCAGTTGCGGCAACTCGAACTGGCCCTCGACGACGACACCGCTGCCGGTGAGGCGGACCCGCTCGACCACGAACGGCCCACCACGCGTCAGGTCAGTCAGCTCCTGCCAGTCCACCCTCGGCTCCCTTACTCTCGGCGACGCGCTTGCCATTCATTTGTATGTTGATTTTCTTAAGATGTCAACGCACAAACCTTGATTTTCTTAATTCGATCTTCAGTAGCCCGGCTGCCGACCTCCGTCGTCCGCGATCCGCCGTGTCCCACCAGGTACGCGGCAACGAACACACCCTCAACGCCGCCATGGATCGGCTCCCGGTCCGGGCACAGCCCACGCATTTCCGGTCGCACCCGGGTCGGCAGGGCTCGCGCCGGGTGTAAGACAACTCCGGATGCGGTTCTGACAACACCCACTGTGCCCAGGTGGCAGGCATGCTGACAGGCTGCGCCGCGATTCGGACAGCGTCGGTCTTCCGTACGCACACTCCCCCGTCCACAGTGATGACCGTCCTGGGATCGCCGGTTCGCGGGCCGCGAGCCATTGATCGTCGCCACTGGCCGGTCCTCGGCCTGCACTCGATGAGACAAGAAGGAGTACAAGGAATGAAGATGCTCCACCGCATCCTCGCCTCGGCGGCGACCACCCTGGCACTCGCCGCACCGATACTCGCCCTTGCCCAGCCGGCCAGTGCGGCCTCGCGCGACGGCGTGTGCGACAGCGGCGAGTTCTGCTACTACTACAACAGCGACGAGCAGGGCGCGGTGTCGGACTTCACCGGCTCGGTCAGCGACTACGGCACGACCGAGCCAAGCTGCTACGACTTCAAGGGTTCGGGCAGCGGCCAAGGGATCTGCGTCAAGAACAACGCCGCGTCGGTGTGGAACCGCAGCAGCGGGACCGTACGGGTGTATTTCAACACCGGCTACGCCGGGTCATACCAGGACTTCGCATCCGGGGCCAAGGGCAACCTCAACGCCACCCTGAAGAACAACAACGCCTCACACCAGTTCTTCACCGCTACACCGCCGACCGGATGCACGACCGACGGCACGAACAGCAAGCTGCCCACGTCCATCCTCGTGTACCGGGTCTCGCTGGGAACAGTCGACCGAGTCGATTTCAAGACCTACGTCAAGAACGTCCTGCCCAACGAGTGGATCACGAGCTGGCCGCCGGAGTCGCTCAAGGCCGGAGCGATGGCGGTCAAGAGCTTCGGCTGGTATTGGGCTCTGCATTCGACACGCAAGACCTCGAGCGGCGCGTGCTTCGACGTCTACGACACCACGTTGAGTCAGGTCTACAAGCCTGGTTCGGCGACGACCGCGACCAGCGCCGCGGTCGACGCGACGTGGGGCACCCGCATGACGCGCGGCGGGGACATCCTGCAGGCGCAATACTGCTCCACGACCACTGCGTGCGGGGGCTGGGTCACCGGCAACTGGATGTCCCAGTACGGCTCGCGCGACCTGGCCAATGACGGCGACAGCTACTCGACGATCCTGAACTACTACTACGACAACATCGCGCTGACATCGTGACCTGAACCGATCGGGAGGACTGAGGGCCGCCGGCCAGGACTGTGTAGCCGGCGGCCCGCCCTCAAACGCTCCAGCACATCCGCCTCTCACGATCAACCTCTACCTTGCTCATTCGATGCGCGGTAACCTCTCTCGCGGGTTGTCGAGGCTGCGGCGCGTTGAACGAGTGGCAGGAGCAGGGTGTGGTCGACCGTGTGGCGACGCCGCGTGCGGAGGCGATTGAGCAGTTCGCAGCTGTGCTTCGCGCGCTGCGCACCTCAGCGGGCTCGCCGTCCTTCCGGACAATGTCCGGTCGATCGCACGCCATTTCGCACACGACACTGCACGACGCCGCGCAGGGCCACCGCCTGCCGAACTGGGCGACCACAGCGGAGTTCGTCAAGGCCTGCTTCGCCGACCCTGCCGAATTCCGCGAGCGGTGGGAGCAGGCACATCAGGTAGTTCGGTCTGCGGCCAGGTCGCCAGACACCTCGGAGCCCCGCGAGGGCCCCGACGAAAAGGCCGAGGTGGACGACGCCAGGGACGCCCCGCCATCTGCCCCCGTCCAGGCGCCGCGACGTTGGCTTCGGCACGTTGTCCTGGTAACGGCCCTCGCCGTCACACTGGCGGCCGGCTCGGTGGCCGTCGACGTCGTAGCTTCCAGGGCGGACAGCCCGCAGTACCGGCACGGATTCTCACCCCGATCGTCGGCGGCTGCCCAGCCCCTGACGGCGGCCGACTGTCCGATGCGGCAGCCCAACCCGCCGGCCGCGTCATCACTGCATCCGGGTGACGCGGGTGCCTTCATCGCGGACATCACGCTGCCGGACTGCACACACGTCCAGCGCCGCGGTGTGTCCACCAAAACCTGGCGATTCAAGAACATCGGGACCGTGCCGTGGCGTGGATACGTCCTGCATCGCGTCGACCTCCCGCAACAGCGCGACCAGTGCCAGACCGTCACCGATGTACCGATCGAAGACACCGAGCCAGGTCAATTCGTCGACATCACAGTGACGGTCGCGGCCCCGAACAGCCCAGGCTTCTGCTTCGCGGGATTCAAGATGGAAGACGCGTCCGGTCGCATTGCGTTCCCCGGCAACCGTCCAGTGAACTTCCAGCTCGTCGTCGACTGAGCAGCACCGTGTGCCTCATGGTTGAAGGTCGTTAGGGCCGCCCCGAGCGGCCCGCTCGCTTCGGCCCGGGAGGGTCTCGGTGCAGGCCCCCCACGGCGCTCCTTACGATCAGGTCCACGAACTCGGCGTCAATCTGTTGGCGAGAGAACCAACGGCGGTAGAAGAGCGGCCCCAACAGGGCGGCGGCGATGGCGTCGCGGTCAGTAGTCGACGGAATCTCCCCACTGAGGGCTGCTCGGTCGAGCGCCGCTCTCAGCGGAGCGGCGTGCCCGTGCTGGATTCTGCTGTGGATGTCGGCGAACTCGGGATCGTGTTCGGCAGCGTCGACGATCGAGGGCACGATCGACGACCACCGCGCCGTGTCCAGCAGGCCGGCGATGTTCGTCAAGATTGTTCTGAGGTCGCCGTCGAGGGAACCGGTCTCAGGCGGCGCTTCCTCACTGTCGGTCATCCGCGAGCAGGCGTCGATCACCAGCGCCGAACGGTTGGCCCAGTGCCGGTAGATGGTGGTCTTCGCGACCCCCGAACGCCGGGATATGTCGTCGATGGTCAGCTCACCCAAGCCGGTCTCCATCAGCAGGTCCAGCGTTGTCGTCAGCACGCGCTCGCGGGACACCAGCACGCGGGGGTCGAGGGCTGCCGTGTCGCTCATCCCCGATCCCTCGCGCGAGGTCGCGGCTCGACCGGTGCCGGAGCTCTCTTCTTTGCCATGGGAACCCGTTTTCCGCTGTTGACCAGTTGCGCTACGCTACAGTAGCGTAGCGCAAGTCCATCACTCACGGAAGGGGAGCAATCCCATGAAGTTCGCCTCTATCCGCATGATCACCGACGATCCTCAGCGGGTGGTCCAGTTCTACGAACAGGTCACCGGGGTCTCGGCAGTCTGGCCCGCGCCTGTCTTCGCTGAGCTGCGCCTGCCGTCGTGCACCATTGCCTTCGGCGACACCCAGACGGCACAGTTGTTCAACAACGCGGCCCGCCCAGCGGACAACCACACCGTGATCATCGAGTTCCAGGTCGACGATGTGGACGAAGAATACGAGCGGCTCAAAACCCTCGTGAGCGAGTGGGTGCAGGAGCCCACAACGATGCCCTGGGGGAATCGCTCCGTGCTGTTCCGCGATCCCGACGGCAACCTCGTCAATCTCTTCACTCCCGTCACCGAAGAAGCCATCAAGAGGTCCAGCGGCCAATAGCCGGCCAGGCAGACACGCAAGCCGCTGACGTGATCCGGGTACGGATCGATGGGCTCGATCCGCGGTGCCATGGCCTTCTCGTCTGCGGTTGGCGTCTCGGGGTCAGTGGGAACCGGGCCGGAGGACCACCTTCACGTGGCCGGGTTCGCGGCGGTCGAAGGCGGTGTAAGCGTGGGCCACGTCGTCGAACCCGACGTGCCGGGTGACCACATGGCCGGGACGGGCCCGGCCGGATACCACCAGGTCGCGCAGCAGGCGGGTGTAGCGCACGTCGTGGGTGCGACCGAAGCCGACGCGTACCCCCTGACCGAACAGGGCCGCCCAGGGAATCTCGTACCGCCCCTGGCGGGCCGGCCCCTGCGCCGCCTGGTCGAGGGGGGTGAACACCCCGGCGATGCCGAGCCGACCGGCCGGGTTGACCAGCCGGACCAGATCGTCGATCACCTGACCCGGATTCTCCCGCGACCAGTCCGCCCGATCCTTGGCCTGGAACCCCACCGCGTCGATGCCGCAGTCCACCCCGCCGAGCAACGGGTCGATCGCGGTCGGCGCGCGCAACGCGCGGATCCGTTCGACCGGATCGTGGCTGCCGGCGTCGACCGGTACCGCGCCGAAGTCCGCCGCCACCGCCAGCCGATCCGGTACCGCGTCCACGCAGTACACCTCCCGCGCTCCACGCAGCATCGCGGCATGCACGGCGAGCAGCCCGACCGTGCCGGCGCCGAAGACCGCCACCGTGTCACCCGGCCCGACACCGGCCAGTTCGGTGGCGTGCCAGCCGGTGACGAACGCGTCGGCCAACAGCACGAAGTGGTCCTCGTACTCGTCGCCCGGCTCGCCGGGTAGCGTCACCAGGTTGGCGTCGGCGAACGGTACCCGCAGATACTCCGCGTGCGCACCCGGGTACCCGCCCATCCCCGGATACCCGTAGGCGGCGCCGGCCCGGCCCGGGTTGACCCGCAGGCACGCGGCCGAGTAGCCGCGGGCGCACATGTCGCAGGTACCGCAGAAGATGTGCGTCGGCGCGACGACCCGCTGGCCGGGCTGGATCCGCGACACACCAGGACCCACCCGGGTGACCACGCCGAGCGGTTCATGGCCCAACCGCAGACCGGCATCCGGCCCGATCCGGCCCTCGATCATGTGCAGGTCCGAGCCGCACAGCGCCGACGACGTGACCGCGACAATCGCGTCGTCCGGCGCTTCGATGTCCGGGTCCGGCACCTCCTCCACGGCGATGTCACACGTGCCCCGCAGTACCACTGCCCTCATGCGTCCCTCCTCTGCCACATCGCCGGGCTCTGGGCGCCCCGGAACGCCACCGCGGGCGGCCCTGACCGACGCCTCGGTTAGCTCTTCCCCGTTGACACCGAAAATCACCGCACAACGGTCCGCTTGGCCTTGGGAAACGCCTCGATCATCCACCGGTTGCGCTTTCGCGGAGCCGCCCGAGCCGGTGTATCGCTCTACCGTGACGGTTAGTCGGCGCCGACGACGGTGAAGTTCTGGTCGACGAAGACGTGGTGCGGCCAGTTGACGCCGATGTTGTGGACTTCGTACTCGCCGTTGCTCAGCTGCACGACACGGTCGACGACGCCACCCGGGTAGGCGGCCAGCGCGGCTTCCGTCGCCTTGTTCGCTGTCGTTCCGCT
>DASXOA010000334.1:0-17219 GCA_036494675.1 Rugosimonospora sp.
AGCCGACCCTGCCCGGGTGGTGGAACAGGCAGACACAGCCGCCTTAAAAGCGGCGGCCGAAAGGCGTGCGGGTTCGAGTCCCGCCCCGGGCACCCTCCGTACCGGTCCGGCTCGGTGGACAACATGATCATTTTGCCGCCCGTACCCCGGTGATCTGGTGGCGGACGGGTACGCTGGGCAGATCAGGTGATCTCCGGAAGGTGGAGGCGGCCGTGCAGAGTTCCAATCCGATACTGACCCGCCTGGGCAGTGTCGCCCAGGCCGAGCGCACGGCCCAGGCGCCGGCGGACGGGTACGCCGTCCCGCCCGGCTACGGGGGCCCCAACTCCGGCGGGTACCCGTCGCTGATCACGCCGACCGGCGTCAGCCGCCCGATGACCATCGACGACGTGGTGACCCGCACCGTCGCGCTGATCGCGCTGACAGTGATCACCGCCGCGATCTCCTGGGCCACCCTGCGCACCGGCGCCGTCGTCGGGCTGGCCGTGGCCGGTTCCGTGATCGCCGGCCTCGTGCTGGTCCTGGTGATCTCCCTCCGCCGGATCACCAACCCGATCGTCATCTCGCTCTACGCGATCTGCCAGGGCGTCGTGCTCGGCGTCGTGAGCCGCCAGTTCGAGCAGCTCTACCAGGGCATCGTGGTCCAGGCCGCGGCCGGGACCCTCGGCGTGTTCGCCGGCATGGCGGTGCTCTACAAGTTCCGGGTGCTGCGGGCCACGCCCCGGTTCGCGAGGTTCGTGATCGGCGCACTGATCGGCGTGGTCGCGCTCAGCCTGGTCAACCTGCTGTTCTCGGCGTTCGGCCACAACCCGGGGCTGGTCGCCTACGGCCCGGCCGACCGGCCGAGCGGGTTGGCGATCGTGTTCAGCCTGGCCTGCATCGTGGTCGGCGCGTTGACCTTCATCCTCGACTTCGACGCGGTGGAGCGGGGCATCCGGTACCAGCTGCCGGTGCGCTACGCCTGGTACTGCGCGTTCGGCATCCTGGTCGGCCTGATCTACCTGTACTGGCAGATCCTGCGCATGCTCGGTTACCTTCGCCGATGACCGTGGACGAGCTGGCCCGCTCGGTGGACCGGCTGGTCGGCCAGATCGCACAGTGGACGCAGTCGCGCTGGGCGACGTCCACCGCGTCCGGCGGCGGTACCCGTGCCGCCGCCGTGCATGCCCTGGCGCAGCGACTGGCAGACCTGGAGGCCGGGCTCACCGGGCACCCCACCCACGAGGTACCCCGGCTGGAGAGCGATCTCGTGCTGCCGGACCAGGTGAAGGTGATCGCCCGGGATCTGCTGGTCGCCGGGCCGACGCCGGAGGTCATCGCCGACGCGGCCGAGGCGGTCGCCGGCACCCGGTCCGCGCTGAACGGGACCTGACGCCGACCCCGGCCGGCCCGGCCGAGGAGCGGCATCTTCAGAGGCGTTCGAGCACCATCGCCATGCCCTGGCCGCCGCCGACGCACATCGTCTCCAGGCCGATCGTCTTATCGTGCCAGTTCAAAGCGTTGAGCAGGGTACCGGTGATCCGTGCACCGGTCATCCCGAACGGGTGCCCGACCGCGATCGCGCCGCCCATCACGTTCAGCTTCTCCAGCGGTACGCCGAGCTGCTGGTACGACGGGATGACCTGAGCGGCGAACGCCTCATTGATCTCCACGAGGTCGACGTCGTCGATGGTCATGCCGGCGCGGGCCAGCGCCTGGCGGGAAGCCTCGACCGGGCCGATACCCATGATCTCCGGGGACATCGCGGTCACGCCGGTCGACACGATCCGGGCCAGCGGGGTGATGCCCAGCTCGCGCGCCCTGGTGTCGCTCATGATGACCACCGCGGCCGCGCCGTCGTTGAGCGGGCAGCAGTTGCCGGCCGTGACCCGGCCGTCCGGCCGGAACACCGGCTTGAGCCCGGCCACCCCCTCCAGCGTCACGCCCGGCCGTGGCCCGTCGTCCGTGGCGACGATGGTGCCGTCCGGCGTCGTGACCGGAGTGATCTCGCGAGCCCAGAAACCGTCCGCGATCGCCTTCTCGGCCAGGTTCTGGCTGCGTACGCCGAACTCGTCCATCTCCTGGCGGGTCACGCCGCAGCGCTGCGCCAGGTTTTCGGCGGTCTGCCCCATGGCCAGGTACACGTCGGGGACCTCGCCGTCCTCGCGCGGATCGTGCCACTCGGCCCCACCCGCCGCGCGTTGGTTCGAACGCTCCCGGGCACCGTCGAAGAGCGGGTTCTCCCAGCCGCCGCCGACCAGCGCCTGGGCTTCCGACGGCAGCCCGTCGGAGCTGCCCCGGGCGAACCGCGAGACGGTCTCCACGCCGGCCGAGACGAACACGTCGCCCTCGCCCGCCTTGATGGCATGGAACGCCATCCTGGTGGTCTGCAGCGAGGAGGAGCAGTACCGGGTCACGGTGGCGCCGGGCAGGAAGTCGTACCCGAGCAGGACGGCCACGATCCGGGCCAGGTTGAAACCCTGCTCGCCGCCGGGCAGTCCGCATCCGAGGTAGAGGTCGTCGATCTCGTGCGGGTCGAGCTGGGGCAGCTTGTCCAGCGCGGTCCGCACGATGGTGGCGGCGAGGTCGTCGGGGCGCAGGTCGCGCAGTGACCCCTTGACCGCGCGGCCGATCGGGGAGCGGGCGGTGGCGACGATGACGGCTTCAGTCATGCCGCCAGGTTACCGCCGGGTAAGTACCGCGGCCACGTGCGGTACCCCGCCGGGTAGGTACCGCGGCCACGTGCGGTACCCGCCGTTGGACCCTTTCCATGTCTCGATGCCTTGACACGGTGTGACCAGGCACGTGTGATGGTCCACGGGCCAGGGGAGGCAGCGGTGCAGTGTGCGCGGCCGAACCCGGCCCGGAACCCTCCGCCATCGAAAGGAGTTCCATGCGGTCTCTTCGAGTTCGCAGGGCACTGATCACCATAGGTGCCACGGCACTCGTCGTTCCGTTCGTGGCCAGCGCGGGTGCTTCCGCGTCTCCCGGCGACCGGGTCGCCTTGTCGGGCACCAGCCCATCCTGGGCGACGCCCGCGGCCGCCGCCGGCGCCCCGGCATCGTCGGACCAGATCTCGTTCACCGTCGCGTTGCCGCTGCGGGACGCGGCCGGGGCCGAACAACTGGCGTCGCAGGTCTCCGACCCGAACGGCGCCAAGTACCAGAGCTACCTGACGCCGGCGCAGTTCAACGCCCGGTTCGCGCCGACCGACGCGTCGGTCGCCCGGGTCAAGAGCTTCCTGTCCGGCCAGGGCATCAACGTCACCACGGTGGCCGACGGCAACCGGTGGGTCTCCGCGACCGGCACCGTCGCGCAGGTGAACAAGGCGTTCGGCACGGTCCTCAAGACGTACTCCTGGAAGGGCAAGAAGCTTCGGGCGCCGTCGACGGCGGTATCCGTGCCCTCCTCGATCGCGCCCGACGTGGCGCAGGTGACCGGGCTGGACGACAGCGCGCTGCTGCGCAAGCCGCTGAGCGCGTCGGTGCCGAACGATGGCAGCATGCCGTCGGCCCACGCTGCCAAGCCGGACGCGACCCCGCCGCCGGTCGGGCAGTGCTCCACCTACTGGGGCCAGAACAGTCAGACAGTGCCCGAGGCGTACGGCAAGACGCAGTTCCCGACGTACATCTGCGGGTACTCGCCGGCACAGTTGCAGGGCGCCTACGGGGTGACCGACGCGATCCGGGCCGGGCAGAACGGGCACGGCGTGACGGTGGCCATCATCGACGCGTACGGCTCGCCGACCATGTTGTCGGACGCCAACGCGTACGCCGCGCACTTCGGCCAGCCGGCGTTCAAGAGCGGCCAGTACAGCGAGACGCTGTTCCAGCCGTTCAACCTCCAGGACGAGTGCGCGGGCGAGAGCGCCTGGAACGGCGAGGAGACGCTGGACGTCGAGGCGGTACACAGCCTCGCGCCGGGCGCCACCGTCCACTACTTCGGCGCGCAGAACTGCGACACCGGCATCGATGACGCGCTCAACTACGTCGTCCAGCACCACTCGGCGGACATCGTCAGCAACTCGTACGGCAACGCCGGCGAAGAGTTGCCGGCGGACGAGATCCAGCTTGAGCACTCGATCTTCGTGCAGGCGGCGATCGAGGGCATGGGCATGTACTTCTCGTCGGGCGACGACGGTGACGACGTGACGGTCGGAGACACCACCAAGGCGGAGCCGGACTACCCGGCCTCCGACACGATGGTCACCGCCGTCGGCGGTACCAGCCTCGGCGTCGACAAGCACAACAACTACCAGTTCGAGACCGGCTGGGGCACCGATCATGACGTGATCAACTACGCCACCACCCCGGCCACGTACAGCGCCCCGCCGCCGGGGCCGTTCCTCTACGGCGCGGGCGGTGGCACGAGCTACGTCTTCACCCAGCCGGCGTACCAGCGCGGCACGGTACCGGCGAGCCTGTCCAAGAAGAACGGCGCGACCCCGATGCGGGTGGTACCGGACGTGGGCGCCATCGGCGACCCCTACACCGGGTTCGCCATCGGGCAGACGGTCGGCGGCGTGTTCGGGATCGGTGACATCGGCGGTACCAGCCTGGCCTGCCCGGTCTTCGCCGGCATCCAGGCGCTGGCCAGCACCGGCCGGCACCACGCCATCGGGTTCGCCAACCCGCTGCTGTACTCGCTGCCCTCGGCGCTGTACCACGACGTCACCCCGCCGAAGTCGCCGATCGCGGTGACCACGCCGACGGCGAGTTCGCTGAACACCTTCGACCACGACTCGTCGCTCGCGACGGCCCGCGGCTACGACAACGTCACGGGGCGCGGCTCACCGCGTGGCCTGCCGTTCCTGCTGGCGGAGAGGCTGCGTTGACCGGTCCGGCCCGAGTGCCGGCCCGCGAGCGGCTGCTTTGACCGGTCCGGCCCGAGTGCCGGCCCGCGAGCGGCTGCTGTAACGGAGGTAGCAAGCACCGGCGGCCGGTGTCACCGCGAGGTGACGCCGGCCGCTTCCGCTACCGCGGGGTGCAGCGCATGGGCCCAGACCCGGTACCCGTCGGCCGACGGGTGGAACCCGTCGTGGCACAGGGTCCCGGCATCGGCGCGGAAGACCGGGCCGACCTGCCGGGCCAGGTCGACCGGGATCCCGCCGGCCGCCCGTACCGCCCCGGACTGGGCGTCGGCGACCCTGCGCCCGACCAGCCCGACGAGTTGGCGCAGCGGCGGCGCGAACGCGCGTACCGCGCCGAGGTCCGGGCAGGTCCCCACGACCACCGCCACCTCGGCGTCGCGCAGCCGGCGTACCGCCCCGGCGAGATGCGCCGCGGACCGCCGGGGCCGGCCCGGCCGGATGGCGTCGTTCGTGCCGATCAGGACCACCGCCACGTCCGGCCGGTCGCCGACGAGCGCGCGGGCGACCTGGGTGGCCAGGTCCTCGGCGCGGGAGCCGGACACCGCCACGCTGGACAGTTCGATGCGCCGCCCGTCACTCTCCGCACCGCCGGCGAGCAACTCGGCCAGGCGTCCGCCGACCGTGTCGGTGACCCGGTCCACGCCGACGCCCAGCGCCGACGAGTCGCCGAGCAGCACCAGGCGCAGGGCGGGGGCGCTGAGGGGGCCGACCGAGGTGCGCATCGCGAGCGTGAGGTCGGGCCGCGCGTACCGGTGGGTCCGCGCCGCCAGTGCCTGCGCGGCCAGCAGCACCGTCCCGCCGATGGCGCTGGCGATCACCGTGATCGCGGTCGCCCTGCCCAGTTGCCTACCGGCCTGCCTGACGATGCCCATCCGCGCACTCCACTCCGCTCCGTCACTCCACGGCAGACGGCTGTGCCGGCGTGGAGTGGGCCGTCTGCGGGTCGTGTGGTCGCTCGGTGAGCTGGCGTACCCGGTGCCGTAGCTGCGCCCACCGCCCGGCCGGTCCGTTCTCCCGGCCGGCGACCTCGGCGCCGCGGACTTCGGTGCCGGCGCGATCGACCGCTTCCACCGCTGCCTGCGCCAACGACCGTACCCCCTCGTCCCGGGAAAGGCTCGGCTGCGCTTCCGGCTGCGGCCGTAATGCCTCGACCAGCGTGGGCAGTATCGCGGCCGCCGCGGCCGCGTAGCCGAGTGCGGAGGGGTGGAACCGATCGGAGCTGAACATCCGTTCCGGCGCCGCGGCGAACTCCGGTCCGAGCAGGTCACCCAGGGACACCGTGGTGGCGCCGGCCTCGACCGCGACGATCGTCTGGGCCGCGGCCATCTCCCGGCTCCACCGCCGGACCACCCAGCGCAGGGGCTGCCCGATCGGCTGGATGGTGCCCAGGTCGGGGCAGGTGCCGACGACCACCTGGATGCCCGCCTCACGCAGCCGCCGTACCGTCTCGGCCAGGTTCGCCACCGCGATCGGCAACCGGACCCGGTGGGTCACGTCGTTCGCCCCGATCAGGATGACCGCCAGATCGGGCTGCCACTCCAGGGCGATCTGCCGCTGCGGTACCAGGCCGGCGGACTCCGCGCCGACCACCGCCATGCTGCGCAGCACCACCGGCCGGTGCAGCCGTTCGGCGAGTCCGGCGGCGAGCAGCGCGCCGGGGGTCTCCCGGGGCAGGTCGACGCCGTACCCGGCGGCCGAGGAGTCGCCGAGCACGGCGAGCTTGAGCGGGGTCGAACCGTCGGACGCGCCGAATCCGGCGCCGTAGACGCCATCGCAGCGCGGCGGCGGGGACTGTGCCATGCCGATCGCGCGCCGGGCCAGCTTGGCCTGCCCGATCAGGGTGCCCGCCGCCAGCACGCCCACCAGGCCGACGCCGCCGCCACCGTACGCGGCGGCGACAGCCACCCGTCGTACCCGCTCGATTCGCCCCATTCCTCGCCCCCCGTCGAAACGCCCGGTCGCTCCTCCAGATCTTCGAGGCTAGCTCTGTCGCCGTAGAAAGTCGGTCACATTTCGGTCTGCTTGGCGCGGTTATCGCCCCGTTGCCCGTTGGTCGACCCGGTCGGGCCGTATCGGATCGGACCGAGGACCGGACGGAGGACCGGACGGAGGATCGGACGGATCAGCCGGCCCGGTCCGGACCGGCCTTGGCGATGGTCATCCGCAGCAGTACCCGCCGGTCCCGGACCATCGCGTCCCGGTAGGCGTCCCAGTCGGAATGCTCGCCGGAGAGCCGGCGGTAGTAGTCCACCAGCGGCTCCATCGCCTCGGGCAGGTCGACCACGTGCACGGTGCCGTCGACCTGCACCCAGTTGCCGTAGAACGTGTCCGGAAACACGCACAGGTACGCGCGCGGATCCCGGCGCAGATTCTTGACCTTGTACGCGGTCTGCCGGCTGCTGATCACCGGGTACCCCGCCTCGTCGATCGCCACCAGCACGGGGCTGAGCTGCGGCGTTCCGTCGGACCGCCAGGTGGCGAGCACGGCGTGGTGCTGGGTGCGCAGGACGTCCACTGCCTCATCGAGGTTCATGCGTCAGATTTTGCCCCGTTGGGCACTATGGCACTGGGCACTATGTCACGGACCGGCCGGCAGGACCGGACAAACCCCCGCGAGGGTGGAATGGCCGGCCCGCAACCGAGGGAGGCACCCATGGCGCGACTGGGCCGAAAGGCAGCGCTGACGGCACTCTGGTCGGCGATCCGTACCTCGCACCGCGGCGGGCCGTCGCTCGGCCAGCGGGTGGCGGCGCTGCCCCGGCTGTTCGGCGCCACGGTGTCGGGCCGCTACGACGGCAAGTGGCGGGTCTTCGGCATGGTCCTGGCCCTGCTCTACATCGTGTCGCCGGTCGACTTCGTACCGGAGCTGATCTTCTCGGTCTTCGGCCTGGTGGACGACTCGTTCGTGGCGGTCTGGCTGGCCGGCGCGGTGCTGTCGGAGACCGAACGGTTCCTGGTCTGGGAGCGCCGTCGCGCCCAGACGATCCCGGGCCGGGTACGGGCACACTGACCGCCGGCTCCGCCGATCCGCGGGTCTCGTCGACCGATCGTCCCGGCGGGGCGGCGCGCCGGCACTACACTCGCCGCGTGCGCTACTACGACAACGTCGTCGACTTGATCGGTAACACGCCGCTGGTGCGGCTGCGTAATGTGACCGCGGGGCTTCCGGCAACGGTGCTCGCCAAGGTGGAGTACCTCAACCCGGGCGGCAGCGTGAAGGACCGGATCGCGGTGCGGATGGTGGAGGCGGCCGAGAAAGCCGGCCTGCTGCGTCCGGGCGGGACGATCGTCGAACCGACCTCCGGCAACACCGGCGTCGGGCTGGCCCTGGTCGCTCAACTCCGCGGGTACCGCTGCGTGTTCGTCTGCCCGGACAAGGTGTCCGAGGACAAGCGCAACGTGCTCACGGCGTACGGCGCCGAGGTCGTGGTCTGCCCGACATCGGTCGCGCCCGAGGACTCGCGGTCCTACTACAACGTGTCGGACCGCCTGGCCAACGAGATCCCCGGGGCGTGGAAGCCCGACCAGTACAGCAACCCGAACAACCCGCTGTCGCACTACGAGACCACCGGCCCGGAGATCTGGGAGCAGACGGACGGGCGGATCACCCACTTCGTGGCGGGTGTGGGTACCGGCGGCACGGTCTCCGGGATCGGCCGGTACCTCAAGGAGGTCTCCGGCGGCCGGGTCAGGATCATCGGCGCCGATCCCGAGGGTTCGGTGTACTCCGGCGGGTCCGGCCGGCCGTACCTCGTGGAAGGGGTCGGCGAGGACTTCTGGCCGGTCACCTACGACCGGGGCATCTGCGACGACATCATCGAGGTGTCGGACAAGGAGTCGTTCCTGTTCACCCGGCGGCTGGCCCGCGAGGAGGGGCTGCTCGTCGGCGGTTCCTGCGGGATGGCGGCGGTGGCCGCGGTACGGGTGGCCGAGGCGGCCGACCCGGACGCGGTGGTGGTCGTGCTGCTGCCGGACGGCGGGCGCGGGTACCTGTCGAAGATCTTCGACGACGGCTGGATGGCGCGCTACGGCTTCCTGTCGGCCGGTGGGGCCGAGGCGACCGTGGTGGAGTTGCTGGAGTCCAAGGGGGCCAAGCTGCCCGAACTGGTGCACGTGCACCCGACCGAGACGGTACGCGACGCGATCGACGTGCTCCGCGAGTACGGCGTCTCCCAGCTGCCGGTGCTGAAGGCCGAGCCGCCGGTGGTGACCGGGGAGGTGGCCGGGTCGATCTCGGAGCGGGACCTGCTCGACGCGGTGTTCACCGGGCAGGCCCACCTGCACGACATGATCGAGCCGCACATGGCGCCACCGTTGCCGGTGATCGGCGGCGGGCAGCCGGTCTCCGAGGCGGTCGCGCTGCTGGAGAAGTCGGACGCCGCCCTGGTGCTCGTCGACGGGAAGCCGCGCGGCGTGATCACCCGGCAGGACCTGCTGGCCCACCTCGGCGACCGCTGACGCTCGGCGCTTACGCGTCGACGCCGGCTGCCCGTCGAGGCCGGTGGCTGCCCGTCGCGCCGGCGGCTGCCCGTCGACGCCGGCAGCTAGGCGTCGACGCGCAGCTCGGCCGGTACCGCGACGACGTCGACCAGCGCGCCCTTGCGCAGCACGGTGATCGGCAACCGGCTGCCGATCGCCGGGCCCAGCATGAGGCGCTGCAACGCCTGTACGTTCGCCACCGGCTTCCCGCCGGCGGTGATGATCAGATCGCCCAGGTAGAGCCCGGCCAGCCCGGCCGGGCTGCCCGGTACGACCTCGACCACCCGTAGCCCGATGCGCTGGCCGATCCGCTCGGACACCTGCGGCGGCAGCGGGGCGGGGGCGCCCGCGACACCGAGCCAGGCCCGGCGTACCCGGCCGGTCGACAGCAGCTCCGAGATGATCTGCCGGGTGGTGGAGTTGATCGGTACCGCGAGGCCCAACCCGTACCCGGCGACCGCGGTGTTCACGCCGATCACCAGGCCGGACGAGTCCGCCAGCGCGCCGCCCGAGTTCCCCGGGTTCAGCGCGGCATCGGTCTGGATCACGTCGTCGATCAGCCGCACGTGCCGGCCGTCCCGGGCCGGGATCGACCGCCCGAGGCCGCTCACCACTCCCGCCGTCACCGAGCCGGCCAGCCCGAGCGGGTTGCCGACGGCCACCACGAGCTGGCCGATGCGCAGCCCGTCGGCGTCGCCGAGGGTGGCCGGGGGTGCGCCGATCGACCGGGCGCGCAGCACCGCGAGATCGGCCAGCGGGTCCGCGCCGACCACGTCGAAGCGGGACTCGCTGCCGTCGCCGAAGGCCACGACTCCGCCGCCGGCGCCGCCGCCCGTTGTTCCGCCGGGTGCGCCGGCCACCACGTGTGCACTGGTCAGCAGGAAGCCGTCGTCGGTGAAGACCACGGCGGATCCGGCCCCACCGCCCTGGGCGGTGCGCACCGACAGCGCCGCCACCGAGGGCAGCACCTTCGCCGCCACGGTCGTGACGACCTGGCTGTACGCGTCGAGAGGTTCCATGCCGTGCTCAACGTCCCGCCGTCCCCGACCCATGCCGGCCGCAGGTTCGCTGTGCGCGTAATGATGTAATCAGCCGGCTCGGTCGGGTCGGTCGGCTCGGTCGGGTCGTCGCCTCAGTCAGGTCAGTCGGCGAGGCACTGGTCCGGCAGCTCGAACCAGCGCAGCTCCTCGAACCGCGCGGAGATCCGGTCCCCGGGCCGCCCGTCCGGGGACTCCCGGCCGGTGAGCGTCGCGAACAGCGCCCGCGCGCCGTCCAGGTAGCCCGCCAGCGCGCTCTCCGGCGCCTCCTCGTGGCGGGCCGGGTAGCGCAGCACCCCGTCGGCGCCGTACCGCAGCTGGTCCAGCCGCAGCGGCGGCTCGACGAGACCGGTGCGGTGGCGCCACAGCCCGGCGGCCGGGTCGAACCGGTAGTCCGGCAGCAGCAACCAGCCGTACTCGGCGATCAGGCGCACCGCCTCGACGATGTACCGGGCGACCGTGTCGGAGATGAAGTACGTGAAGCTGACCCGTACCCAGCCCGGTTTGATCCCCTCGCAACCCGCGATGATCTCCTGCTCGTACCGGTGTGAGCGCTCCAGGTCGATGCCGAGCAGCCGGTGCCCGTACGGGCCGGCACACGAGCACCCGCCCCGGGCCTGGATGCCGAACAGGTCGGACAGCAGCGACACCACGAAGTTGTGGTGCAGGTACAGCCCGCCGGGGCGGCGGATCACGAAGGACACGATGGACAGCCGCTCGGCGTGCCGGTTGCCGAGGATCTCGATGTTCGGGCTGGCCTGCCACGACTCGAACGCCAGCCGGAGGAAGCGCTCCTCGGCCGCCTTGATCGTCGGTACCCCGACGGCCTGCTTGAGCGCGAAGACCAGGCCGGCCCGGATCGACTCGATGATGGCCGGGGTGCCGCCCTCCTCCCGGCGCACGGGATCGGCGATGTACCGGTGCTCGGTGGCGTTCACGTAGTCCACGGTGCCGCCGCCCGGTACCGTCGGCACCCGGTTGCGCAGCAGATCCCGCCGTACCACCAGCACACCGGGGGTACCGGGGCCGCCGACGAACTTGTGCGGGCTGAGGAAGATCGCGTCCTTCCCGGTCACGTCGATGTCGACGTACGGGGCGGCGGCCGCGAAGTCCCAGAACGACAGCGCACCGTACCGGTGGAGCAGTTCGGCGATGGCGGTGCTGTCGCTCACGATGCCGGTGACGTTCGACGCCGCCGAGAATGAGCCGATCTTGAGCGGCCGGTCGGCGTACCGCCGCAACTGCTCCTCCAGCGCCTCGGCCGAGATGTGCCCGTCCGGATCCTCGGGGATCACCACGACCTCGGCCAGGGACTCGCGCCACGGCAACTCGTTGGAGTGGTGCTCGAACGGCCCGATGAACACCACCGGCCGCTCGTCCGCCGGTACGGCGGCTGACAGTTGGTACCGGTCCTCCAGCACGGCCGGGATCCGGATGCCGAGGATGGCGATCAGCTTGTCGATGGCGCCGGTCGACCCCGAGCCGGTGAAGATGACCAGGGTGTCGTCGTCGCCGCCGACCGCGTCCCGGATGATCCGGCGGGCGTCCTCGCGCAGCCGGGTGGTCTGCAGCCCCGTGCCGGAGGATTCGGTGTGCGTGTTGGCGTAGCGGGGCAGCACCTCGTCCCGGATCACGTCCTCGATGAACGTCAGCGAGCGGCCGGAGGCGGTGTAGTCGGCGTAGGTGACCCGCCGCGCGCCGTACGGGCCCCACATCACCTGGTCGTCGCCGATGACGGAGTGTCGGATCCGCGTCAGCAGCGGACTTTCTTCTGGTGCCATGCCGGTCTTTCTACCCGCCGGCCAGGCGTTTGGCGACACGGGACGGGGCGCGGACGCGGCACCCGACCGCCGGCCGCGCTCCGCTGTTGCGTGGGTCACGGAAATCGGGTCATCGCGTGCTTCCCGCCGGCGGTACTTTTCGCTTGCCCCCGGTCAGTTTGATCATCGATCGCGCCGGCGGCATCTCCTTATCCTTGGAGGTCGAATGTCCCCACGTCGTCGCGCCCGATTCGCCCTGGGCGCCCTCATTCTGGCGGTGCCCCTCGCGGGGGTGGCAGCGCCTGCCTACGCGGCCGATTCCACCGGCAGCATCAGCGGCACCTTCACGGTCGACGGGCAGGCCAGCTTCGGTGCCAGCCTCGAAATCACGAACACGTCCGGATTCTTCGACTACGTCGACCTGGACGTCTCCGGTGCGTTCCAGGTCGCCGACCTCGCTCCGGGCCAGTACCAGCTCGAATTCAGCTACCCCAACGGTCCCTCGCAGTGGTATCACGGCAAGGCCTCGGGGGGAGAGGCCGACCCGGTCACGGTGGTGGCCGGGCAGGACACCCGGGTGGACGAGCAGTCCCTGCCGACCGGGACCGTCGCCGGGACGCTGACCGACAGCTCCGGCAGCCCGATGTCGGGCGCGTTCGTGAACGTGACCAGCCCCGACGGGTGGCAGAACCTCTTCACGTCCACCGACGCCAGCGGTCACTACAGCGTCGCCGCGCTGCCCGGCAGCTACACCGTCTCGTTCCAGCCGCAGCAGTACCCGGAACTGAGGGCCACCGTGCCCGGGTCGTCGCAGCCCGCGACCTACACCGTGGCGGTCGGCGCCACGACCACGGCCGACGAGCAGCTACCGCCGACCGGAACGATGAGCGGACGCTTCACCACGGCCGACGGTCAGCCGGCGAGCAATGTGAGCGTCAGCGTGTACCTGCCCGGCGTTGACTACGACGCCTCCGGGGAAGGCTCCGCCACCACCGACGACAACGGCGACTTCACCCTGCCGTACCTGTACGCCGGAGCGGGCTACGTTGTCGAGTTCTCCGACTGGAACACCGGCATCACCCAGTGGGCCTACGGTGCCGTCAACGAGGCGGACGCGGCCGACGTCACCATCACCGCGGGCACCGACACCGTGGTCAACGACCGGGCCCTCGGCGCCGGGAGCATCGCGGTGACGGCGAAGGACTCGGCCACCGGTAAGAGCATCGCGGATTTCTGCGCCGGCTCCGACGGGCATGAGGCGTGCAGCAACGGTACCGGCCAGGTGGTGCTGACCGGCGTGCGCGCCGGCGCCGAGAGCGTCTACGCGTACACGAACGACGCGCGGTACTTCCAGCCTGACGACCGCACCGCCACCGTGGTCGCCGGTCAGACCGCCTCGGTCACGTTCGCCATGACCCCGGGTGCGACGATCGACACGGTCGTCAAGGACGCCGCCACCGGTGCCCCGGTCGCCGACGTGTGCGTGGTCCCGTACTCGGGCACCAAGTTCGCCGCCTCGGACGGCTTCGGGTACTGCAGCGACAGCCAGGGTGTCGTCCACATCGGACCGCTCGCCAAGGGCAGCTACCGGCTCTATGTGGGCGCGGAGCGGACCGCCACCTACGGCGACCAGTGGCTGGGGGCGAACGGCGGGGTCGGCACCATGGCCGCGGCCCAGGTCGTCAAGGTGAATGCCGGCAAGGAGGTCACCGCGCCGCCGGTCCGGCTCGACCACGCGGGCACCGTCACCGGTGCGGTCACCGACGCCACCGGCCACCCAGTGGCGGACGCGCTCATCGCCAACAGCGCCTCCGAACCGGGGAGCGGTGCCACCTACCGCTCCTCCGTCACCGACGCCACCGGCCACTACACCGTGACCGGGCTCGGCCCGTACGCGTGGCCGCTGTTCGTCAACCCGCAGACCACCGTGCCTTGGCAATGGACCGGTGGCGTGGCCAACTACGCGAAGGCCAGCACGGTCGCCGTCAACGCCGGCGCGACCGTCACCGCGAACGTCGGGCTGGCTCTCGGGGTCAAGCTCACCGGCACGGTACGTGGCCCGGACGGAACGCTCGATACCAGCGGCCGGGTCGTCGCCTACAACGTGGCCAGCGGCAACCCGATCGGCGTGGCCGAGTTGAACAGCGACGGCACGTACAGCCTGCCGCTGATCGGGTCGCAGAACGTCAAGCTGCGGTTCGAGGCGTACCAGGAGAGTGAGCACGAGGGCTGGTACGGCGGCACGGACTTCACGTCCGCCACCCCGGTCGACGTGCCGGCGCACAAGAATCTGAGCCTGAACCTCACCATCGGCTGAGGCTCAGCCGTCGGCTGAGGCTCACTATCGCGGCGGGGCCGCCGGTTCACCCGAACCGGCGGCCCCGTCCCTGTTGGATCCCGTTCCTGTTGGATCCCGCTCCTGTTGGATCCCGTTCCTCTTGGATGAGGAGTTCAGCTGCCGTAGACCTGGAACTCCCACAGCGAGTACCCGTACGCGGTCGCCCGCGCTGTGCCGTTCATCCGCACGTACCGGCCCGAACCGGAGACGTTGAGGGTCTGAACCCCGCCCGTACCGGTGGTGGTCGAGTAGATCGACGTCCAGTTGCTGCCGTCGTTCGACGTCTGGATCTGGTACGCCGTGGCGTAGGCGGGCTCCCAGTTCAGCACGACCCGGCTGATGCTGTGCGTCGCACCCAGGTCGACCTGGAGCCACTGCGGTTCGCTGAACGCGCTGGACCACCGGGTACCGGTGTTGCCGTCGACCGCGTTGGCGGCGGGGAAGGTGGCGTTCTCCGTCGACGAGGCGGTGGCCGAGTGCCCCTGGGAGAGCAGCGTGCCGCTGCCGCCCCCACCGCCGCCCGCGGTGCCGTTGACCGAGAACTCGTACAGCGAGTAGCCGTACGCGGTGGCGCGCGCTGTGCCGTACATCCGGATATATCGGCCGGTACCGGTGACCGCGAGGTCGTCGGTACCGCCGTCACCGGTCGTCGTCGAGTAGATCGTCGTCCACGTCGAACCGTCCGGTGAGGTCTGGATCTGGTACGCCCTGCCGTACGCGGCCTCCCAGTTGAGCGTGACGTGACTGATGTTGTACGACTGGCCGAGGTCGACCTGGAGCCACTGCGGGTCGCTGAACGCGCTCGACCACCGGGTGCCGGTGTTCCCGTCGGTCGCGTTGGCGGCCGGGTTGGCCGCGTTCTCGACGGATGACGCCGTCGTCGGCCTGCCCTGGGCGATGTTGGTACCGCCTCCTCCGCCACCGCCTCCGCCGCCACTACCGGGTGCCTTGTTGTAGACCGCCACCCAGTCGACGTTCATCTGGCCGCCGGAGATGGTGGACGCGTTCGGGCCGCCGCCGAAGGCGGCCGGGAAGCCGCCACCCATCGCCAGGTCGTAGATGATGAAGAACGGGTGGTCGACCGCGTTGGCCCAGGTGGTCGCGTCCACCCGGTTCGAGGAGATGGTGAAGTAGTTCGTGCCGTCCAGGTACCACCGGATCTGCTCCGGCGACACCGACCGGTCGATCTGTACGGCGTAGGTGTGGTACCCGGTCTGGCATCCGCCACACGCGTGTTCGCCGCTGCCGATACCGGTCGACTCGTTGCACACCCCACCCGGGTTCGTTCCACAGTGGAGAGTGCCGAAGACCGAACTGCGGCCGTTGATGTCCTCGAGGATGTCGACCTCGCCGGAGGTCGGCCACGGCGTCCCGCTGCGCAGCGTGGAGCCGAGCATCCAGAAGGCCGGCCAGTACCCGGCCCCGTTGCCGGTGGTCACGTTGGGCTGCTGGATCGACGACTCCATCATCACCACGCCGCCGGCGGGCGCGCCGAACGTGGCGGCCTGGGTCTCGATCCGGCCCGAGGTCCAGCCGGCGGTCGGGTTCGTCCCCGAGTGCAGGGCCTTGAGGACGAGGTGGCCGGCACCGTCCTGGTACACGTTCGCGGTGCTGTTGGTCATCGTCTCGATCTCACCGGTGCCGAAGCTGCTGCCCGGGCCGGTGTCGTACTTCCAGTTGCCGCCGTCCACGCCGGTCCCGGAGCCGCCGTTGAAGTCGTCGCTCCAGGTGAGGCTGAACCCGGCGGGGGGAGCCGGTACCGCGGCGGCGGCCGGTCCGGCGGTGGCGACCGCGGTGGCCACGGTGGCGGCGCCGGCAAACACCAGGGTGCCGGCGACCAGGACGATGGTGGAGGCGCCGGCCTTCAGCCGGGACACCGCCCGGGCACGGACGGAAGCGCGTACCGGATCGGCGGGTGTTCGTCTGTCTGACATGGTTCTCCCTCATGAGAAAGTCGATGGATTCCAGCCCGCGTCCCGGCCGGGGCGTCCGTTGACGCGTCTGGTGACGGCGTCCGCTGACGGCGTCCTTTGACGCGTCGGTTGACGGGATCCGGTCGGTGCGATCTGCGACCCCCGTACGGGGATGGGCGGGCCGCTGTCGTGCCGTGCCCTCCCGGCTGAGCCGCTCGGGCGTTACCGGCTCAGCCGCTCGGGCGGTTACCGGCTCAGCCGGCACGGGTGTCGGCGTCGATGATGAGGGCGATCCGTCGGTCGGGCGGCGAGCGGCGCAGCAGCGCCGGAGGGGACGGTCTCACGGCTTGTCCTGCCTGTCGGTCTGGGAGAGCGCTCTCTATTAGTACCGGTAGTTGTACGCCCGTCGACCAAGAGTGTCAAGCATGTCGATGTGTCGACGGAAGCGGCAGCCGGATCGATCTGGGCGTCCGCGCCGGCCGCCCAATGAGACTCCTCGGATGTTTTTGAGAGCGCTCTCTCAAGTGGGTTGCACCGACAGTCCACAATGGACACAACGGGGCGGGGAATGCGACGGGCCCGGAGCGGTCGGCTCCAGGCCCGTCGCGGGTTGACTGTTCCTAGGCGCGGGTGAGCTCCATTCCTACGCGCGGGTGACTTCCATTCCTACGCGCGGGTGAACTCCATGATCCAGTTGCTCTCCCAGGTGTGCCCGCCGTCGGCGGAGAATTCCTGCTCCCACCGGGCCGAGGTCGGGGTGATGTCGGACCAGACGAAGTGGGCCCGGATCGGCTTGCCGTCGTGGGTGTCGTCGCCGTAGAAGTCGCCCCGGCCGCCGGTGAA
>DASXOA010000335.1:0-24649 GCA_036494675.1 Rugosimonospora sp.
GTCGCGCCCGGCCATAGCGGCGCAGAGTGCCGCCCCCGTCGGCGCGTCCGCACCCTCCCCGTGGGTATCGGACTGGCCGCGCTCGGCCGACGAACTGGACTTCGTGACCCCGGATCAGGCGGGCGGCGGGGCCGCCGTCAATGCCGGCTTCGGGGCCCTCGACTACCGGGCCGCCGACTACGGATCGACCGAGTACCAGGGTGGCGGGTACGGGACGGCCGACCAGCCGGACTCCGGCTACCCGGACTCCGACGACACCGGCGCCGACTTCGGTTCCTCCTTCGGGTCCACCGACTTCGGTTCCTCCGACTTCGGGTCCAGCGGCTACGGGTCCTCCGACTACCGTTCCGGCGACTACACGGATTCGTATGACGGGTCGCCCGACGACCGGCCCGACTCCGAGCGCGCCGGTGCCGACGCCGAGACCACCATGCTGCTGGTGGGTGGCGGGCGTAAGGTGCCCCCGGAGCAGCGCCGCAAGGCACGGTCGTACCGGCCCTTCGCCATCGTCGCCGTCGTCCTCGTCGCCGCGGTGATCGGACTCGTCGGCGTCGCCCTGCACGACAGTTCGGCCCAGTCGGCCAACCCGGGCGCGCCGCAGAGCACCGGCAATCCCGCGCCTCCGCCGGCCGGCGACCCGTCGCCGTCGGACCTCTCGCCCACCGACTTCCTCACCGCTTCACCGGCGGCGTCGATGCCGACGGCGGTCCCCACGACGGCTCATCCGGTCAGGACCACCGTGACGACGCGTCCGCCGACGCGCAATCCCGCGCCGCCGCCACCGACGCACTCCACGCCGACCCCGACCTACTCGAAGCCCCCGACGCAGTCCCCATCCACGCCCCCGTCACCCTCGGCGTCGCCGCCCGGTGGCACGACAGGCTGAGACGGTAGGTCCGGCGGGTCCGGTCCGGGACTGATCCGGTCCGGGTCCGGGTCCGATCCGGGGCGGATCCGGGGCCGAGACGAACCGGGTCCGCTATCCGGGCTGAGACGAACAGGGTCCGCGATCCGGCCTGAGACGAACCGGGTCCGCGATCGGGGCTGAGACGGACCGGGTCCGGGGCTGAGACCGGGCTGAGACGGACCGGGTCCGGGATCGGGGCCGAGACGGACCGGGTCCGGGGCTGAGACCGGGCTGAGACGGACCGGTCCGTCCGCGACCAGCGGGCGTGGTCGATGGCCCGCCGCGCGTGTCATGCTGCATTGACCACGAGGAGGGAGCGGCCGTGTCGGCTGGCGAGGCGGTGCGGGCGGCCCCCGCGAGGCGGTCGCTGCGGCCGGTGGTGTCCGGCCTGACGGTCACCGCGATCCTGGTGCTGCTCTTCGGCGTGCCGTGGTGGTCGCTGGTCGTCGCGGACACGCGGTGGCCGGGCCCGGTCGTCGCCACGGGTACGGTCGTGTTCGTCGCCGCGCTCGTCGCGTTTCCCGTGCTCATGTACCTCGGACACGGCCGGCGCAGTTGGGACTGGGCGGCGAGCGCCGGGGACACGATCCTCGGCGTGATCTGGGTGTTCTTCGCCTGGGCGCTGCTCGGCAACGTGCTGCGGGTCGCGCTCGCGGTGGGCGGTGTCACCGACCCGGTACGGTCCCGCGTCGTGGCCGCCGCGATCGCCGGTGTGTCACTGGTACTGGTGGTGTGGGGCTACGTCGAGGCGATGCGGGTGCCTCGGGTCAGGCGGGTGGCGGTCACGATCCCCCGGCTCGGGGCGGGCCTGGACGGCGTACAGGTCGTGCTGCTGACCGATACCCACTACGGCCCGATCAACCGGGCCCGGTGGTCGGCCGGGGTCGTCGAGGCGGTCAACCGGCTCGATCCCGACATCGTGTGCCATACCGGTGACATTGCAGACGGTACGGTGTCCCGGCGGCGGGAGCAGGCGGCGCCGCTCGGTGACGTCCGCGCCCGGCTGGCCCGCACGTACGTCACCGGGAACCACGAGTACTTCGGCGAGGCCGAGGGCTGGCTCGACCACATGCGGGTACTCGGCTGGGAGCCGCTGCACAACCGGCACATCGTGGTGGAGCGAGACGGCAGCCGGCTCGTCGTCGCCGGCGTCGACGATGCGACCGCCGCGTCCTCGGGGCGTCCCGGGCACCGAGCCGACCACGCCGCCGCACTCGCCGAGGCCGACCCGGACCTGCCCGTACTGCTGCTCGCCCACCAGCCGAAGCAGATCGGTGCGGCCGTTACGCACGGCGTCGATCTGCAGATCTCGGGGCACAC
The DNA here is from genome assembly GCA_036494675.1 of Rugosimonospora sp. Classification (GTDB taxonomy): domain Bacteria; phylum Actinomycetota; class Actinomycetes; order Mycobacteriales; family Micromonosporaceae; genus Rugosimonospora. The sequence continues at coordinate 2,228 of DASXOA010000335.1, forward strand.
CCATGGCGGCCAGATCTGGCCGTTCCATCTGCTCGTGCGCCTCGACCAGCCGGCGGTCCAGGGTCTGAGCCGGCACGGCGAGCGGACCCAGTTGTACACGAGCCGGGGCACCGGCTTCTGGGGGCCGCCGCTGCGGGTTTTCGCGCCGAGCGAGATCACGTTGCTCACGCTGCGCGCGGGGTAACGGCCGCCCGTCCTCAGCGCCGCCCGTCGTCAGCGCCGCACGTTCTCAGCGCCGCACGTTCTCAGTGCTTGCGGACCACGCGTTCCGGCTCACCCGGTTTCCAGATCGTCACGTCCAGGTGGCCGTCGCCGACCTCCACCGCTGACGCGCTGGTCAGGTCGGCGGCGTAGAAGTGATCGAAGTCCCGGTCCCGCAGGTCGAGCCCGATATCGTCGAACAGCGCCGCCGCGAACCGCCGGTGCAGAGCAGTGTCCCGGACGTCGGCGACCACCCCCCACAGCTTCGCGTCGCCGTCCCCGACCTCGCTGTCGACGGTCGCGGTGTGCAGGCAGAAGCGCGGGGTCGCGGGCGAGGTCCCGGAACTTCGTAGTGTCCGGCATGCCGACGATCCACAGCTGATCCTCGAAGACCCTTGGCTCGATCGGGCTGATCCGCGGGTACCCGTCCGAGCGGAGGGTGGCCAGCAGGCACAGGTTGCCGGTGGCGGCATGGCGACGGGTGAAGATGGCGGCGATCCGTGGCGCGCTTTCGGTGAACTCTCTCCAGGACGTCATGGTGGTGACGCTAACCCGTACCGGCCGCAGGGCGTCGCCTGCGCCCTACGCGTCGTTCGGTCCGAACCGCTGCGCCGGCGGGTCAGTCGATGCCGGAACGGACATCGCCAAGTCAGCCGGCACCGGGACGGCGCAGACCCGGGCGGGGCGGGACCACCGGGCCGAGGATCCAGTTGCGGTGCGCCTGGGCCGTGGCGGCCCCGGCCGGCGGCGCGAACGGGGCATCGGGTGGCGCGGCGACCGGTGGTGGCGGATCGGCGGTGTCCGGCGGCGGCGCGGCCGGTGGTGGCGGAGCGGCGGCAGATGGCGGCGCGGCCGGTGGTGGCGCGGCGGCAGGTGGTGGCGCGGCGGGGGACGGCCACGGTGGGTTCGGGTGGTGCAGCGGAACGTCCGGGTCCCATCGGTGCGGGTACGCGGTGAGCCCGATGAGGTACGTGACCGTGCAGTCGAGGGCCGCGGCGAGATCGGGTAGCCGGCCGACGTCCAGCCCCCGGCCGTTCTCCATCGCGCTGAGCGTCCGGTTGGTGAGGCCGGTGCCGGCACCGGCGGCGGGCGCGGCGGACAACCGGGCGGCCACGTCGGCCTGGGTCAGGCCGAGCTGACGGCGCCGCTCCCGGAGCCGCGTGGCGCACACCCAGTGGCGCTCGGTCACCGTGGCGCGGTCCGTTGTGGTCTGGTCCGGCGTGGCTCGGTCCAGGGAGGTCATGCCCACCCCCTCGATCTGGCGGGTGCCGCAGACCGCAGTGTTCGCCGATTCCGGCATTCCCGCAAGCGGTCGCGGCCGCGCTTCTCACCCGTCCGGCGGGCCGGGAAGATCGACCAGTTCCCCGGGCCTGGCCATGTCGGCCAGCGCGTGGACCTGGTAGTGGGCGAAGTTGTAGACCGGAGCCAACCCCAGCAGCCGCTCCAGCTCCTCGTTGGATTCCACGTCGTAGATCCACGCTCCGCCGTGCGCGCCGACGAGGTGGTACCGGGCGATCACCTTGCCGGAGCGCTCCAGCGGCCCGGCGTACTCCGGCATCCGTGCCACCGCCGTGGCCAGGTGCGGCGACAGCAGAGCCAGGTCGATGTGCCACATCACGAGGAACTTCATGCCGGCCCCGCCGTCGGATCGGAGCCCGCCGCACGTGCGGTCGCACGGGTCAGGTCGACCTCGACCTCCACCGCGATCTCGTCGCGCAGCTTCAGCGCGCCCAGGAAGGCGGAGTACGGCCTGATGCCGTACGCCGATTGCCGCACCACGGCCGTCGCCCGGTACCGGTCGCCGTCCAGGGTCTGCACGGCGAGCCGGACCGGCCGGCCCGTTCCCCGCATCGTCAGCGTGCCGTCGATCGTCGCGCCATCGCCGGTCGGGGCGATCCCGGTGGACTCGAACCGCGCCGATCCGCCGCCGATCAACTGCCGGGCGGTGGTCTCGATCTTCCCGCGATCCTCCGCGGTCAACGGCATCGCACCGCCGGTGCCCTCACGCACGGCCAGCGAATCGAGATCGATCTCTGCCACGATGCTCGCGCCGGCCCGGTCGTCCCCGGGCACGTCGATGTCCACGAACCATCGGGTGATCTCGATGGTCAGATCGTGTCCCGCCCGGGCCGCGAAACCCTCGCGGCGGGTACGGATGACGAGCCGGCCCGCGCCGGGCCCGCACCGCAGCCGCCGCACCGTGTCCGCCATGCCCTCACAGTAGCGGCTGACACCGGTGCACGGCGCCGGTCGCGGCGGTGCCTCTCATGGTGTCTGTCGCGATGGTGTCTGTCGCCGTGGTGCCTGTTGTTGCCGTGCCCCTTACGGTGGCGGCGGTCAGGGGAACGGGATGTCGCCGAAGAGTTCCCGGATGCGCCGCAGATCCCGCAGCCGTGGTTCGGTCGTGCCGCCGACCCAGCGGCTGACCGTCTTGACCGACACGCCGAGCTGTCGCGCGGCGACCTCCATCGTCATGCCCTGCCGCCGCAGGGCCCCGGCCATCCAATCGGCGAACGACGCGGCCGCCGGTTGCCCCGTGGTCCGCTGGCGCTCCGCCGTGTCCTGGTTGAGGAAGGACAGCAGCGCGTCGACTCCGGCCGCACCGCCGGAGTTCGGGTGGGACCGCAGCACGTCGACCTCGACGTGTTCCGGGTAGATCCGGAACGAGACCTGAATCGTCCCGGTCGGGCCGGCCGCGTCCAGCAGTGCCTGGGACACCGTCGCTCCCACCGCCCGGTTGTCCTCTTCGGACAGTGGTGACTGTGCCAGACAGTGGCGGACGAAATCGCGGATTTCCGGAATCGAGGAAGGCCGCGCCGGGAAGGTTTCTGACACAACCACCACTGGGAAAACCTCGATGTTTTCCAGGTCCGGCCGGTCTTGCTCGTCCACCGGCACCTCCTCCGTTTCCCTACCAGCGTACGGGCGTACGGCGATCAGGACGAGGCGCGGCGTCCCGACAGATGTGTCCTGCCAGGTCGACTGTTTCGTCTTGAGGTCTGTCCGATATGGGCCTACCCTGTGGGTCACCAGTGCGGGCCGGATGGCTTGCACCGGCCTGTGGGCTCGTGATGATCGGTCATCGCTCCGGCGACGTAACGCCGACAGCCTGGTGGGCCGCGGCGGGAGGAGCTCCCGTGCGACTCACGGCTACCACTCCGCCCAGCACAGTACTTCCGCCGGATCATTGAATTCCGCTGAGCCTCCATAGTGGAGGGTCGATCGAGAGGTGATGCGCTGTGACGCAGACACCGGCCATCGAAGAACCAGTCGTGCACATCCTCTGGATGAACGGAGGACTCGGCTGTGACGGGGATTCCGTCGCGTTGACCGCGGCGACCCAGCCGAGCATCGAGGAGATCGTCCTGGGGGCGTTGCCGGGACTTCCGAAGGTCGCCGTGCACTGGCCCCTCATCGACTTCGAGTGCGGACCGGAGCAGGGCGCCGACACCTTCATCGAGTGGTGGCACAAGGCAGACCGGGGTGAACTGGATCCGTTCGTCCTGGTGGTCGAGGGCTCCATCCCCAACGAGGCGATCAAATCCGAGGGGTACTGGTGCGGCTTCGGTAACAACCCGCAGACCGGTCAGCCGATGACCACCAACGAGTGGCTGGACCGGTTGGCACCCAAGGCGACGGCGATCCTCGCCGCCGGCACCTGCGCCACCTACGGCGGGATCCACGCCATGGCGGGCAACCCGACCGGCGCCATGGGTGTCCCCGACTATCTGGGCTGGGACTGGAAGTCCAAGGCCGGCCTGCCGATCGTCTGCGTACCGGGCTGCCCGACCCACCCGGACAACCTCTCCGAGACGATCCTCTACCTGCTGTACCAGGTCGCCGGGCAGGCACCGATGATTCCGCTGGACGACGCGCTGCGGCCACGCTGGCTGTTCGGCGCGACCGTCCACGAGGGATGCGACCGGGCCGGATACTACGAACAGGGCGAGTTCGCCGGCTCGTACGACTCGCCCCGGTGCCTGGTGAAGCTGGGCTGCTGGGGGCCCGTGGTCAAGTGCAACGTACCCAAGCGCGGCTGGATCAATGGCGTCGGCGGTTGCCCGAACGTCGGCGGCATCTGCATCGCCTGCACGATGCCGGGGTTCCCGGACAAGTTCATGCCGTTCATGGACGAGCCGCCCGGTGCCCGAGTCTCCGCCGCGGCGAGCGGCATGTACGGCACGGTCATCCGTACCTTGCGCGGATTCACCCAACGCTCCGCTGATCACGAGCCGAAGTGGCGCACCAGAGGCGCTGATCTGCTTACCGGATACCAGAAGACGTGGTGATCGAGATGACGACGGCTACCGGAGACAACCAACTCGTCGAGATGGCGTGGGATCCGATCACCAGGATCGTGGGCAGTCTGGGCATCTACACGAAGATTGACTTCGCCCAGAAGCGGGTCGTCGAGTGCCACAGCACCTCGTCGATCTTCCGCGGGTACAGCATCTTCATGCGCGGCAAGGACCCGCGTGACGCCCACTTCATCACGAGCCGGATCTGCGGCATCTGCGGCGACAACCACGCGACCTGTTCGGTCTACAACCAGAACATGGCCTACGGCGTGCGTCCGCCGCACCTGGGCGAGTGGATCCTGAACCTGGGCGAGGCCGCCGAGTACATGTTCGACCACAACATCTTCCAGGAGAACCTCGTCGGCGTGGACTTCTGCGAGCGGATGGTCAAGGAGACCAACCCGGGCGTGCTGGAACGGGCGAACAGCACCGAGTCGCCGCACGCGGGCGAGCACGGGTACAAGACCATCGGGGACATCATGCGGGCGCTCAATCCGCTGGAAGGTGACTTCTACCGGGAGGCGCTCCAGGTCAGCCGCTACACCCGGGAGATGTTCTGCCTCATGGAGGGCCGGCACGTGCACCCCTCCACGCTGTACCCGGGCGGGGTCGGCACCGTGGCCACGATCCAGCTGTTCACCGACTACCTGACCCGGCTCATGCGCTACGTCGAGTTCATGAAGCGGGTCGTACCCATGCACGACGACCTGTTCGACTTCTTCTACGAAGCCCTGCCCGGTTACGAGGAGGTCGGTCGGCGGCGCATCCTGCTGGGCTGCTGGGGCAGCCTGAACGACCCGGAGTACTGCGACTTCACCTACCGCAACATGGAAAACTGGGGCCGCAAGATGTTCGTCACCCCAGGCGTCGTGGTCGACGGCAAGCTGGTCACCACGAGCCTGGTCGACATCAACCTCGGCATCCGGATCCTCCTGGGCCACTCGTATTACGAGGACTGGGAGGACAAGGAGATGTTCGTGACCCACGACGAGTTGGGCAACCCGGTCGACCGTCGGCACCCGTGGAACCAGCACACGATCCCGCGCCCGGCGAAGCGCGACTTCGACGACAAGTACAGCTGGACGATGTCGCCCCGGTGGTTCGACGGCAAGGACCACCTGCCGCTGGACACCGGCGGAGGCCCGATCGCCCGGCTGTGGTCGACGGCACTGGCCGGGCTGGTCGACTTCGGGTACGTGAAGTCCACCGGGCACAGCGTGCTGATCAACCTGCCGAAGACGGTGTCCAAGCCCGAGGTGACCTTCGAGTGGAAGATTCCACAGTGGAGCAACGCGCTGGAGCGCGACCGCGCGCGCACCTACTTCCAGGCCTACGCGGCGGCGTGCGCGCTGCACTTCGTCGAGAAGGCACTGGCCGAGATCCGCGCCGGGCACACCAAGACCTGGGAGTCGTTCAAGGTTCCGGATGAGGCCTTCAGCTGCGGGTTCACGGAGGCGGTACGCGGCGTGCTCTCGCACCACATGGTGATCAAGGGTGGGAAGATAGCGAACTACCACCCGTACCCGCCGACGCCGTGGAACGGCAGCGTCCGCGACATGTACGGCGTGCCCGGCCCGTACGAGGACGCGGTGCAGAACACGCCGATCTTCGAGGAGAACCCGCCCGAGCGGTTCAAGGGCATCGACATCATGCGGGCGGTGCGCAGCTTCGATCCGTGCCTGCCCTGCGGCGTGCACATGTACCTCGGCGAGGGCCGGGTGCTGCAGACCACGCACTCACCGGCCGGGGTGATCCTGGCGACGTGACGGTGAGCGGTGCGGGCGGCCCGTGGGGGGCGGGCCACCCGCACATCGTGGCGCCATCTGGTTCGAAGCCGTCCGGTTCGGGGCCACCTGAGTTGGAAGCCACCTGAGTTGGAAGCCACCCGAGTTCGCGAAATCCGGTGTACAGGAGGGGTTTCATGACCAGCGGGCACGATACGACGGTCGACGCACCCGATGCGCGGGCCACCGCGGACCGGATCGAGCGGCTGCTCGACGAGTTGCGTGGCGGCGGCCAGCCCTGGGTGGCCGCGCTCGCCGAGGAGATGGTGGGCTGCCTGGTCGGTCTCTACGGTGCGGGGCTCACCCGGATCGTCGAGATCCTGACGAGTCCAGCGAGTCCAGCGAGTTCGGCGAGTTCGGCGAGTCCGGCGGGTGAGACCCCGGAGGAGCCCGGGTTGCTCGACAGGCTCGCCGCCGATCCGTTGGTGGAGAGCCTGTTGCTGGTGCACGATCTGCATCCGGTGGACGTCGACACGCGCGTCCAGCGGGCGCTGGACCGGGTACGGCCGTATCTCGGCTCGCACGCCGGTGGCGTCGAGTACCGCGGCGTCGACGAGCACGGCGTGGTGCATCTGACGCTGTCGGGTAGCTGCCAGGGATGCCCGTCCTCGACGGTCACCGTGCGGCTCACCATCGAGCAGGCGGTCGCCGAGGCCGCACCCGAGACCGCCGGGGTCGACGTCGAGGGCGTCGTCGAACCGGCCGGCCCGCCGTTGCTTCAGATCACTCCGCGTCCGGGCGGCGCCGACCGGACACCGTCGGGCGCACCGCCCGGCTGGACCGCGCTGCCCGATCCGGGCTCGCTGACCGGTCCCGGTCCGGTACGGCAGGTGCTCGACGGGATCGGTGTCGTGCTGTGCCGGCTGGAGGAGACGTGGTACGCGTACCGCGATGCCTGCCCGGCCTGCGCGGCCGCGCTGTCCGGCGGTGAGCTGGCCGCGACGGTGCTCTCCTGCCCCGGTTGTGGCGGTCACTACGACGTACGGCTGGCCGGCACCGGCCTCGACGAACCGCGCCGGCACCTGGAACCGTTGCCGTTGCTGGCCGACGGCGGGCAGGTGCGGGTGGCGACCGGGGCGCTCGCGGCGGCCGCGTCGTGACCGGGCTCGCCGGACTGCGCCGCTATGCCCGGCCGGACGCGGCAGCGCGGGCACGGGCCATCGCGCGCGGTGCCGGCGGCGATGCCGGCGCGGCACGGGAGCGGTGCGAGATGTGCGACGAGGCCCTCGGCGACCGGCACGGGCACGTCGTCGACCTCGAACGGCGCTCGCTGGCCTGCACCTGCCGGGCCTGCTACCTGCTGTTCACCGGCGAGGGGGCGGGCGGCGGCCGGTACCGGTCGGTGCCGGACCGGGTGTGCCACGATCCGGACCGGCCGCTGACCGCGTCGGACTGGGATGCGCTGGGCATCCCGGTCGGCACCGCGTTCTTCTTCCACCACTCCGGCCTCGACCAGATCGTGGCCAGCTACCCGAGTCCGGCCGGGGCCACCGAGTGCGAGCTTGACCTGAGCGCCTGGGGCCGGTTGGCCGCCGACCGTCCACTGTGCTCGGCGCTGCGCCCGGACGTCGAGGCGCTGTTCGTCACCAGAACCGACGGCGGCATCGAGACCTACCTGATCCCGATCGACGAGTGTTACGCGCTCGTCGGCCGGATCCGGCTGTCTTGGAGTGGGCTCGACGGCGGCCAGGAAGTGCGCGACGCCCTGGCCTCGTTCGCGGCGGACCTGCGCGGCCGGGCCCGCCTCCTCGGTACGGAGGAGTGACGTGGCGCAACTCGCGTTCGAGTGCACGGGTGCGCACGCCGAGCCGTACGCGGCGGCACCGACGCTCGCGTTCACGGTACGGATCACCGAAGGCACGGGGGAGCGGGTGCACGCCATCGCGCTGCGCTGCCAGATCCGCATCGAGCCGACCCGCCGACGGTACTCGGCGGCGGAGACCCGGCGGCTGAGCGACCTGTTCGGCGATGCGTCCCGGTGGGCCGACACGCTCAAGCCGATCCAGTTCGCGCTGGTGTCCACCGTGGTACCCGCGTTCACCGGTACCGTGGACGTCGACGTGCCGGTCGCCTGCACGTACGACCTGGAGATCGCGTCGGCCCGGTATTTCCACGGCCTCGACGACGACACCGTCGCCCTGCTGCTGCTGTTCAGCGGCACGGTGTTCCTCAAGCGCGACAACGGTTTCGCGGTCGAGCAGGTGCCGTGGAGCGCGGAGTCGCCGTACCGGCTGCCGGTCGCGGTCTGGCGCGGCATGGTCGACCGGTACTTTCCGGGCAGCGGGTGGGTCCGGTGCAGCCGGCAGACGCTGGACGCGCTCGGCGAGGCGAAGACCCGGCGAGCCCTGCCGACCTGGGACGCCACCATCGCCGCGCTGCTCGACGACGCGGAGCCGTCACCGGTCGCGGAGCGGCCGCCTGCCGCCGTACCCGCTCAGCGGCCTGCCGCCGTACCCGCTCAGCCGCCGGAGGGGAGCGAAGGATGAACCTCGACGCGGTACGGGACATCGCCGACACGGTGCTGTACGAGGGGTACGTCCTCTACCCGTACCGCGCCTCGGCTCAGAAGAACCGCAGCCGCTGGCAGTTCGGTGTGTTGATGCCGCCCGACTACGTCGCGGTCGACCCGTCGGAGAGCGCGCTGACGCAGACCGAGTGCGTGCTGGAGCACACGGATCGCACCACGCTTCAGGTGATCGTCCGCCTGCTACAGGTCCAGCAGCGCAGCGTGCAGCGGTGGAATGAAGGGCGGCAGGACTACGAGCCGGCCGACGTGCTCGACCTTCCCGACGGCCCGGTGAGTGCCTGGGACGAGGCGGTGGAGCGCGAAGTGACCGTCGACGTGGACCTCGCGGCCGTGCTGGACGCGCCGGCGGCGCACGACTTCCACCTCGACGGCGGCGAGGAGACACAGTTGCTGCACCAGCCCGACGGCGTGCCCGCCGGCCGGTTGCTGCGCCGGCGGGTGCCGCTCGCCGGACGCGTCACCGTGGCAGCCTCGGCGATTCCCGGTCCCTGGCACGCGGTGCGGCTGCGGGTCGGCGTGCTGAACCGGACCGTCCCGTCCGAGCCGCCCGTCGACCGCGGCTCCGCGCTACCGGCGGCGCTGGTCGCCACGCACCTCGTCATCGCGGCGTCCGAAGGCCGGTTCGTGTCGTCGATCGATCCGCCGGAGTGGGCGCGGGCCGCCGTCCAGGAGTGTGTGAACGTCGGCGCATGGCCGGTGCTGGCCGGGCCTGCGGGCGGGTCGGACGTCATGCTGGCCGCGCCGATCATCCTGTACGACCACCCGGAACTGGCCCCGGAGAGCCCCGGCGCGCTGTACGACAGCACCGAGATCGACGAGATTCTCACGCTGCGCACGCTGGCCCTGTCGGACGAGGAGAAGCGGGAGGCCCGGGCGACGGATCCGCGCGCCGCGGCGGTCATCGACCGCACCGACGCGATGGACGCGCAGACCCTCGACCGGCTGCACGGTGCCATCCGCTATCTGCGCACGGTCACCGATGCCGCGGTGCCCGGGTCTGCGGTGTCCGGGTCTGCGGTGTCCGGGTCTGTGGCGGCCGAATCCGCGGGGCCTGGGTCTGCGGCGCCTGAGTCGACGGCACCAGGGTCAGCAGCCGCGGCCGGGCCAGTGGGGACGGCCGGGTCAGCGGCGGCGGGCATCCCGGGCCGCGGGGACGGCGAGAACGCGCCGTGGTGGGATCCGGCCTCCGACGCCTCGGTCGACCCGGAGACAGACACGGTGATGGTCGGCGGCACCCGCCTGGCGAAGGGAAGCCAGGTCCGGTTGCGGCCGGGTGCCCGGCGCAGCGACGCGCAGGACATGTTCCTTGCCGGGCGCGCCGCCGAGGTCGCCGCCGTACTCCTGGACGTCGACGACAACCCGTACCTCGCCGTGGTTCTCCGCGACGACCCGGCCGCCGACCTCGCGCTCGCACACGGCCGGTACCTGTACTTCTCGCCCGATGAGGTGGAGCCGGTATGACCGGACGGATAATGGTGGCCGGCGTGGGCAACGTCTTCCTGCGCGATGACGCCTTCGGTGTCGAGGTGGTCCGGCAACTGGCCGGGCGACCGGTGCCCGACGGTGTCGAGGTCGCCGATTTCGGCATCCGCGGGGTGCACCTGGCCTACGAGTTGATGGACGGGTGCGACCTGCTGATCCTGGTGGACGCCGCGGCCCGGGGCGAACCGCCGGGTACCGTGTCGGTCATCGAGGTGGGGCCGGGCAGCGGCGGCGGCACCCCGGTGGTACCGGTCATCGACGCCCACGGGCTGGCGCCGGACGACGTGTTCGCGCTGCTGGACCGGTTGGGTGGACGGCCGGTGAGAACCCTTGTGGTGGCGTGTGAGCCGGCCGAGGTGTGCGCGGGCATGGGCCTGTCCGATCCGGTGAACGAGGCGGTGCCGCACGCGGTCCGTACGGTGCTGGAGATCCTGGACCGGGAGGCCGTGCCGGACACGCCGACCCGGCCCGCAGCTTCGGAGAACTGACAGAGGGGGGCCCGCCACGATGGGCAGGCTTGTGAAGGCGGTACTGGTTGCCGCGGTGGTCAGCGTCCTCGTCCGGTCGCTGCCGGACATCAAGCGGTACCTGGAGATGCGCCAGATGTGAGGGGAGTGGTCATGCACGAATTCGGGTTGTGTGAGGGTCTGCTCGGCTCAGTCCGCCGCCGCGCCAACGGGCGTCCGGTTGCCCGGGTACGGGTCAGGGCCGGGATCCGCCACGCCGTCGACGAGGGGTCGATGGCGCAGGCGTTCTCTCTGATCGCGCAGGGCACCGAGGCGGACGGTGCGGCGCTCGATCTGGTCATCGTCCCGGCCCGGGTCGCCTGCCGGACGTGCGGCGTCGAGGCGGACACGATGGACGTGCTGGCGGTGTGCCCCGACTGTCACGGTACGGACGTGAAGCTGATCGGCGGCGACGAACTCGTACTCGAATCCATCGAGTACGCACCGGCGCATCCCCTGGCCGGTTAGCCGCACGCGGACCGGCGGGGGTCCGGGTTGGCCGGGGTTCGGGCCACCCACGGGTGGAACGGTGATACCCATCCATGGACTGATTCGCCCGCCGGCTCCCGCGCCTACCGTGTGTCGCATGAGTTCTCGTGGTGAGCGCGTTACCTGGCCGGTGGCGGCCATCGTTGTGGTCGGCGCGGCCGTCGTGCTCGTCGGCGGGCTCGTCTCCTGGTTTCATCCGGCACAGCTCCTGCCCGCCGGTACGCCGGTCACCGGCGGCGTCCGGCTCTACGGCGTACGCATGGCGGCCCGGGCCCTGCCGCTGGGCCTCGCGTTGCTGGCCCTGCTGGCGCTGCGGGCACGGCGGATGCTCGCGGCGCTGCTGATTCTCGTGGCCGCCATCGAGGCCGGCGACTGCGTCGCTGCGCTGGCCAACCGGGACTGGGCCGAGCTGGCCGGCGCGGTGGTGGTCGCGGTCGCCTTCCTGTGGGCCGCCACGCGACTGGTCGATGCGCCGTTGTGGGCAGCGCGTGCGTGGCGCGAGCCGGCTACGCCGCCGACGGCGTCCTGGCCAGGAAGTCGCGAATGAGGTCGGTGGCCTCGTCGAGGTGACTCTCCAGCAGGAAATGTCCGCCGTCCAGCAGGTGGATCTCCGAATCCGGGAGATCCCGCGCGAAGGCACGCGCGCCGTCCGGGCCGAAGATCCGGTCGTTGCCTCCCCACAGAGCCAGGAGCGGCACCCGCGAGGAGCGGAAGTACTCCTGGACGCGCGGGTACATGTCCACATTGGATGGATAGTCCGCGAACAGCGCCAACTGTGCCTCCGCGTTGCCGGGCCGGCTGACCATCGCGTAGTCGTAGCACCACGTCTCCGGGGCGACGACGTCCGGCTCCGCGATCCCGTGCGTGTACTGCCAGCGGATCTTCTCCAGGCTCAGCGCCTCGCGCAGCGGTGCCGCCTTCGCGTCGGTGCGGTCCTTCGCGTACGCCCACAGTGGCGCCCAGAACGTGTCGACGAACCCTTCGTCGTAGGCGTTCCCGTTCTGGCTGACGATCGCGGTGACCCGGTACGGGTCGCGGAGCGCGAGGCGCCACCCGACCGGTGCGCCGTAGTCGTGCACGTACATGGCGAACCGGTCGATGCCCAGGGTCGCGAGGAGCGCAGCGGTGACGTCGGTCAGATTGTCGAACGTGTACTCGAACTCGTCGACCCGGGGGATGCTCGACTGGCCGAACCCGATGAGGTCCGGCGCGATGACGCGGTACCGGTCGGCCAGGTTCGGGATCAGCCCCCGGAACATGAACGAGCTTGCCGGCGCGCCGTGCAGGAGCACGATCGCCGGTCCGGCCGGATCGCCCGCCTCCCGGTAGAACACGTCCACATCGCGCACCCGTACCGTCCGGTGGTGCGTGGCAACCATGGCCATCCTCCTCGCGCGATGCGGCCGGTCACTCCATGCAAGCACCACCGGGCTGGCTGGGGCGGAGAGTCGCCATGATCAGTCGGGGGTCGGCAGGCCCGCGACGGGGAAGCCGAGCGGGCATCCAAGCGGAGCCGGTACCGAAGCGGAGCCGGCATTGAAACGGAGCCGGCATTGAAACGGAGCCGGCATTGAAGCGGAGCCGGCATTGAAGCGGAGCCGGCACCTCGGATCGGTACGCCAGCGGCCGGCCGCGGCCGTGACCCGGGCCACACGCGGATCGAGGATCGGGAAGCGGAGGGTGCGGCGGATCGCGCGAGCATCGGGTCGGTTGACGGCCCGCGGTACGGGCGGGGGAGCGGACGGGTCATGATGAAGCACCGCCGCTGTGCGCGCCGGCCCCGGCCGGAAGCACACCAGTGCCGCGGCGCCGGTCAGTCGACAGGAGAATTCATGGCTACGCTCGCCGATCAGACCATTGACGCCCTCCGTTCGGGCCACGACAGACTCGCCGCGCTCGTCGCCGGGTTCGCCCCGGATGACCTGGTCCGGCCGTCGGCCGCCAGCGAGTGGCAGGTGTCCCAGGTGCTCAGCCACCTCGGCAGCGGGGCCGAGATCGGTCTGGCCACGCTGACCGCCGCGCAGACCGGTTCCCCGGGGCCGGACGGCGACTTCAACCGCAAGGTCTGGGCACGCTGGGACGCCATGCCCCCGGCCGAGCACGCCAGCGGGTTCGTGGAGGCCAACCAGCGGCTCGTCGAGGCGTACGAGTCGCTGGACGCGACCGCCCGGGCCGAACTGCGCATCAACCTCGGCTTCCTGCCCGAGCCGGTGGACGTCGCCACCGCCGCCCGGTTCCGGCTCAGCGAGTTCACCCTGCACCGCTGGGACGTCGAGGTCGCCTTCGACCCGCACGCGACCCTGGCGCCGGACGCGGTGGCGCTGCTGCTCGACCAGATCGGGTTCATGCTGGCCTGGACCAGCAAGACCGACGCGCTCGGCGGCCGGCAGGCCACGCTGGCACTGCGGCTGCGGGAGCCCGACGTGTCCCGCGGGTTGCGGCTGGCGGACCGCGTCGAACTGACCGAGGTGCCGGAGCATCCGGACGGCGAGTTGGTGGCCCCGGCCGAGGCGTGGCTGCGGCTGGCCGTCGGGCGGCTCGGCCCGCAGTACACCCCGGACTCCGTACGGATCACCGGCCCTGTGAGCCTGGACGACCTCCGCGGGGTGTTCCCCGGCTTCTGAGCGGTCGGCTTCTGAGCGGCCGAGCCCGCCACGGCCAGGCGTGCCACGGCCAGGCGTGCCACGGCCGCGGCCGGTTCGGGCCCCGTACCGGCGACCGGTCAGCGCCCGCGATCGGTCGCCGGCCGCGCCGGTACGGACCCGTCGTCGGCCGCCGTCCGCAGCGCCTCCTGAACGGTCCGCAGCGCGGCCGAACGCCGGCCCGGCATCCGGGCCAGGAGCACGCGCCGGGTCTCCCGGGGTCCGCCCCGCACCGGGAGGACCCGGATGCCCTCCGGCACGGCGGGCAGCATCGACCGCGGGATCGTCGTGATGCCGCAGCCCGCCGCGACCAGGTGGAGCTTGGTCAGCCAGTCCCGGGTGCTGTGCGCGATCCGGGAACGTCCGCCCAACCCGGGCCACACGCCGAGCAGGACCTCGCCGGCGGACGCCGGGCTCGCGATCCAGCGCTGTCCGTGCAGCCGCTCGACGTCGATGGCGTCGTCCAGGGCGAGCGGGTGGTTCACCGGTACGGCGATGTGCAGGTCGGCCTCCGAGATGACCTCGACGGCCAGTTCAGGGGTCTCGGTGTCGGGCGCCCGGAACGGCGGTGCCGAGGCCAGCACGGCGAGGTCGAGGGATCCGGCGCGCACGGCGCGGACGAGTGCCGGGGTGGTCGCCTCGCGGGTACTTACGTCGATCTCCGGATGGGTCTGCCGCAGCGTCGCGAGCGCCCGGGGCAGGAGTACGGCTCCGGCGCTCGCGTACGCCCCGAGCCGCACGCTCGCGCCGGCGGACGGCCGGCCCTTGACGGCGAGCAGCGCCGCGTCGATCTCGTCCAACGCCAGGGTGGCGTGGCGCAGCACGGCCCGCCCGGCCGGGGTGAGCCGCACGCCGGTGCGCTGGCGCTGGAACATCGGCACTCCCAGCGCCGACTCCAGCGCGGCGACCTGGCGGGACACCGCCGACTGCGTGTAGCCCAGGGCCGACGCCGCGGCGGTGAACGAGCCACGCTCGGCCACCTCACGCAGTACCCGCATGCCGGCCACCGAAAGGTCCATGAGTAGTACGCATACCACATGTGCGCGATTCTCGTTTTCGGCATGGCCCCGGCCTGCCTAGGTTTGGTCCATGGAACGTTCACGAATCGCCCTGGTGACGGGCGCGACACAGGGCCTCGGGCTCGCTCTCGTCGAGGGTCTGGCGGCCCGGATGGGGCCCGGGGACCACGTCTTCCTGACCGGGCGGGACCCGGGCCGGGTGGCCGCCGAGGCCGGCCGCCTCGACGCCGGAGCCGGCCGGCCCGCGGGTACCGGCGCGCGGGTGCACGGTCGGGTCCTCGACGTCACCGACACCGCCTCGGTACAGGCGGCGGCGGACGCGGTCGCCGGCGGGTACGGCGGCATCGACATCCTCTTCTCCAACGCGGGCTCCCGCATGAGTCCCGACCGGACACCGGTCGAGGACGTCGACGCGGTGGCGGAGAGCTACAACCACGGTGCGATCCGGATGCTGCGCGCGTTCGGGCCGCTGCTGCGACCCGGTGGCCGGTTCTTCGTCGTCGCCAGCGCGCTGGGCACGCTCGGCCAGCTTGACCCGCGCGTGCGGCCGCGGTTCGACGAGGCCCGCTCGCTGGAGGACATCGAGGCGGTCGTCGAATCGTGGCGGGCCGCCGTGCACGACGGATCGGCCGGGGCGCAGGGGTGGCCGAACTGGCTCAACATCCCGTCGAAGGTCGCCCAGGTCGCGGCGGTGCGCATCGCGGCCGCCCATCGGCGCGAGCGGGACCTGGTCGACGGCACCCTCGTCGCCGCCGTATGCCCGGGCCTGATCGACACCGCGGCGGCGCGTCCCTGGTTCACCGACATGAGCGGCGCCCAGACGCCGGAACGGGCCGCCGTGGCCCTGCTCGACCTCGCGCTCGCCCCGGTGCCGGATCCGCGGTACCACGGGGAACTCGTCCAGTTCGGAAGGGTGCTCCCGTGGCAGGGGGTGGCGACCACACCCGACGTGGTGTCCGTCGACTGAAAACCTCGACGGCTCCGGCTCCGGCCCCGGCCGGTACCGGAGCCGGCGCCACGGTCCGGTGCGACGGCGCGGCCCCAGCCGGAGTTGGGGCCGCGCCGGTTGGGGTCGCGCCGGTTGGGGTCGCGCCGAAGAGGCGCCGCCACTACCGGGGCGACACCGCCTCGGGTACCGGGGCATAGCCGGTGGGTCGGGCGGTGAAGGTGCCCCGGCCCTGGGTTCGGCTGCGCAACCGGGTCGCGTAGCCGAACAGTTCGGCCAGCGGCACGGTCGCGGTGACCACGACCGTGCCGGCCCGCGCTGCCGAGTCCGAGACCCGGCCGCGCCGAGCGGCGAGGTCGCCGAGCACCGCGCCGACGCCGTCCTCGGGCACGGTGACGGTGACCTCGACCACCGGCTCCAGGAGCGCCATCACGCACGCGCGCAACGCCGCCCGCAGCCCGAGCCGGCCCGCCGTCCGGAACGCCAGCTCCGAAGAATCCTTCGGATGGGTCGCCCCGTCGGTCAGCGTCACCCGGAGGCCGATCACCGGGTGGCCGCCGATCGGCCCCTCCGCCAACGCGTCCCGGCAGCCGGCCTCCACCGCCCGGATGTACTCCCGCGGCACCCGCCCGCCGGTCACCGAGGAGCCGAACGCGAAGCCCACGGCTCCGTCGGCGCCGCTGAAGGAGTCCGCCAGCGGCTCGACGTCGAGCACGACGTGCGCGAACTGGCCCGCGCCGCCGTCCTGCTTCACGTGCCGGTACAGCAGCCCGGCCACCCCGGCAACGACCGTTTCCCGGTACGCCACCTGGGGCCGGCCGGCGCGCAGTTCCAGCCCGTACCCGCGTCGGATCTTCTCCACCGCCACCTCCAGGTGCAGTTCGCCCATGCCCGACAGCACGGTCTGACCGGTCTGCGGATCGGTACGCACGGCCAGCGAGGGATCCTCCTCGACGAGCCGGGCCAGCGCCGAGGCCAACCGGTCGGTATCCGTACCGGTGCGCGCCTCGACCGCCACCGAGACGACCGGATCGGCCACGCTCGGCGGTTCGAGTACCACCGGTGCACCGGGTGCGCACAGGGTGGCACCGGTATGCGCGGCCTTCAGCCCGACCACCGCGACGATGTCGCCCGCCACCGCCCGTCGCACCTCGGTGTGCCGGTCGGCCTGTACCCGCAGGATCCGGCCGATCCGCTCGGTGCGCCGCGTACCCGCGTCCAGCACGGTGTCGCCCTTCTCGACGGTTCCCGAATACACCCGCAGGTAGGTCAGCCGGCCGGTGGCGGTCAGGCTCACCTTGAACGCCAGCGCCGCGAACGGCGCCGCCGGGTCGGCCGGCCGCTCCTGCCGCGCGCCGTCGACGGTGCCGCGGATCGCCGGTACGTCCAGCGGTGACGGCAGGTACGCGACGACCGCGTCCAGCAGCGGTTCGATTCCCCGGTTGCGGTACGCCGAGCCGCACAGCACCACGACACCCTCACCGGTACGGGTGAGGTCGCGCAGCGCGGCGCCGAGGGTCTGCGCGGACACGGCTCCCTGTGCGCAGAACTCCTCCAGCGCGGCCGGGTGCCGTTCGGCCACCGTCTCCTCCAGCAGCCGCCGGCGCCGCCGCGCCTCGTCCCGCAGGGCGTCGGGCACGGGGCACTCCTCCGCCGCCTCGCTGCCGTCGGCCCACAGCAACGAGCGCATGCGGACCAGGTCCACCACGCCACGGAAACCGTCCTCCCGCCCGATGGGTAGCTGGGTCACCAGCGGGGTCACGGTCAACCGCTGGCGGATCGACGCGACCGCCGCGTCCAGGTCGGCCCCGGCCCGGTCCAGCTTGTTCACGAACGCGATCCGGGGCACCCCGTACCGGTCGGCCTGCCGCCACACCGATTCGCTCTGCGGTTCGACCCCCGCGACACCGTCGAACACCGCGATCGCGCCGTCGAGTACCCGCAACGAGCGCTCCACCTCGTCGGAGAAGTCGACGTGGCCGGGGGTGTCGATCAGGTTGATGCGGTGGCCGTCCCAGGTGCAACTGACCGCGGCGGAGAAGATGGTGATTCCGCGGTCGCGCTCCTGGGAGTCGAAGTCGGTGACGGTCGTCCCGTCGTGCACCTCGCCACGCTTGTAGGTGGTTCCGGTGGCGTACAGGATGCGTTCGGTGGTGGTGGTCTTCCCGGCGTCCACGTGGGCGAGGATTCCGATGTTGCGGACGGTCGTCAGCGGGTCGGTGCGCATGGCTCGTAGGCCCTTCAGAGAGTGATCCGGACAGGACGGCGTCTTCGGCGACGAAGAGCCCTGCGCGAGGCGCGCGAAAACGGCGCGCGTCGGGACGGCGCGCGTCGGGACGGCGCACACCGCAACGAGTCGCGCCGAGACGAGCCACGCAGATACGAGCGACGCCGGAAACGAGGCACGTCGAGACGAGGCACGTCAGGCGATGCGCGCGGAATCCCGATGTGGCGGAATCCCGATGTGGCGGAACCGGATCGGGGCCGCACGTCCGGGCGGTCCGTTCAGGACCGTGCGGGCAGCGTCAGGGATTCGTCACGAACGTCCGGCGTCGGCCATGTGGCCGGCACCGGACACCGACGTAGACACCAGGATCACCTCATGCTGTGACTGGGGAATCTTCACAGCGGTGCGGTAGCGCACGGCCGGCTCCCCTCACGTGTCACGGCGCGCGCCCCACCGGATCGCGGTAGGGCGCGCTGGGTTCGTGAGGAGCGTACCGGCACGGCGCGGCCGCCGAAACCGCTTTTCCGCCGAAGCCGAAGCCGAAGCCGAAGCCGAAGCCGAAGCCGATGGCGATGGCGATGGCGATGGCGCTCAGCTCTGCCGATGGTGCTCAGCTCTGCCGATGGCGCGCTCAGTTCTGCTGGGCCGAGGGCGGCGGTGGTTCGAGCAGGCGCGGGTCGGTGCCGATGGCCGGCCAGGTCTGCTGACCGTACGACCCGGGCGCCTGCTGGCCCATGGGCGGCGGCGGGTTGAGCATGCCCGGATCGATGCCGCCGGCCGCCAGCGCCGGCGAGCCGCCGATGAACCCCGGGTTGCCGGGGAGGGCGGCCCCGCTGTGTGCGCGCAGGTGTTCGCGAAGCTGGGAGATCATGCCGTCCACTGTGGACGGAGGGGTCACGCCCTGCACCACGGTCGTCTCGTCCGGGGCGATGCCCAGCAGCAGGTCGACCGCGACCCGTCCAGAGACGAGCAGGTTGATGACCTGGCGCTGGGTGAAGTGACCGACCTGTGACTGCGGGCCGGGCATCCCGTTCGGTGCCGCGCCGGGGCTGCCCCCGACGCCACCGGCCGCCGAGGTGGAACCCGCCCGCCACTGGCTGTTGAAGACGTTGACCCGGTCGCTGACGGTTTCCATGCCGTCGACCTGCTTGAGCGCGTACTCCTTGGTCGAGTCGCGGATGGTCGCCCCGGTCGCCAGGTCCAGAACGCACTCGTAGACCGGCAGCCGCCAGTTCGACAGGTAGACCACCATGACCTCGTACGCCGAATAGCGCATGACCCCGTCGTATCCCCGCCTCCATGAGAACGGCAGGACCGAGAACAGCTCGGGAATGCCGTGGAAGACAAGGTACGGGGTGCGGTTGTTCGCACCCAGTTCGGTCGGGTGGATGTTGAGCCGCTGGTAGCCCGCCTGCACGATCGGGTGATCGGCCGCGGCCAACCACGCGTCCATCTCGGCGTCGGTCGCCTTCGGGTTGGCGAGTGCCATCGCCCGCAGGTAGTTCACCAGTCCCCGCAGACCCTTGTACAGCAACACCACCGCGCCGATCGCGGCCACCACACCGAGGCACGCCGCGGCGTGGCCGGCGATGAAGAACAGCAGCGCCACGATCATCAGGACGCCACCGAAACTGAGCTTGACGTAGTGGCGGGCCGGCCCGGGCGGGTCCGGGACGAAGTACTTGTTGACGCGTTCGATACGCTCCTGCGGAGTCATTGGTACCCTCTCATTCGAAGAAGTCGTTGCCAGGTCGGGCATTCGACGGCGGGCACGTGCCGAAGAATCTCGTCGGCATGCCTGGGCTCTATCCGATCCGCCGCCGACTGCAGGCTCTGCAGGTTGCCCAGGTCCACCGGGATCCCGCGGATGACGTAGTAGTCCTCCTGCACCAGCGCCCACAGGGAACGCAGATGGGCGTCCGGTGCGGTGGCGTTGCGGCGCAGCGCCTCGCCGAGCAGTCGCTCCACCGCTTCGACCATCGGGGCGGCGTAGCCACCGGGGCGCTGGCCGGAGAGCCCGGCGAGGGCCCGGTAGTAATACATGTCCGGCTCGTCCGGGTAGAGGGTCACCAGTGCGTTGAGGCGACCGAGGGCCCGGGCGTACGCGTGGTGGGAGAG
The DNA here is from genome assembly GCA_036494675.1 of Rugosimonospora sp. Classification (GTDB taxonomy): domain Bacteria; phylum Actinomycetota; class Actinomycetes; order Mycobacteriales; family Micromonosporaceae; genus Rugosimonospora. Next base: position 22,467 of record DASXOA010000335.1, read on the forward strand.
GTCGTTGACGGCGCCGACGAATTCCGGGTCCACCGTGATGCCCCTGGGCAGCAGGTCGGTGAGCGGGGACCACCGGTCGGCGAGCGTCTCGAGCGGGATGATCCACGCGATCTTCAACAGCGCCGGCTGGTCGGCGGCGACACGGGCGTACTCCCGTCTCTGGCGCTCGTACCGATCGCGCGCCTCGGCCCGCCGGCGCGCCTCGGCCGCGGCCGCTGCCCGTACCCGGGGGTCGGCCGTCGGGCGGCCGGACTCGTCGGTCTCGCTCGGCGCACCGGGGGGCACGGGCGGGGTGGGCGCGCTCAACCGATCGCTGGAGACGACCATGCCGACGACTCTGCCGGAGGCCAGATCGACGGCGGGGCCGCCGCTGTAGCCGGGCTGGATCTGGCCGTCGAACCCCTGTAGGCCGTCCACCTGGAGCAGCGTTCCCGTCTCGTCCGCCCCGACCACGTGAACGTGGGTGCGCTGGCCGCGGTCGCCGGCCGAGGCGTACCGCGCGGGGTAGCCGAGCGCGTCCAGTTCGCCTCCGACTCTCGGCCGTTCGCGCGGACCCAGCGGCGCCAGCGGCAGGTGCCGGGGAACTGTGATCAGTGCGATGTCGGTCGACGGGTGGCTCGCGAGCAACGTCCACTCGGGATCGATGGTGCGGACCGCGCAGCGGTGCGTCTCTCCGGGAGTGTCGGGTGCCTCGATCCAGCACTCCTCCATCCCGCCGACGACGTGCGCGCAGGTCATTCCGATCCCCTCGGCGACGACGAAGCCGGCGCCGAGAACCTCTCCCGGCGCACCGTCGGCCCGCACGTCCCGGATGCGCAGGCGCCACGTCTGCCGCGTGTCGTCGGTCATGGCTGCGCATCGTCCGTCGCGGCATCGTCCGTCGCGGCATCGTCGATCGTGGCGTCGTCGATCGCGGGGGCGCGTCTCCACACGAGTTCCACGGCGAGATTTCCCTCGATGGCGGTCCTTGCGATCATCGCGCCCGCCCCGGCGGTGAGCTTGACGCCGAACGTCAGCTTGACCTCGTCCGGGGTGAGACTTGTCCGGAACACGTCCAGTGCTTCGGCGGCCGCGGCCCGGACGCTCTCGAGATGGCTCTCGAAGGCAGTCGGCGCGTCGATGCCGCCCCGCCCGCGCCTCCCGGCCGGCCCGATACCGGTGAACGTCGCATCTTCGGTCCACTCGGGACTGTCCACTTCGGCCAGTACCGGCTCCGCATCGCGGACAGCGAACCTCACCACATCGGTCATCGCGCCCCCTGTGCTAATGGATTTGAATACTCCATCAGGCTCATGCTGGTGGGCATCGATAGAGGAGATTCATGCGCGTATCCGTTTGGTGTGAACGGGCGGCCAATCATCGGCGCCGTCCGATCGCTCAGATAACGGGCGCCGGCCGAAATCACCCCGGTCCCGGACCCTTTCCCCAGGAGACCGTGGCATTCGGTGGCCGACCGGTCGGCTACGGTTGGCCGATCAGCGTCGGTCGAGAGTCGCGAAGGAGACACCTGATGCGAGTCGCAGACCTCCACCTGGACCCGCTGCCCGACGGCACGTTCGTCGCGCGGCCCAGATACTTCCGGGACGACCTGCCGCCGCAGACCCGTCCGGATCTCTTCGACCGTCACGGCACGGCCTGGCTGCCGATCGGCTGCTTCCTCGTCCGTACCGGCGACCGGGTGGTGCTTGTCGACGCCGGCCTCGGTCCCGAACGGCAGGACCTGCCGCACGGCATGCACCTCGCCTGAAGGTCGCTTCAGTTGAACGTCACTTCAGTTGAACGCCGCTTCAGTTGAACGTCGCGGTGGCCGGGTTGCCGGCCTGCTCGCTCCCGGATACGGAACCGTCGTAGGGTCGTCGGCGGTGCTCGGAGGGAGCGGGATGAGCGGGCAAGCTGGCGAGGACGTGATGGTGGCCGCCGCGCGGGCGGGCGACGAGCCGGCGTTCGCGGCCCTCGTCGAGCGCCACCGCAGAGAGCTGCGGGTGCACTGCTACCGGATGCTCGGCTCGCTGGACGAGTCGGAGGACCTGGTACAGGAGACGTTCCTGCGCGCCTGGAAGAACCTGGGTACCTTCGAGGGTCGTTCCACCGTGCGCGCCTGGCTGTACCGGATCGCCACGAACGCCTGCCTCGACGCCCTCGACGGCCGGGCCCGCCGGGTACTCCCGCAGCACCTGGAGCCG
>DASXOA010000336.1:0-8653 GCA_036494675.1 Rugosimonospora sp.
CGCATCGACGCCGACCGGCGCGCCGGGGCCGGCCGAAACGGTGGCACCGGCACCCGCCGAACCGGTGTCGTTGAGCCAGCCACCCGCCCCCGCGCCGGCCGAAGCCCCGGTGCCGGCCCAGCGGCCGGCACCCGCCGAGGCCCCGGCCCCGGTCGACGCCCCGGCCCCGGCACCCGCCGAAGCCCCGGCCCCGCTCCCGGTCGACGCGCCGACGGCGTTCACCCAGCCGGCCGGCGTGTACGCGCAGCCCGGCACCCCGTACGCCGCCCCCGGATACCCGATCTCCGCGCCCCCGTACGGCGCCCCCGGGTACCCTCCGCCGTTCCCGCCCCCGTTCCTGCCGGCCCAGCAGCCACCGGCCCAGAAGCGGCGCGGCCTGGTCATCGGGCTCGTGGTCGCGGCGCTCGTCGTTCTGGCCGGTGGCGGCACCGCCGCCTTCCTGCTGACCCGCGACACGACCAAGGGACAGAGCAGCCCGTCCGCCGCGATCGACGGCTTCCTCACCGCCGTGTACACCGACAACAACGTGGCCAAGGCGAGCACGTACGTGTGTTCCGACGCCCGCGACCGGGCCAAGCTGACCACGAAGATCAACGAGATCAAGCGGCAGGACACCGGGTACGAGGGGGCCCGGTACACCTGGAGCACGCCGAAGACCGAGCAGACCCGCAAGGACGAGACGATCCTGACCGCCACGGTGACTTTGCGCACCACGGAGGAGCAGAAGGCGACCCAGAACCTGCGATTCGTGACCACACGGAGCAACGGCTGGTTCGTATGCGAGATCCAGCAGACCGGGTGATGCCCGGCGAACGAGGCGCCTCTTCGGAGGTACCGTCGGCAGTGTGCGATCAGGCCATTCCGATGACTCCGCCGAGGCGACCTCGCTGAGGACCCGGCGCTGGCCTGCCCGGCTGCACGTCGTGACCGGCAAGGGCGGCACCGGCAAGACGACGGTGGCCGCCGCCCTCGCTCTCGCGCTCGCCGGGAACGGTCGGCGCACGCTGCTCGTCGAGGTCGAGGGGCGGCAGGGCATCGCCCAACTCTTCGACACCGAGCCGCTGCCGTACGCCGAGCGGCGCATCGCCACCACCACCGACGGCAGCGAGGTGCGGGCGCTGGCGGTCGATCCGGAGGAGGCGCTCCTGGAGTACCTCGACATGTTCTACCGGCTCGGCATGGCGGGCCGCGCCCTGCGCAAGCTCGGAGCGATCGACTTCGCCACCACGATCGCCCCCGGCCTGCGGGACATCCTGCTGACCGGCAAGGTCAAGGAGGCCACCACCCGCACCGAGGGCGGCCGCCGGGTGTACGAGGCGGTGATCCTTGACGCACCCCCCACCGGCCGGATCGGCCGGTTCCTCAACGTCACGGCCGAGGCCGCCCGGCTGGCCAGGGTCGGGCCGATCAAGAACCAGAGCGAGGGCGTCGCGGCCATCCTGCGCTCGCCGATGACCGCGGTGCACGTGGTCACGCTGCTGGAGGAGATGCCGGTCCAGGAGACCGCGGACGCGATCGCCGAGTTGGCGGCCCTGAAGATCTCGGTAGGCAACATCATCATCAACGGCAGCCAGCCGCCGCTGCTGACCGAGGGCCGGGTGACCCAGGCCGAGCTGAAGCGCGGGTTGGTCGCCGCCGGCCTGCCGGCCGACCGGGAGACGGTCGCCGGGCTGCGCACCGAGGCCGAAGCGCACCTGACCCGGCGGGCGATCGAGGAAGGGCTCCGCGACGAGCTGAAGGCGCTGGGCCGGCCGGTGATCGAGTTGCCGTCGCTGGTCGGCGGTGTGGACCGGGCCGGCCTGACCACTCTCGCGGACACCCTGCGGCAACGCAGCCCGGCCACAGATACGCTCGGGTAGCGTGGCCGACACCGCGGCGAGGAACGAGCCACCGCGGTCAAGCGGCCACCGCGGTCAACCGCCCGGAAGGGAAACGTGGCCGTCAGCGGAGGGAACGTGCCGGAAGATCAGCAACAGCCCGCGCGGCTGGACGTGGACGCGATCCTCGCCGATCCGGGCACCCGGATCGTGGTCTGCTGCGGGTCCGGCGGAGTCGGCAAGACCACCACGGCGGCGGCCCTGGCGCTGCGGGCCGCCGAGGTGCACGGCCGCCGTACCGTCGTGTTGACCATCGACCCGGCCCGCCGGCTGGCCCAGGCGCTCGGCCTGTCCGCGCTGGACAACAACCCGAAGCAGGTCAAGCTGGACGGCATCGCCAGCGCCGGCGGTGAACTGCACGCGATGATGCTCGACATGAAGCGCACCTTCGACGAGGTGGTGCTCACCCATACCGACCCGAAGCGGGCCGAGGAGATCTTCGCCAACCCCTTCTACCAGGCCATGAGCTCCACCTTCTCCGGCACGCAGGAATACATGGCGATGGAGAAGCTGGGTCAGTTGCGCTCGCGCGACGAGTGGGACCTGATCGTGGTCGACACCCCGCCCTCGCGTTCCGCACTGGACTTCCTGGACGCACCCCAGCGCCTGGCCCGGTTCCTCGACGGGCGCATGCTGCGGATGCTGATGGCTCCCGCCCGGGCCGGCGGACGCAGCATGTTCAACCTGGTCACCGCGTCGTTCGGGGTGTTCTCCCGAGCGGTACAGAAGATCCTCGGTACACAGTTGCTGACTGATCTGTCCGGTTTCGTCGCGGCACTCGACAGTACCTTCGGTGGGTTCCGGGAGCGGGCCGAGCAGACCTACCGCATCCTTCAGGACCGCGAGACGGCGTTCCTGGTCGTCGCCGCGCCCGAGCCGGACGCGATCCGGGAGGCCGGGTACTTCGCCGGCCGGCTGGCCGAGCAGCGGATGCCCCTGCTCGGGCTGATCCTCAACCGGGTGCACCAGAACGCCGCGCCGGAGCTGTCGCCGGAACGGAGCCTCGCGGCGGCGGCCGAGTTGGACCTCGAGGGTGGCAGCCCGCTCACCGCGGACGCCCTGCGGGTACACGCGGCACTTGCCGAACAGGTGGCACGGGAGACGACGGTCGCCGCGCGGTTCACCGCCAGCCATCCGGGGGTCCCGATCGTACCGGTCGCGGCGCAGCCCGCCGACGTCCATGACCTCGACGGGCTGCGTGCTATTGGTGCTTCGCTAGCTGGCTGACACGAGTTCGTTGTCCCGGTCCCTCGTGAGCGCGGCCTCGAACATCTTGCGCCAGCTGGCGACCTGCGGGTGTCTGCGCAGCAGTGCGCGGCGCTCCCGCTCGGTCATGCCACCCCACACCCCGAACTCGATGCGGTTGTCGAGTGCGTCTGCGAGGCACTCGTACCGCACCGGGCAGCTGCGGCAGATGCGCTTAGCCACGTTCTGCTCGGCCCCCTGAACGAACAGCGCGTCCGGATTTCCATTCCGGCACGCCGCCATGCTGGGCCAGTCAGCAATCATCCCCATCTGTGCACGTCCCCCCTTGGTGCTCCCCCCGATCCGCCAGTCGTCCCTGTCTGCGCTCCCCCGGGCCCGCCGTGGTGTGTACCCCTAGACACCTACCGACGAACCTGGACCAAGGGCGCGCGAGCGTCCGCCAGGCGGCGTGCCCTCAACTCCGAGGGCAGCGTTCATGCGTTGCCGAATCATCATGCTCCGTAGTCACACGATTACGCAACGTCGTCGGCGAAATTCGCCAACCGGGACACAGGCCCCATAGTCGGTGGGTCTCGATGTGTTGGTCTTGGTACATCCACCTGCCATACCCGGGAACTGTCCCCATCCACCCACCCGAAGGTGGACAATCTGCGTAGCGATCGAGCAATCAAAGAAGCAGAAGGGACAACCGGACACCCAGGTTCGCGCGTTTAGCACAACGAGGCCGCGTCCGGCAGGACGCGGGCCAAAATTGTTGTTCGCGTACCCTGAGGCGGTGAACCGGATGCGCAAGCGTGATCGCACCCCGCTGTCCAATGCCACGGCTCTGCTCATATGTGGCCTACTAGCTGGGGTTGTGGTCGCCGCAGCGGCATTTCCCGCGGTGGCCATGTCGGGTCTTGCCGCGAAGGCTGGCGCCGACGGATTTGACAGTCTGCCTACGGAGCTGACGGTGGCCCAGTCACCACAGGTCAGCTATTTGTATGCATCCGACCACAAAACGCTCATTGCGGCCTTCTACGATGAAAACCGGCGAGACGTGCCGGCCTCACAAATAGCGCCCGTTATGCTCCAGGCCATCGTCGCGGCCGAGGACATGCGCTTCTATCAGCACCACGGCGTGGACGTGAAGGGCGTGGCCCGGGCACTGGTGGCCGACCAGCAGTCCGGCCAGACCGAGCAGGGCGCGTCGACGCTGACCATGCAGTACGTGCGTCAGGCGATCGAGTACTCCGCCTCCACGCCGCAGGAGGTCGTCGACGCCACGTCGGACACGCCCGGGCGCAAGCTCCGCGAGATGAAGATCGCGCTCTCGCTGGAGAAGAAGCTCACCAAGCAGCAGATCCTGCAGCGCTACCTCGACATCGCCCCGTTCGGTGACAACGCGTACGGCATCTACGCCGCCGCCGAGGTCTACTTCAACGAACCACCGGACAAGCTGACCCTGGCCCAGGCCGCCCTGCTGGCCGGCCTGGTCAAGGCGCCCACCGCGTACGACCCGTCGACCACGGCCGGCCGGCCACAGGCGCTGAGCCGCCGGACGTACGTGCTCGACAACATGGTCAAGATGGGCAACATCACCCAGGCGGAAGCCGACGCGGCGGCGAAGACCCCACTCGTGATCGCCAACAAGTCGACCCCCAACGGGTGCAGCAACGTGACCAACCCGGACTGGGGCTTCTACTGCGACTACTTCTACCGGTGGTGGCTCCAGCAGCCCGCGTTCGGCGCCGACGAGTACGAGCGCGCCGAACGGCTCAAGACCGGCGGGTACACGATCTACGCCTCCCTGGACGTCAACGCGCAGAACGACGCGATGAAGAACGTCACCAATCAGGCCAAGAGCCTGAAGAAGTCCGACGCGCTGATGGTGGCGGGGGTGGAACCCGGGACCGGTCACATAGAAGTCATGGCGGTCAACCGCACGTACAGCAATGATCAGAGCGGCAACGGGCCGACTACGGATCCGAGCAAGAGGGGCCAGAAGGGCAACTACCCCAATACCACGGTGCCACTGCTCGGTGCCCCCGATCAGGCCGGCGGGTACCAGTTCGGCTCGACCTTCAAGATGTTCACCATGCTCACGGCGCTCCAGCAGGGCATACCGCTGTCCCACACGATCGACACGACGAACCCGTACCACTCGAAGTTCATCGTCGGGCCCGGCCCGGCGGCCTGTCCGGGCACCCACTTCTACTGCCCGACGAACGACTCGGCCAGTGAGGTGGGTCCGTTCAACATGTGGACCGGCTTCGGAGCGTCCATCAATACCTACTTCGTACCCCTGGAAGAGGATGTCGGCGCGCAGAACGTCGTCGCCATGGCGCAGAACCTCGGCATCACGTTCTCCGGCAACCAGAACACCCAGGGGTCGGACGCCTACTTCGCGACCCACGGCGCCGACCAGTGGGGCGCCTTCACGCTGGGCGTCGCCGCGGTCAGCCCGCTGGAGATGGCCAACGCGTACGCGACGGTGTCCGCCGACGGCAACTACTGCGAGCCCCTGCCCGTCGACGAGATCCACGACTTCAGCGGAGCCAAGCTGGACGCCGGGAACCCGCGCTGCCGGCAGGCGATCGACCCGGACGTGGCGCATGCGGCCACCGACGCAGCCCGGTGCCCGGTCGGCGACCAGGGGTACTACGGCGGGTGCAGCGGTTCGGTGACCGCCAGCCCGACCCGGAGCATCGTGCCCCGCAAGTTCCAGATCGCCGGCAAGACCGGTACCACGGACAACGACCGCACCGCGGCGCTGATCGCGATGACCAAACAACTGGCCGTCGCGGGCATCGTCGCCGACCCGGACAACTCGGATACCCACGGGTACAGCCATACCCAGGTCAACTACGTGGTGCAGCACACGCTCGCCGACTTCATGCAGGGCAAGGCGCCGGTCAACTTCACCAAGGAGACCGACCACACGGCGTACGGGCAGCGGCAGAGCATCCCGAGCGTGAAGTGTCAGACGCCGGGCGCCGCCACCACGGTCCTCAAGGCGGCCGGCTTCTCGGTGCACACCGGTTCGACGCCGGTGGCCTCCGACTGCCCGGCCGGTACCGTCGCCAGCACCACACCGAGCGGCAGCACCTCCAAGGGCGGCCCGATCACCCTGAACATCAGTTCCGGGCAGGGCGGCCAGGGCCCGGGGCAGGGAAACAACGGCAACGGTAACGGCGCCCAGCCGGGTAACTGCACGCCGCGCCCGGGTGTGATCTGCCCGCCGAACGGCGGCCGGCACTGATCTGATCTACCCGCCGGGTCTGATTTACCCACCGGGCTCCGGGCCGCCACGCAGGCGACCCGGAGCCCGGCTCAGTTTCGGGGGCCAGGCGTCGGCCCGGTGTCGGGACCTACAGTCCCAGCTGGCGGCGTACCTCGGCGGCCACCCGGCCGCCCTCGGCCCGGCCGGCGACGGCACCCTGGGCCGCCTTCATCGCCTGGCCCATCGCTGCCCGGCCGCTGGCGTCCACCCCCGCCAGCGCCTCCGCCACGATCCCGGCAAGCTCCTGGTCGGACAGCTGGCTGGGCAGGTAGCTGGCGAGCACACCCTCCTCGGCCCGTTCCCGCTCGGCCTGCTCCGCCCGCCCCGCGTCGGCGAACGCGGTCGCGGCCTCCCGGCGCTTCTTCGCCTCCCGGGTGATCACCGCCTGGACCTCGTCCTCGCCGAGCTCACGCGCCCGATCGCCGGCGACCTCCGCATTGCGCACGGCGGCCAGCGCCATCCGCAGAGTCGAGGTGACCAGCTCGTCCCGCGCCTTCATCGCGGTGTGCAGATCAGTTTCCAGGCGGTCCTTGAGCATGCTCATGGTCCACGAAACTACCCTTACCAGCATGCGCACGCGTACTGCATTAAGGTTCGTAACCGCCACGGCGGCGCTGGGCGCCGGTACCCTGGCCTACGCCTCGCTGGTCGAGCGGAACATGTTCACCCTGCGCCGGTACGACGTGCCGGTCCTCGCACCGGACGCCGAGCCGCTGCGCCTGCTGCACATCTCCGATCTGCACATGACCCCGGGGCAGCGGCGCAAGCAGGACTGGGTGGCGGCGCTCGCGGCGGGTACCGATCCGGATCTGGTCATCACCACCGGGGACAACCTCGCCCACCCCGACGCGGTGGCCGGAGTCGTCCGGGCACTGGGGCCGCTGCTCGACCGCCCCGGCGCCTTCGTCTTCGGCTCGAACGACTACCGGGGTCCCGTGTTCAAGAACCCGTTCGGGTACTTCAACAAAAACCGGAAGTACGTGCAGGGTGCCCAGTTGCCGACCGAGGACCTGCGCGCCGCGCTGGTCGGGGCCGGCTGGTCGGACCTGAACAACGCCCGGACGGTACTCAAGGCAGGCGGCCGGTCGATCGAGGCGGTCGGCGTGGACGATCCGCACATCGGGCGCGACGACTACCAGCCCGCTCCGCCGGCGGACGCGGACCTGCACATCGGGCTCACCCACTCGCCCGAGCCATCCGTCCTGTCGGGCATGGCCGCGGACGGGTTCACGCTGCTGCTGGCCGGCCACACGCACGGCGGGCAGGTTCGGGTACCGGGGATCGGCGCACTGGTCTCCAACTGCGGCCTGGACCGGCGGATGGCCCGGGGCCTGCACCGCTGGCCGGGCTCGGACGCCTGGCTGCACGTGTCGGCGGGCCTCGGTACCCACCCGACGGCGCCGGTACGGTTCGCGTGCCGGCCGGAGGCGTCGCTGCTCACGCTGATCCCGCGCTGACTCTGCGCTGGCTCTGCGCTGACCTTGCTCTGGCCGGAGGTACCCGGGGGCGGAGGCGGCCTCGACGAAACGGGATACCCAGGTTTGCTCGATGGGATCGGTCAGCTAGTATTGCCCGGCACGCCTCGGGGTGTGGCGCAGCTTGGTAGCGCGCTTCGTTCGGGACGAAGAGGTCGTGGGTTCGAATCCCGCCACCCCGACCGAGGTCAGAGGGCGTATCCGGTCTCCGGATACGCCCTCTGCTCGTACCTGCGTGACTAACCGAGTGACTATGCCGCCGAGTTCGGCGACACCAAGTCGAAGACTCAACGCACGGCCCACTGGATCCCGTAAATGGTCTTGCGCAGTGAGGAAATCCTGTACAAGATCCATACGTGGAACGCGGGCCGCTCAACGGCGGTCGCTCCGCGACCCACGCGCTTTACGCCTGGCGGCGACGCGGGGCCCCAGGCAAGCCGCCAGCTAGGCCCGGCGCCCGCATCGGACTAGCGGCGGCTGGGGATGCCCAGAAATCAAGGGCAAGGCCGACTCTCGATGTGTCTAACGAACAGGGTGCACTCGGTCAAGTGTTCTTTTTTTGGCGCTCCTCCAAACGCACAACTAGGGCAATCGACGCTAAATAGACGTAGAATAGCCAAGCCCACCATAGCTCGCGATCATAGTCGCTGAGTTGATCAGGCTTATTGTGGCGAATCCAGAACCTATTCGCAATTTCGAAAAGAGCGCCTTCATCCTTTGGTAGAAGGTGCACCTTCACCTGAGGCCTCATATGCTCAAGGACATCCGCAAGATCTCGTACGGCGTCGCGCCGGTCCGTTGGCGTGGCACCACGCCTCCTAAATTTGTGAATT
>DASXOA010000337.1:0-6501 GCA_036494675.1 Rugosimonospora sp.
GCGCTGGTGCGCCGCGAGGGCCTGCGCGCGGGACGCGCCGACCTCCGCGTACGCGGCGGCGACCAGGTCGGGGTGGAAGTCGGCCATCCGGCGCAGCAGCATGAGCTGGAACTCGTACCGGGCGAATCCGTTCACCCGCCGACCCGCCCACCGACCATGTCCGCACGATACCTCGCCCGCATCCCGTGCCGGCCACACGGCGTGCCCGGCCGCACCACGTTCCGGCCACACCGCGTCCCGGTCAGGGCAGCCGGGCGGCGATGCCGTCGAGGAGCATGTCGAGGCCGAGGTCGAACTGTTCGTCCACGGTGGGCCCGGTGGGGCGGGCGAGCCAACCCGTCAGGTGCGGCAGGTTGCCGTCGGCGGCGGCCAGGTCGTGCACCGTGGTGATCGCGGCGAGGAACGCCTCGGTACTGTCCAGCCCCTGGCTGTGCAGCGTCCGGGCCTCCTGGGCCTCCTGCAGCCCGCTGCCGAAGATGTGCCGGTCGATGAGCGCCGCGTAGGTCATCGCCGCCGCGACGCTCAGTCCCCGGTCCACCAGCACGGTGAGCATGAACTCGGTGCGCCGCATGAGGTGCGGGCCGGCCGGCGGGCGGGTGTGGACCAGCAGCGCGTACCAGCCGTGTCGTTTGATCATTTCCCGGGTGTCCGTGGCCAGGGTGCGCAGGTCCGCGCGCCAGTCCGGGCCGGGCCGGGCCGGCACCGGGACCTCGGCGGTGGCCGCGTCGAGCATGAGGTCGACCAGCCCCTCCTTGCTGTGGACGTAGCGGTACAGCGCCATCGGCGAGTACGGGCCGAGGCGGGTGGCCACCGCCTTCATGGTCAGGCCGGCGGGTCCGGCCTCGTCGGTCACGGCGATCGCGGCGGCCACGATCTCGTCCCGCCCGAGTGCGCGCTGCCGGGGCGGTGGTGGCGGCTGGGTCCAGACCAGCGCCGCGGGTTGGGTGGCGGAATGCTTTGGCACGAACGAAGTATATCTCGTACACTCGGATTTATCACGTAAACTCCGATCGGACCGGGAGGGCTTCCGATGACCAGTACCCCGCAGTTGCCGGGGATCCGCCTCGGCGTCGTGCGCGGCATCAGCTACGGGCTGTTCGGCCGGCCCGACGAGTTCATCGGGCCGGCCCGGGCGATCGGCGCCACCCTGGTGCGGGTCTACGTCTACTGGGGACAGGTCGAGCCGCAGCCCGGCCGGTACGTCTGGGACACGGTGGACGCGCTGCTGCGGCAGTTGGACGGCGACGAAGAGGTCTGGGTCACCGTGTGCTCCAGTTCACCGTGGGCGACCCGGGTCGCCACGGACTTCCTGCCGCCCTCGCCCGCACGGGACCTCGACGGGTACGGCGAGTTCGTCCGCCGCCTGGTGCGGCACTGTGCCGGGCGGGTGCGCTACTGGCAGTGCGAGAACGAGCCGAGCAACGGCCTGCTGTGGTCCGGCACCGCCCGGGAGTACGTGGCGCAACTGGCGACCATGCACCGCGCGGTCCGCGACGCCGACCCGAGCGCCGCCGTGGTGCTCGGCGGTTGCGGGTACGACGTGGTGAGCAGCGACGAGGGCAGCGAACCGCGGCGCTTCTTCGACCACCTCGTCGCCGAGGGCCGCGACTTCTTCGATCTCTTCGACGCCCACCTCTACGGCGACCCCACCCGCGTCCCCGACGACCTGGACACCGCCCGACGGCTGATGCGTGCGCACGGATACCTCAAGCCGATCGTCGTCGGCGAGCACGGCGGGCCGGTCCCGTTCGAGTTCCCGGAGGCCGAGGCGACCATCGGGGAGGTGTTCGCCGCCGCGTTCGCGCAGCCGCCGGCCGCGCAGAGCACCGACGAGCTGAAGGCCCAGGCGGCACAGGAGACTCCCGAGCGGCGCGCGATGGCCGCGCTGTACGCCCGGATGCCCGACCTGCCGCCCAGGCTCCAGATGTTCATGGCCGGTTGCCCGCCGGAGCTGGAGGCCAAACGGCACCGCATCGCCTGCCGGCAACTCGTCATGCGCACGATGCTGGCCCTCGCGGACGGCATCACCCGCACCGCGTACTGGAACCTCGCCCCCGAGGTACCCGGGGCGACCGACCCGTACCTGATGATGCACCTCATGTTCGGCAAGCTCCCGATCCTCGACTACCGGGACGGCACCCTGAGCCACCGCCATCCGGCCGCGCGGACCTTCGCGCTGCTCGCCGAGCGGCTCGCCGGGGCCCGGGCGGTGACCCGCGTCGAGACGGCCGACCGGCCGACCCTGGTCGCGTTCGAGGTCGAGCGTGCCGGCCGCGGCCCGCTGCTCGTGCTCTGGGACCGGCGCGACACGTTCGACGGCGAGGACGAACCGGCGGCGTCGGTCCGGTGGCCGTGGCCCGCGTCGCGGGCGAGCGCCGTCGACGCGCTCGGCGACGTACTCGACGCCCCGGTCGACGGCGGCGCGGTGCGCCTGACCGTGTCCGTGACACCGGTGTTCGTCGCCTGACGGCACTCGCAGAGCCTCGGCTTCCGCGGTCCCCCGGATCACGCGCACGCGGTGACCGGGGTTTCTGGTCAACCGCTCGGATTCCTCGCGGTCGGACCGCGCCGCGGCCTGAGCCGCCGCGGGCATCGATCGACCACGGTGACAGTACTGCCGACCAGCGCGCGACCGCCGATCCGACCGCCGTCGTTGTCTTGCACGCTGAAGTAAGAATCAAGCAGAGATGTGTCTGGATATTGCGCCCAAGTGTCGGCCGGGTTACGGTCCCTGTACACCCGCCAGAGTGTCAACAACCGCTCACCACCGGGCGTACCCCGCGGCCCAGCGGGGCGCGTCAGGCAGTGCACCGTGTCCGCGTCCACCCGCACCGGACTCCCACCGGTCGGGTCGACCGGCGCCTCGCACGTCCCCGTCCCTTCCGTCCCGTGAAAGTGAGCTCACATGTCCGGACCCATCCACGGCGCGAGACGCAGAGGTCGCCTCGGCGCGCTCATCGCCGGCACCACGCTGGCCGCCGCCGGCGTCGTCGCCCTGTCGGCCAGTCCCGCGTTCGCGGCCGCCACCGGCGGCGTCGGCGCGACGCTGCCCTACGTCGAGGTGCAGGCGGAGAACTCCGCCACCAATGGGACGATCATCGGCCCGAGCGCCGACTACGGCACGCTCCCCGACGAGGCGTCGTACCGCAAGGCGGTGACGTTGCAGGGCGGCGGCAAGTACGTCGAGTTCACCACGCCGGCCCCGACGAACTCCATCGACTTCCGCTACAGCATCCCGGACACGTCCGGCGGATCGGTCTACACCGCGCCGCTGTCGCTGTACGTCAACGGTACGAAGCAGAGCAACTTCACGCTGACCAACGCGTACAGCTGGTACTACGGCGGCTACCCGTTCACCAACTCGCCGGGGAGCAACCCGCACCACTTCTACGATGAGGTCCACCGGCTCTTCACCACGACCTACCCGGCCGGCACCAAGTTCCGGCTCCAGGTCGACGCGGAGGACACCGCCTCGTCGTACACCATCGACTTCGCCGACTTCGAGAACGTCGCCGGCGACCTGGCGCAGCCCTCCGGCTCGGTCTCGGTGACCAGCCAGGGTGCGGACCCGACCGGTACGAACGACTCGACGGCCGCGTTCAACGCCGCCATCGCTGCCGCCGGATCCGGCGGTACTGTCTGGATCCCGGACGGCACCTTCAAGGTTCCGGGTCACCTGATCCTCAACAACGTCACCATCAAGGGTGCCGGCATGTGGCACTCGACCGTCACCGGTGACGCGCCCGGCTTCTACGGCGGCTACGTGCCCAACGGCGGCAGCAACGTGCACCTCGCCGACTTCGCCATCTTCGGCAACGTCCAGGAGCGCAACGACGGCGCTCAGGTCAACGGCATCGGTGGCGCGCTGTCCAACTCCACTGTGGACAGGATCTGGATCGAGCACGAGAAGGTCGGCGCCTGGATGGACGGGCCGATGACCAATCTCGTCTTCAGCGGCATGCGGATCCGCGACACCACGGCCGACGGCATCAACTTCCACGACGGCGTCACCAGCTCCAGCGTGACCAACAGCGACATCCGCAACACCGGTGACGACGGCCTGGCGACCTGGGCCGACACGAACGCGGACGCGAACGACTCGTTCGACCACGACACCGTGCAGTACCCGATCCTGGCCAACGGCATCGCCATCTACGGCGGCCACGACAACACCGTCAGCGACAACCGGGTCATCGACGCCGGTCTCACCCAGGGCGGCGGCATCCACGTCGCGCAGCGGTTCGCCTCGACGACACTGGGCAAGACCAGCGTGCTGCGCAACACCCTCATCCGGGACGGCAGCCTCGACCCGAACTGGCAGTTCGGCGTCGGCGCGCTGTGGTTCGACGCGCGGGACGCGGCCATCAACGCGCCGATCACCGTCGACAACATCCTCATCCAGCAGAGTCCCTACGAGGCGATCCAGTTCGTTTCCGGATCGAACATCTCCGGCGTCACCATCAACAACGCGACGATCCAGAACACCGGTACCTTCGTCGTGCAGGAACAGGTCGGCGGCGCCGCCACGATCACCAACACCACCGCGACCGGTACCCAGGCCCCGCAGCCCATCTACAACTGCGGCGTCGGGTTCACGCTGACCGACGGCGGCGGCAACTCCGGCGTCTTCAACGGGCAGTCGTGCGGCTTCTTCACCCCGACGTTCCCGCCGTACCTGCCGGACAACGGATCGCTCATCTCGGTCAGCCCGACCGCGGTCGGGTTCGGCACCGTGGCCACCGGTTCGTCGAGCGCGGCGCAGGCCGTCACGGTCACCAACAGCGGCAGCGCCGCCGCCCCGGTCACGTCGGTCGCCACCACCGGCGACTTCAGCCAGACCAACACGTGTGGCAGCAGCATCGCCGCCGGCTCGTCGTGCACCGTCAGCGTCACGTTCCGGCCGACGGCGACGGGTTCCCGCACCGGTACCCTGACTGTCACCGCGTCCGGCATCGTCAACAGCATCCCGCTGTCCGGTACCGGCGTCGCACCCGGCCCGATCCTGAACGTCAACCCGAGCGGCCTGACCTTCGCCGGTACCATCGTCGGCAACTCGTCGGCGACGCAGACCGTGTCGGTCACCAACTCCGGCACCACGTCGGCGACCGTCTCCGGAGTCTCCGCGACCGGTGACTTCAGCCAGACCAACAACTGCTCGACCCTCGCGGTCGGCGCGTCCTGCACGGTGACCGTGAAGTTCACCCCGACGACCTCGGGGACGCGGACCGGCACGGTGAGCATCACCAGCAACGCCAACAACAGCCCGACGACCGTCTCCCTGTCGGGCAGCGGCATCGGCAGCGGCACCAACATCGCGGCCGGACGGCCGGCCACGGCCAGCAGCCAGGTGAACGGGACGCAGGCGCCGGCAACGGCGACCGACGGCGATCCGAACACCTACTGGGAGAGCGCCAACAACGCGTTCCCGCAGTGGCTGCAGGTGGATCTGGGCTCGTCGTACAGCGTCGGCAAGGTGACGCTGGACCTGCCGCCGTCCACGGCGTGGGGCACCCGGACCCAGACCCTGTCGGTGCAGACCAGCACGGACGGCTCGTCGTTCGCCACCGCCGTCGGGTCCGCCACGTACACGTTCAACCCGGCGACGGGCAATACGGTGTCCATCACGGTGCCGGGCAACACCGCCCGGTACGTGCGCGTCAACATCACCGCCAACTCCGGCTGGCCGGCAGGCCAGGTCTCCGAATTCCAGGTGTACCCGAGCGGAGGCAGCACCCCGCCACCCACCTCGGCGGTGCTGTCCGCCAACCCGTCCTCGCTCAGCTTCGCCAGCCAGGCGCTGAACACCACCAGCGCGGCGAAGTCGGTGACGGTGACCAACACCGGTACCGCGGCGGCCTCGGTCTCCGGGGTCTCGGTGAGCGGCGACTTCACGCAGACGAACACGTGCGGTACCTCGATCGCGACCGGCGCCTCGTGCACCGTCAACGTCAGCTTCCGGCCGACGGCCTCGGGTACCCGCACCGGAACGCTCACGGTCAGCAGCAACGCGACGAACAACCCGCTGACCGTGGCGCTGTCCGGCATCGGGGCCGGCACCACGAGTACCAACCTCGCGGCCGGCCGCCCGACGAGTGAGTCCAGCCACACCGACGTGTACCCGTCCTCGAACGTGACGGACGGGAACCAGAGCACCTACTGGGAGAGCGCCAACAACGCGTTCCCGCAGTGGGTCCAGGTGGACCTCGGCTCGGCGTCCAGCGCGAGCCGCGTCGTGCTCCAGTTGCCCGCCTCGTGGGGAGCGCGCAACGAGACGCTGTCGGTGCTCTCCAGTTCCGACGGCACGAACTGGGCCACGGTCAAGGCATCGGCGACCTACACGTTCGCCCCGGCCAGCAACAACACCGTGACCATCACGTTCACCGCGACGACCGCCCGGTACTTCCGGGTGAACGTCACGGCGAACACCGGCTGGCCGGCCGGCCAGCTCTCGGAGGTACAGGTCTGGAACGTCTGATCCTTCACCGGCAAGGACGCGGTGGG
>DASXOA010000338.1:0-9208 GCA_036494675.1 Rugosimonospora sp.
GAATCTCCCCCCGGCAGACGATCAGCCCGGCGTTACGCGGACGCAACAGGATGTCCCGCAACGTCTCCGCGCTCCACGCCGTCCCGGTCACCGTGGGCACGTCCCCGTCGCGCAACTCCGCGGCCAACGCCCGCAAGCTGACGCCCTGCACCATTCGGTGCGAACAGTCCGCGATCACGTCAACCTCGGCGCGGATGGTGCTGATCCCGGACTGGCAGTCCCGACCACCATGCCACCGGCACAAAACCTCCTCCGCACGGGCACCGGGCGGGACATCCGGCGCCCCCAGGCAGAACCCGAACGGCCGGCGGCCCCCGCCGTACTGCCCGTTCAACGCCTGCCGCTCCCTCGCGGCGGCGACCCGCCGGGCGGTGTCCCGCGAGGACTTGTTGGCCACCAACACCCGGATCTCCGCGTCAAAGTTGTCCCGACCCTTCTCCATGTGCAACGACCCGGTCACCGACTCCACCACGATCTGATGCGGCGCGTGCTCCACCACGTCAATCAGGTCCTGCAAGTCCTTCGGATCACGGAACGCCCGGTCCAAGTCCAGGCACAGCAAGCGGGTCGCCCGACCGGCCGCCAAGTGGTCCAGGGCCTCACGCAGGTCCGGACGGAACACCCGGTACTCCCGACGCCCGTCCGGCAAGGTGACCTTCCGGCGCTTGTACGCCGACAAGCGCGGATTCTTGATCACCTTCCACACGTTCCAGCCAAGCTCATCCGCCCGGGTCCGCATCCGCCGGACCTGGTCGTCCAACGAGAAAGGAATACCCTCGTCCGTGAGGTCCACGTCTTCCCTGTTGTCCGACAGGCGTCCCAGCAGAATCGCGTTAGGTCGAGAGGTCGTGATAGCCATGAATCAATTGTGTGTTAGTTCACCGGGTCCGGCAAGACCGCCCTGGCCGTGCACTGGGCGCACCGGGTCCGGCACCGGCTCCCCGACGGCCAGCTCTATGTCAACCTGCGCGGTTTCGACCAGGACGCGTCGGCGCTGGAGCCGGCCGAGGCGCTGCGCGGGTTCCTGGACGCGTTCGGGCTGCCCGCACAGCTGATCCCGGACGGCCTGCCCGCGCAGGTCGGCATGTACCGTGCCCTGCTGGCCGACCGGCGGGTGCTGGTCGTCCTGGACAACGCCCGCGACGCGGAGCAGGTGCGCCCGCTGCTGCCCAGTTCGGCCGGCTGCGTCGCCGTGGTCACCAGCCGTAACAAGCTCACCCCGCTGGTCGCCATCGAGGGCGCCCAGCCGCTCATCCTGGACCCGCTGACTCCGGCCGAAGCCCGCAACCTTCTGGTCAGCCGGCTGGGCGCCGATCGCGTCGCCCGCGAGCCTGAGGCGGTCGAGAGCATCATCGCCGGGTGCGCCCGGCTGCCACTGGCGCTGGCGGTCGTCGCCGCGCGGGTCGCCACCCTGCCCGGCGCCCGCCTCGCCGATCTGGCCGCCGAGTTGCGGGGCGCCACCGGCGCGCTGGACGCGCTGCGGGGCGGGGATCCGGCCACCGACGTCCGGGCGGTCATCTCCTGGTCGTACCGCACGTTGCCGCCGGGCGCCGCACGGCTGTTCCGCCTGCTCGGCCTGGTACCCGGTCCCGACTTCACCGCCGCCGCGGCGGCCAGCCTGGCCGGCCTCGCGCAGCGGGACACCACGCCCCTGCTGGAGGCTCTTGCCGCAGCCCATCTCGTCAGCCAGCCCACCTACGGCCGGTACGCCTCTCACGACCTGCTGCGCCGGTACGGCGCGGAACGCGCGCACGACGAGGACGCCGGCCCGCAACGCGCGGCGGCGCTGCGCCGGCTCTACGACTGGTACCTGTCCACCGCGGACTCCGCCGCCCGGCGGCTCTACCCGGAACGGCTGCGCCTGCCGCTGCCCCACCCGCCGTCGCCCCCGCACGGACCACAGGGACCGCAAGGGCCGCAAGGACCGCAGGGACCGCAGGAACCCGGGTTCGCCGAGCAGGCGGACGCGCTGGCCTGGCTGGACTCGGAGCGGCCGAACCTGCTCGCCGCGATCCAACAGGCCGCCGAGCGCGGTCCGCGCGAGCACGCCTGGCTGCTCGCGGACACGCTGCGCGGCCACCTCTCCCTCCGCATGGACACCGTCGGTTGGCTGGCATCCGCACAGGCCGGTCTGGGCGCCGCGGAAGCGGCCGGCGACGCCAGCGGCATGGCGTCCGCCCGGCTCAGCCTCGCCGACGCGTACCGGTGCCAGGGCCGGCTGGACGCGGCGGAGGCCGAGTACGGTCGCGCGCTGGAACTGTGCCGCGGCAACGGATGGCTCGACGGCCAGGCAGCCGTACTGGGCAATCTCGGCGACATCTACTGGCAGACCGGACGGCTGCCCGAGGCGGCCGACGTGCAGGCGCAGGCGCTGGCGCTCAACCAGCGGACCGGCCGGCTCGCCGGCCAGGCGGCGGGCTTGGGCAACCTGGGGATCGTGTACCAGGCTCAGGGGCGGTTGGCGGAGGCGGCCACGCTGCATCTGCAGGCGCTGACCCTGGACCGGCTGGCGGGCACGCGTGCCGGTGAGGGCGTGACACTGGTCAACCTCGGCACCACGTACCACGCGCTCGGCCAGTTCGACCGCGCCCGCGAGTGCCTGACGCAGGCCCTCGCGCTGAGCGGGGAGAGCGGCGACCGCGCCAACGAGGCGGAGGCGCTGCGCTGGCTGAGCGCCGTACACCTGGACACCGGCCGGCACGCGGAGGGGATGGATCTCGCCCGCGCCGCGCGGGAGTTCGCGCGGGAGACCCGGGACCGCGCGCTGGAAGCCGAGGCGTTGACGGCCATGGCCGCTGCGGAGTACTCGGCCGGGCTCGACACCGAGGCGCTCGGGCACTACCAGGAGGCCCTCGGGCTGGCCCGGCAGACCGGGAACGAACGCGTCGAGATCGCCGCGCTGGTCGGCCTCTCCGCCGTCGAGGCCGGCCGGGGTCGACCGGAACCGGCGCAGCGGCACGCGAGCCGCGGCGTCGCGCTCGC
Organism: Rugosimonospora sp.; assembly: GCA_036494675.1. GTDB lineage: Bacteria > Actinomycetota > Actinomycetes > Mycobacteriales > Micromonosporaceae > Rugosimonospora. Next base: position 2,983 of record DASXOA010000338.1, read on the forward strand.
CAACAGGGTCGGGTACCGGGTACTGGAGGGGCAGGCGCTGACCGCGCTCGCCGGCGCCCATCTCGCCGGCGGCCAGCCGGACGCCGCGACCGAGGTGGCCCGGCAGGCACTGGCGGTGCACCGCGAGACCGGACATCAGCCCGGCCTCGCCGCTACCCGTCGCCTGCTCGCCCGGGTCCGTGCGCACCGGGCCCCCGCTGCTCCCTGAGAGCGATGGGCCCGGCCGGCCCACCGCGGGGCAGAGGTCATCGGCGGGGCAGGGTCATCCGCGCGGCAGGGTCATGCTTCGGGTGAGTCGAACCGGCCACAACCCGCGAGCGTCCGGCGCCTGTCCGGTGACAGCCGCTGCCTCTCCACCCGGCCCGCGACAGGGCACGCGTCGATCATCCAGCCGTCTCCGGTGGCGAAGCCGACATGGTGGGCCCGCCCGCCCTCGCGGGCGAAGAAATACAGGTCGCCCGGCTTCTCCGTGCCCAGAGGCACCGCGACCGCCGCGGCCTGCTGCTCGTCGGCGTTACGCGGGACCACGACCCCGGCGAGCCGGTGGGCCAGGTGCACCAGGCCCGAACAGTCGATGCCGAAGGGAGTCATTCCGCCCCACACGTAGGGTGTGCCGAGAAGCCGCGTGGCCACCGCGAGGGGCGACGCCCGGCCGGCGGCGGGACCATCGGCCGGTCTGACGTCCTCGACGCGTACCCAGAGGGGTTCGGTCCTCCCGGGAGCCGAGACCGGCAGCCACCCGTCGGTGGCGGCGCCCAGCGCGGGCAGGCGGGTGCCGAGTACGACGTCGGCGACGGCCACCTCACCCGACGGGGAGGAACGCAGCGGGGTGGTGAGCGCGTCGACCACGACATCCTCGGGGCCTTCACCCGGGTGCTCACCGGAGGCGATCTGATCGACCGGTACCCAGCCCGGGTACCCGCGGGGGTCGCGGCCCCCGGCCGCCTGGCCGGGTACGAGCACCCGAGCCCATCCCGCGTCCACGTCGCCGACGAGTACCCGATCGCCGAGGAGCAGTTGAGACTCCACCCGATCGTGAAGGTCCTGCCGTTCCCCGCCGGTCATCGCCGACGTCCAGGCGCGACAGTCTCCCGACCCGGACACCATGGGTGCGTCGACGCCGCGCGCCCGTCCCGGCGCCGTCCACAGGGTGGCCACCGCCGCCGCTACCAAAGCCGGTTCGGTCATCGCCGACTCTCCTTCCGACCTTCCGATCCAACGATCCCCGCCGCGCGGCGGGCCCAGCCCCAAGCTAACCGGTGCGGGTCCCGCCGCGCGCGGCAGCCCGGACGCGCTCAGCAGCGGAAGGCCGAGCGGACCGCGCCTCCGACGACCGCGCACCACGTGTCCACGCCGACCTTCCCGTTGGGTACCAAACCGTGCAGCCGCTGCAGGTCCTGTACCGCCTTCACGGTCGCGTGGTCGAACTCGCCATTCACCGCGACGCCGGTGTACCCCTTGCGTCCGAGCATGTATTGCAGCGCGTTGACCGGCAGTCCGGTGGCGTTCTTGTCGAGCGCCGGCGCGAGCGCCTCCCAGGTGGCCGCGTCGAACGTCGCGTCGGGGTCCACCGGGATGCCGTGGTTGGCCTGGAAGTCGGCGACGGCGGCGTTCATGTCGGTGCCGAAGTCGCCGTCCGGGGTGAGCGGGTAGCCGAGGTCGGCGAGCAGGTACTGCGCGACCTCCACGACCGGCCCGTCGACGAAGCGCCAGATGTCGGGCCACCGGCGCGCCGGGATGTCGGCACGTTTCATCCCGAGGGCCGCCGCGACCCGCGAGCGGACCATCGGGAACTGGGCGTAGAACGCGATGCCCGGGCAGTCGGTGATGTAGAAGTCCCAGTGGCCGAAGATGTCCCACGCCTGGAGCCGGAACTGCTGGCACACCGCGACGCACAGCGTCACCAGGGAGTCGAGCAGGGCATCCGGTGGCGTCTCGGTGATGTAGGTGCCCTCGTTCTCGATGCCGATCGCGTTGCCGTTCTCGCCCGGGCAGTGCGCGGCGACGACCTGGTGCCCGCCCGTGTCGAGCGTCTCCAGGCTGCGGTGGCGACCCTCCAGCACGTAGCCGCCGCGACTGACCGTGAAGTGCTGTCCGGTGTCCGCCCACCCGTTGGTGTCCATGTGCAGGTCCTGGCAGTCGCGGGCCAACTGCATCGCGTGGTCCCGCGAGTAGTCGGTGACGTTGGGGAAGGCCATGTGGTGCAGGATGATCTTGTTGGTGGTGTTGCCGGTGATCTGGATCGGGCTCGACGGCGGCCGCGCGCCCCAGGTGTCGCAGTCGATGATCCAGGGGAATTCTGGACTCGGCGCGGCGTTCGCCGGCGCCGCGAACAGGTCGGTCCCGACGACCGCCGCGACCGCGCTGCCGAGGCCGGCTTTGAACAGCGTGCGGCGATCGACCTCGTGCCGATGGATGGCCATGTGCTACCTCCGCGACGTGGTGTGTGGAATCGCGACAACTTCTGTGGATTGCTTGAGGATATTGAGGACGGGTCGATCGGGGCAATAGCGGGCGATCAATGGGCTGCCGCGCCGAATGTCGTTGCCCCGCACCGGGGTCGGCCGGCGGGTGCGCGTCAGAGCAGGGTGTCGGATGGCGCGGCGTCCGGGTGCCGGCTCGGGCCCGGCAGCAGCCGAGCGTGCAGCGCGTCCGCGTCGGTCGCGACGGGCTTCAACGAGAGCGCCGCGAGCCAGGCGGCGGCCGCGGGGCCGTCGAGCGCGGTGCACAGCTCGACGGTGGGCCACCGTCGCAGGATCGCCGGGACGACGAGGTCGTGCACCGGGGTACCGGCCGCCAGCAGCCCGCCGCCCAGCACGATCGGCCCGTCGTTCGTCGCGGTCCGGGATTGCTCGAAGGTCGCCATGAGCAGATCGGCGGCCTCCCGGACGATCAGCTCGGCCGTGGTGTCGCCGGCCGCGTACGCCTGCATGACCAGCGGCGCGAGGTCGGCCAGTGAGATCGCCGGACGCCGGTTGACCTCGCTGATCAGGTCGGCCGTGGGTCGCCGGTGCGGGCGGGGGGCGGTCGGCCCGTCCACGGGTACCCGGGCGGGGTGCCCGTCGACACCGTCGAGGTACCAGGCGTGGACCAGCCGTGGCAGGGGCGACATGGGTGCCCGGCCGTCGAGAGCGGACAGTGCCGCCCGTACGGCCTGCCGACCGATCCAGAATCCCGATCCGTCGTCGCCGAGCAGCCACCCGTAGCCGCCGTGGATCGTGACCGGCTCACGGTCGCGGATCTCCGCGGCGACCGCGCCGGTGCCGGCGAGCAGGACCGAGCCCGCCGGCCGCGCCGTACCCGCGGCGAACGCGACGGCGACGTCACTGGTGACCCGGACCGGGCAGGTCAACCCGGCCGCCCGCCAGATCTGCTCGAACGCCCCGGCCGTCGCCGGATCGGACGCGTACTGGCTGGCACCGGCCAGCCCGACCACGCAGCCCTCCACGGCACCCGGGTCCCCGGCCGCCAGCGCGTCGCGCAGTGCGGTGGCGATCCGGTCCGCCGCGACGGCGACGCCGTGTGCCGCCGGGTTCGCCCCGGCCGCCCGGCCCGACCCGACCCGCCTGCCGGCGGTCGTCGCCAGCAGTGCCCTGGTCCACGTGCCTCCGATGTCGAGGCCGAGAACCAGCCGCTCCTTGTCGCGCGTCGAGGTGTCGCGCGTCGAGGTGTCGCGCGTCGAGGTGTCGCGCGTCGAGTCGGACATGCGTTCGCGCTCCTCAACGGTCGACGGCAGGGATCTTCGCTGTGGCTTCTTGTGGGATGATGGCAGAGCTTCGGACAGAGCTCAACAGAGCGGGCAACTCTTGACGTGGGATCGAGGTATCTGCAAGTCTTCGCGCGGACGGAGTTTTGACGGTGTACCAGCGATCGGCCGGTACCACCGCCGGGTGCAGGCTGTCAGGGCCGGGTGCGGGCTGTCAGAGAGGCCTCTTGGGTTCATGTGGATTCTAGGGAGTGTGCGGTGAGAGGAAGGATCGCGATCGCGCCGGTACTCTGCGGTGCGCTACTCGCGGCGGCCGCCTGTTCGGCCGGCGGCGCCAAACCGGCCGCGGAGGACACGAACACACCGGGTGCCATCACCGTATGGTTGCAGACCGATGCGCAGACGCTGTGGCCGAAGGCGGTCACCGATGCGACGACCGCCTTCAACAAGACCTATCCGAACGTCAAGGTGACCGTCGTCTACCAGGCGTGGACCGATCACCTCACGAAGTTCGACGCGGCGGCGCAGGCACGTACGGCGCCGGACGTCCTCGAGTTCGGCAACAGCGAGACCGCGCAGTACATCGCCGCCGGCGCGCTCGCCGACCTGAGCGCGGACAAGTCGACGTTCGAGAACTCGTCGTCCTGGCTGGACGGGCTGACCGCGTCGTGCACCATGGGCGGCAAGCTGTTCTGCGTGCCGTACTACGGCGGCGACCGGGCCGTCACGTACCGCACGGACATCTTCGCCGCCGCCGGCATCTCCCAACCGCCGAAGACCTGGGAGGACCTCCTCGCCGACGTGCACACGATCGCGACCAAGCACGCGGCCGACCCGAACTTCTCCGCGTTCTACATGCCCGGCTCGTACCCGTACGGCGGCCTGCCGTTCGTCTACGACGCGGGGAGCCAGATCGCGACCCAGTCCGGGGACGGGAAGTGGCACGCGTCCCTCGAATCCTCCGAGGCGCAGAAGGGCCTGGCGAACTGGAAGGCCCTGATCGACGCCGGCTACAAGGGCGACCGTACGAAGACCAACCTGAACTCCTACGTCCAACTGGTCTCGGGTGAGGCCGCGATGTTCTACGACTCGTCCGGCCAGATGGCCGCCGTCTACGGGGCCAAGGGCGATCCCGCCCTCAAGGACAAGCTCGGCACGTTCCCGCTGCCCAGCCCCACCAGCGCCGGCCAGCCCGTACCGCCGTTCATGGGCGGCTCCGACCTGGCGGTGCCGAAGTCCGCGGCGCATCCGGCCTGGTCGAAGGCGTGGATCAAGGCGTTCACCTCGACCACCGAGGAGAACCAGTTCGTGGCCGGCGGGTACCTCGCCAACGCCAAGAACATCACCTCCAGCGACCCGCTGCGGGGCGCCTTCTTCGCCGAACTCGCGCACACCTGGTTCGTGCCGCTGGCGAAGAACTGGGCGCAGGTGGAGAAGGACCAGATCATCAACCAGATGCTGGTGGACGTCGCGACCGGCAAGTCGATCGCGGACGCGACCCGGACCGCCGATACGGCGATCGACAAGGACCTCAACCAGTCCTGATCCGTCCCCACCCGGGACGGCGTCAGCGGTCAGCGACCTTGCCGGGGCGGCACAGCCCTGGCAAGGTCGCTGATTCACCGATGTGTGGCGGACCGCGGCCAGCGGGCCACGGAGTGGGGGGCCCATGGCGTCGACAGGCACCACCCGGCAAGCGGACCGGGCGGCCGGCCCGCCGGGCACGCCCACCGCGCGCCCACCGCGGCGCAGGCGTGGCACGGGGCCTGGCGGCCGGGGCGGAGGGACACCCTACGCGCTGGCCGCTCCGGCGCTGCTCGTACTGGTGGGGGTCCTCGGCTATCCGATGGCCAAGCTGGTCGTGCTGTCGTTCCAGACCTGGGGGCTGGCGCAGATCTTCAACCCGGACGCGGGACCGTCGTTCGCCGGACTGGCGAACTACCGCAGGATCTTCAGCGACGGGTTCTTCTGGACCGTCCTTGAGCGCACCGTGCTCGTCGCCGCCGCGATGGTGGTCCTGTCCATGGCGGTAGGTGTGGCGGTCGCGTTGCTGATGCAGGTGGTACCGGGGTGGTGCCGCTGGCTGATGACCTTCGCACTGGTACTCGCCTGGGCCGTTCCCCAGCCGGTGTCCACCGAGATGTTCGCGTGGATGACCGACTACAACTACGGAGTCCTCAATTATCTGCTCGGCATCCCGCGGCACAACTGGTACATCGACAACGCGCAGGGCTTCGCGGTCGCGACCGCGGTCGTCGTCTGGGGCGCCGTGCCGCTCATCGCGATCACGGTGCACGCCGCGCTCGGACAGATCCCCCGGGAACTGACCGAGGCCGCCAGGGTCGACGGAGCCTCGCCGATCCAGACGTTCCGCAGGGTGACCGTGCCGCTGCTGCGCCCGATCCTGCTGATGCTCACGACGCTGTCGGTGATCTGGGACTTCCAGGTCTTCACCCAGATCTGGGTACTGCGGCAGTCCAATCCCACCAAGGACTACTTCACCCTCGGCATCTACTCCTA
>DASXOA010000339.1:0-2910 GCA_036494675.1 Rugosimonospora sp.
GTCTGGGTGTCGCCGATGTGCCAGTACTCCGCCGTCGACGGCGAGCCCGCCGACTGGCACCTGGTGCACCTGGGCTCCTTCGCCCGCGGCGGAGCGGGCCTCGTGTTGACCGAGGCCACCGCCGTCACTGCCGAGGGGCGCATCTCCGCGCAGGACACCGGGCTGTGGAACGCCGAGCAGCAGCACGCCTGGGCCCGCATCGTCGACTTCATCCACGGCCGGGGCGCCGCCGCCGGGATCCAGCTCGCGCACGCCGGCCGCAAGGCCTCGACCCGTCCGCCGTTCGACGGCCGTGGACCGGTCCCCGACACCGAGGGTGGTTGGCGGCCGGTCGCCCCGTCCGGCGTACCGTTCCCGGGGCTGCGTGAGGACCCGCAGCCGCTGACACTTCCCGAGATCGACCATGTGGTCGAGGCGTTCGCCGCCTCCGCGAGCCGCGCGATCGAGGCGGGCTTCGACGTGCTCGAGGTGCACGCCGCGCACGGGTACCTGCTGCACGAGTTCCTCTCCCCGCTGTCCAACCGGCGCAGCGACGAGTACGGCGGCTCCTTCGAGAACCGGGTCCGGCTGCTGCTGCGGGTCGTCGACGTGGTCCGCGCTGTGATGCCCGCCGGCATGCCGCTCGTGGTCCGGCTGTCGGCCACCGACTGGTCCGAGGGCGGCTGGACCGACGAAGAGACGGTCCGGGTGTCCGGGCTGCTGCGCGACGCCGGCGTCGACCTCGTCGACGTGTCGTCGGGCGGGAACGTCGCGGACGCCGAGATCCCGGTCGGACCGGGATACCAGGTGCGGTTCGCCCGCCGGGTCCGCGAGGAGGCGGGTCTCGCGTCCGGCGCGGTCGGCATGATCACCGAGGCCAAGCAGGCCGAGGAGATCGTCGCGGACGGATCCGCGGACGTCGTACTCCTGGCCCGAGCGCTGCTGCGTGACCCGCACTGGGCGCTGCGCGCGGCGCACGAGCTCGGCGTGCCGGTCGGGGAAGGCGTCGACTGGCCGAAGCAGTACCTGCGCGCGTCGCTGGACTGACGGTTCGAACGGGCCGGGCGGGTCCTAGCCTCGATGTTTCGTGAGCCGGGTTGATCGGTCGCCTTGGACGGCCTGCTGATTTCGGTATTGCCGCGGCGTGCTTGTTCCCCGGCGCTGTGGCCGCCGGTTCTCCGGTGTCGCTGGTGGTCAGTGGGTTGGTGTTCGAGGTGTTCAGGCGGTTCGGAGGTTTGCCCAGCCGGTGTCGATGAGCCGGTTCCAGGGCCAGCCGCGGGGCAGGCGGAGTCGTCGTCGGCGGCCGGTGTGGATGATGCGTCCGGCGACGGCGAGGATCCGGAACCGGAGCCGCTTGGGTTCCCAGCGTCGGGCGGGCTCGTGTTCGTCGAAGGCCAGTGTCTGGGTCCAGGCCAGCAGGTCGGCGGCCAGGGCGACCACCTCGACCCAGATCCGGTTCTGTGCGTAGCCGTGGAAGGGCAGGTTCCGCAGCCCGGTGTCCTTCAGGCAGCGGATGCGGTCCTCGGCTCGGGCGCGTTGGCGGTGCCGGACCTCGAGGTCGGCCAGTCGCCACCTGGCGCTGCGCGGGGTGTTGGTGGCGAAGCAGGTGATCCGCCAGCCGTTGTGGTCGGTCAGCCGCAGCTGCGCGCCCGGGTGGGGGCGTTCGCGGCGGGCGATGACCCGCATCTGCGGTGGCCAGTCCCGCGGGCCCGGACGACCGGACCGGGTCGGGGCCGGCATCCAGGCGGTCAGCTCGGCGACCTGCGCGCCGTCGCGGGGTTCACCATCGCTGTCGACCGCGGTCCGCCAGGCCTGCTCGGGGAGGGCCAGGACCGCGGTCTTGACGGTCTCGTGCGCGGCGAACCCGATGGAGTACTCCAACCCGAGCGCGCTGATGTGGTGCAAGAACGCCTTGGAGCAGCCGCCGGTGTCGGTACGGACCAGCACCTGGCCACGCTCGAACTCAGGCAGCTGGGCCAACGCGGTCTCGAGGGTGGCGATGTGGTCGCTGCTGTTCCACGGCGAGGCCTTGCCCGGCCGCAGCTCGATGGCCAAGGTCTCGCCGGTGCCGTGCTCGCCGTGGTCGAGGAACGCACACATCGGGGCGAACCCGAACCCTCGTTTGTGGGTGGGTTCGGCGCGCTCCTTCTCCGAGTACGCGGTCACCAAGGTGGCGTCCAGGTCCACGATCACCTGGCCGCCGTCTCGGCTGCCCGCTCTGCCGGCCAGTGGCCGACGTCGGGCCCACACCCGCTCCCGTGCCCGGGATCGCGCGGCACGGATCGCGGTGACCGCGCGATCGGCAGTGGCGGTGTCGGCGGCCAGGGCCGCAAACAACCGGGACACCGTCGGGTCCGAGCCCACCGGCCCGAACACCGCCGGCTGGGCACGGACCGCGGCGACGTCGGCCAGGCAGTCACCACCCAGGGCGACCGCGGTGACCACGTCGAGCAGCACCTTGCCCGGGTCGTGGACCGCCCGCTCCGAGCGCCACGGCGCCAACGCCGCCGACAGGCCACGGTCCAGCCCGGCGACCCGGATCGACTCCAACAAGAGCAACGCGCCCGAGGAGGAGATCAACGACTCGCGGCCAGCATCGAGAACCACACTCGGGACCGGGTTAGGCTTCACCTGCGGAGTGCCTTCCACTTGAGTTTTTTGAACCGTCGCAAGTCCAAGAATCTCAAGCAGGACAGGCACTTCCGTGCTTAACGCGCCGATATCACCGGCCGGGTTATGAAATCCCGAGGCTAGCGCCCGTCTCGAAACCAGGCCGCGCGCGAACCTCCCCCCGCCGTTGGTTGAGGAGGGCGGAGCGCTAGCGGAGCCCGTCTCGAAACCATCGTGGCTGTGGACACAGGATTGTCGAGTTTCCCCTTGTGGATAACGCGTTCCGTGGGGGACAAGGCCCCCGAAAGTGTCGGCGCCTGT
>DASXOA010000340.1:0-14724 GCA_036494675.1 Rugosimonospora sp.
CCGCCCCATTGACAGCGCCGCGCCATTGACAGCGCCGCGCCGTTGACAGCGCCGCGCCGTTGACGGCGCCGCCCCAGTGACGGCGCCACGCCGTCGACGTCCGGCCACCCGGGTGGCGCACCGCGGCGACAAAGGAGTTGATCCGGGCCGAGCGGTCCGGTAGGAACCGGGGCATGCTGCATGGCGACAAGGTCCTGCTGCGGGCCCGCTACGACACCGACGTACCGGTCCTGCACACCGAACTCCACGACGACGTGGCGACCAGGCTGCGCGCCGACTCCCGGCCGTGGCGCCCGGTCCCGCCGTCCAGCCCCACGCTGACGGCCGAGCCCGGCGAGGACACCGCGCAGTTCTCGGTGGTCGAACTCGACAGCGACGAACTGGCCGGCCTGGCCATGCTCTGGGCCATCGACACGCACAACCGCAGCGCGCACCTGGGCATCTCGCTGCGGCCGGCGTTCCGCGGCCGGGGGCTGGGCACGGACGTCGTCCGGGTGCTGTGCACCTACGGCTTCCACGTCCGGGGGCTGCACCGGCTCCAGGTCGACACGCTGGCAGACAACGCCGCGATGATCACCGCGGCGACCAGGGCCGGCTTCACGCTCGAAGGCACCCTGCGGCGGTCGGCCTGGGTCGGCGGGGACTTCGCCGACGAGGTCATCCTCGGCCGGCTCGCCGGCACACCCGGCTGATCGCCGGTTCGTCCCGCGGGCCGGTTTCCGGCCGGCGCGCGCAGGCACACCCGGCCGACCGTTCGTTCGTCCACCCGCCGGACAGCGGCAGCACCCGGCCGACCGCCGGGGATCACTCCTTCGGGATCACTCCTTCAGGCTCTCCGTGGTCGGCACCCCGGACCGGTCGTGCGGCGCCTTGCGGCGGTTGTCACTGGCGCTGCGTGCCGTGGAGGCCTCGTCCGCCCAACTGCTCTTGTCGCCGTCCTCGTAGGTCTCGTCCTCGTCCACCGCCGGCTGCGCCGGACGGCCGGCCGGCTCCCGCTCGGAATCCCTGCCGTGCTCCCTCATGTCCTCTCCCTCCCGCATGCCCGCATGCCGGTTCGTCTACCGATCGGCGTCGGCGCCGCCGTCACCCGCTGGCGCCGCCGTCACCCGCTGGCGTCGTCACCTCGCTGACACCGCGGCCACCCGTTGGCGCCGTGGTCACCGGTTGGCGCCGTGGTCACCGGTTGGCGCCGGCCGGCTCCCGGCGGTCCGCGCCGGCCGCCTTGTCGATGCTGAAGCGCAGCGTGTCTTCCGCGAGGTCCACGGTGGCCTGCTGGCCCGCGCTCAACCGGCCGTCGAGCATCATGTTGGACAGGTGGTTGTCGATCTCGCGCTGGATCAGCCGGCGCATCGGCCGGGCCCCGAACTCGGGCTGGTATCCGTGCTCGGCGAGCCAGTCCACCGCGGGATCGGTGACGACGACCATGATGCCCTGGGCGTGGAGCCGCCGGCGGGTCTGCTGCAGCATCAGTCGGGTGATCTGGCGTAGCTGCTCCTTCTCCAGCCGCTGGAAGATGATCACCTCGTCGATGCGGTTGAGGAACTCCGGGCGGAACGCCTCCTGCAGCCGGCGCATCAACTGGTCGCGCACCGTAGCGTCGGCCGTGCCGTTGTCGGAGTCGACCCCGTCGAACCCGATCGGCTGGCGCCGCCCGACGATCAGCTCGGAGCCGAGGTTGCTCGTCATGATCAGTACCGCGTTGCGGAAGCTGACGGTACGGCCCTGGCTGTCGGTGAGCCGGCCGTCGTCGAGTACCTGCAGCAGGACGTTGAACACGTCCGGGTGCGCCTTCTCGATCTCGTCGAGCAGCACCACCGAGTACGGCCGGCGCCGTACCAGCTCGGTGAGCTGGCCGGCCTCCTCGTACCCCACGTACCCGGGTGGGGCACCGACCAGCCGGCTGACCGTGTGCCGCTCCTGGAACTCGCTCATGTCCAGGCGCACCATGCGGTCCTGGTCACCGAACAGCGCCTCGGCCAGAGCACGGGCGAGTTCCGTCTTGCCGACCCCGGTCGGGCCCAGGAACAGGAAGCTGCCGATCGGGCGCTCCGGGTCGCCGATGCCGGCCCGGGACCGCCGTACCGCCTCGGACACCACCTGGACCGCCTCGTCCTGGCCGACCACCCGCTCGTGCAGTTGGCTCTCCAGGCGCAGCAACCGCTCCCGCTCCTCCTCGGTGAGCTGCCGGATCGGGATGCCGGTCTGCCGGGAGACCACCTCGGCGATGTCCGTGACGCTGACCTCCGGTACCTTCGGGCCGCCCCCGGTGGCCTCGGCGATCGCCTGCTGTGCCTGGGACACCTCGTCCCGCAGCGCCGACGCGCGCTCGTACTGCTCGTCCGCGACCGCCTGGTCCTTGTCCCGGTTCAGCTGCTCCAGCCGGCGCTCCAGGTCGCGGACGTCGGCGGCCGGCGTCTTGATCCGCAGCCGCACCCGCGCCCCGGACTGGTCGATCAGGTCGATCGCCTTGTCCGGCAGGAACCGGTCGGCGACGTACCGGTCGGCCAGCTCGGCCGCAGCCTCCAGCGCCTCGTCGGCGTAGCGCACCTGGTGGTGCGCCTCGTACCGGTCCCGCAGGCCGTGCAGGATGGCGATGGTGTCCGACACGCTCGGCTCCGGTACCAGGATCGGCTGGAAGCGCCGGGCCAGCGCGGCATCCTTCTCGATGTTGCGCCGGTACTCGTCCAGGGTGGTCGCCCCGATCACGTGCAGCTCGCCCCGGGCCAGGGCCGGTTTGAGGATGTTGCTGGCATCCATGCCGCCCTCGCCACCGCCGCCCGCGCCGACGACCGTGTGCAGCTCGTCCAGGAAGATGATCAGCTCATCGCCGCTCTCCCGGATCTCGTCGATCACCCGCTTGATGCGCTCCTCGAAGTCGCCCCGGTACCGGGTGCCCGCGACCATCCCGACCAGGTCGAGCTGGATGACCCGCTTGCCCTCCAACGTCCGGGGCACGTCACCGTCGGCCACCCGCTGCGCGATGCCCTCGACGATCGCGGTCTTGCCGACGCCGGCCTCCCCGATCAGTACCGGATTGTTCTTGGTCCGGCGCGACAGCACCTCGATGGTCTGCTCGATCTCGTCGGCCCGGCCCACCACCGGATCGATCCGGCCCTCCCGGGCCAGCGACGTCAGGTCCTGGCCGAACTGCTCGACCGTGGGGGTGCGGCTCGGCGGCGGCGGGGTGTTGGGCGGGGGCGCCTGCGTGCCGCGCTCGGCGGCGTTGAGCATGGCCTGCGGCGCCACGTGGGCGGCCGACAGCATCCCGCCGGCGGTCGACTCCGTGTTCAGCGCGAGCGCCGTCAACAGGTGCTCCGGGCCGATGTAGGACGAGCCGGACGCCCGCGAGATCTGGTGGGCCTCCAGGAACGCCCGCTTCGTCGCCGGGGTCAGAGACAGGTGCCCGGCCGGCTGGCCCTGCGGGTTCTCGGCCGGGATCCGGTCGGGTGCCTGGGCCACCTCGGGCTCGCCCGCCCCGGCGCGGTCCTCCCGGCCCCGGTCGCCGTGCCCGTCCTTGGTCCGGATGCGCTCATCGAGCTGGGTGAGCAGCCCGTCCGGGTCGGCTCCGGCGCGGCGCAGCAGGTCACGCAGGGGCTCGCGGTGCAGGGCGGCCCAGAGAAGATGGTCGGTGTCCAGATCCGGGCTGCCGGTCTCCACCGCGTGGCGGGCCGCCTCGATCACCAGTTGCCGGGCCGGGCCACTCATCAGCCGGTTGATGTCCACTCGATGCACCGGCCGGCGACCCGGACCGCTGCCGAAGAACCTGCTGAAGAACTCGTCCCAGGAGCTCGGGTCCGAGCTGCCCGGGTCCCATGGTCCACTGGTCATGCAACCGCCCCGCTCCGGTCACCGGGCGGCGGGAGCGCCTCGCGCCCCGCCTGCGTGATTCGCTCGCCCACGTCCGCTTCCTCCTAGCGCCGCACCCTCTAGCGCCGCACCCTCTAGCGCCGCACCCTCTAGCGCCGCACCCTCCTGGCGGGCCGGTGACCATCGGGTTACCCCGGCATTCGAGGTCAAACCCCGACCGTGGCGGGCTCGCGGCGCAGAAGGCGCATAGCGCCGTTCGGATGCGGATCTTGGTGCAGCGCAGCGGGCACGGCTCACAGCAGCGCCACGGCTCACAGCAGCGCGGCCCACGCAGCGGCGCGGCCCACAGCAGCGCCGCGGCTCACAGCAGCGCCGCGGCCAGCTCCCGCCACTGGTCCCGGGCGAGCCGGCCGGTACGGGTGGCCGCGTCGACCTCCGGCGTGATCGTCTGGACGCAGACGTGGTCGGCCCCGGCGTCGTGGTGCTCACGGACCCGGGCGACCACGCCGTCCGCGCCGTTGATGCCGTGCGCGTACAGGGCGTCGATCAGCCGGTCGCTGCCTCCACCGGACACGTCGTCGTCGGTGAAGCCCAGCCGCTTGAAGTTCTGTACGTAGTTGGGCAGCACCAGGTAGTACGACAGGTGGCGGCGGGCGATCGCGCGGGCGGAGGACCGGTCGGGCTCCATCACGACCTTCTGCTCCGGCGCCAGCAGCTTGCCGGCGCCCAGCTCCCGCCGGGCCATCTCGGTATGCGCCGCGGTGGTCAGGTACGGGTGGGCGCCCGCGCTGCGCCGGGCGGCCAGCGCGAGGGCCTTCGGCCCGAGCGCGGCGAGCACCCGCCCATCCACCGGTACCGGGTCGGGGGCGCCGTCCAGCCCGTCGAGGTACCGGCTCAGCTCGCCGAGTGGCTTGCGGTACTCGCGTCCCAGCCTCTCCACGGCCGGCGCGTGGCTGGCGCCGAGGCCGAGCAGCACCCGGCCGGGGTACCGCTGAGCCAACCGGTGCAGGTTCGCCGCGACGCCGGCGGCCGGGTCTGCCCAGATGTTCACGATGCCGGTGGCCACCACGATGCGCCCGGTGGCCGCCAGGACATCCTCGACCAGCCGCAGGTCGCCGGTCGCGTTACCCAGCCACAGCGCCCCGTACCCAAGTTCGTCGAGCTCGACCGCGGCGGCGCGCCACTCGTCCGGCTGCTGCGGGCCGGCGTCCGCCCAGAGGTACGACGGGCTCCAGATGCCGACCGTGCCCACATCGACCGCCACGACTCCTCCTCCACGCACTCTGGCTCCACGCGCGCCGGGCTCCACGCACGCCGGTTGACGCTGCCGCGCCACCACCAACCTAACGGATCATGCCACCAGGCTCCCGGGCAACGGCGGTGATCGCCACCACGCGGGGTGCCTGTCGACCCGGCCACCGGCAGGCTGCGGTGGCAGGCACCGGTGCCCGGGGCCGACGCCCTGACCACCGTCGGCGACCGGGTCGCCGCGATCTCTTCCCGCGGCCTGGGCACCAGCCAACTGTTCGACCCGGCCGGCCACCAGTTGCTCGCCGCCGCCGACCGGGACGGCAGCATGCGACCGGTCAACGCCGCCGGCCTGCTGGTGTTCGACCGGACCGCGGGCGCGCCCGGGATCGGCGGCGCGGCGACGGCCAGCGAGGTGGTTGGCGTGAACGCCAGCGACGGATCGCGCGCCGTGCTCGGGACGGTGCCGGGGGCGTCGGCTGTGGTGTGTTCGTGGAACCAGTCGCTGCTGGTGTGCCCCGGGCACAACCGGCTCGACATCTGGCAGTACGCGACCGGGTAGGAGCCGGGGTCGCTACCGGACCGGGTCGCTACCGGACCGACACCGTCTCCAGCGCGGCCAGCGCCGCACCCCTCGCGCCGGCCATGTCCAGGTCCGGTACCAGCGCGAACGACACGACCCGCTCCTGCTCCGCACGCAGTACGGTGTTCGCGCGCACGGTCTCCAGGAACCACTCCCGGAACCGTGGCGCGGCCTCGACGACCCCGCCGCCGACGAAGTACGCGCTCGGGTCGGTGAAGTTGGCCGCGATGCTGAACAGCCGGCCCAGCGCGATGGCCTGCTGCTCGAAGATCTTCGTGGCCAGGACGTCGCCGTTCTCGCCGTACCCGCGTACCAGCTTCGCGGCCCTTCCGACCGGTACCCCGGCCAGCTCGTGTTCGGGGAAGCGGGTCAGCCAGTACGGCAGCAGGTTCTTCTCGATGCCGGTCAGCGACGCGACGCTCTCCGCGTCGCCGGAAAGCCCGCAGTTGCAGGCCGGCAGCGGCTGGTCGGCCTCCAGCAGCCCCTGGGTCGGGATCGTGACGTGGCCCAGCTCGCCGGCCATCCCCGCCGCGCCACGGACGACCTGACCGGCCTCGATCACCCCGCCGCCGAGCCCGGTGCCGATGATCGCGGACACCGACGAGTTCTTCGCCGCCTCCGCGCCGAAGTAGACGACGTGGGCGTACAGCGCGGCGGCGTTGCCGTCGTTGTTGTACACCACCGGGATGCCCAGCCGCTCCTCCAGCGCCCGCCGGAAGTCGTACCCGCGCCACGCCGGGTGGGCGAAGTTGGTCGAGCCGTTGGCCGTGATGACCCCGTCCGCGCTGGCCGGTCCCGGCGTGTCGAGCCCGACCGCGAGGACCCGCTCGCGGGCGATGCCGGTCAGCTCCAGGACGTTCCCGGTCGCCCGGACCAGCGCGTCGACGGCCACGACCGGCCCCTCCCGGACCAGGCTGGGCGTCTCCACCAGCCGGTCGACCAGGAACGATCCGGACGAGTCCAGCACTGTCGCGTTGTTGGCGGTCCCGCCGTTGTCCAGACCGATCACCACCGGACCCGAAGTCTCCATGACATCCCCTCACTCGCGCCGACCATCGTAGGGTGCGCCGGGAGCGAGCGCCGACGCAGCCGTCATGATGGCTGCCATGGACCTCTTACCAGCATTGTCGGGCCGGTACCCCGACAGTGACGACGCGGTACGGGTGGGCCCGGACCGGGCCTCGTGGGAGGGGCTGCTCGGCGCCGCCACCGCCCTGGCCGACCGGATCGCCGGGGCGCCGGCGGTCGCGGTGCACGCCGAGGCGGCGCTGGAGACCGTGGTCGCCGTCGTGGCCGGGCTGCTGGCCGGGGTACCGGTGGTGCCGGTACCGCCGGATGCCGGCCCGCTGGAGCGCGACCACCTGCTGTCCGACTCGGGCGCACCGCTGCTGCTGGCCGCCGGCCCGTTGCCCGACCCGGTACCGGTGCCCGTGGTCCCGGTGGACGTACAGGCCCGTTCGGCGACCGCGTACCCGCCGCCGGCCGGCACCGACACCGCACTGATCCTCTACACCAGCGGCACCACCGGGCCGCCCAAGGGCGTGCTGCTCAACCGCGACGCCATCGCCGCCGGCCTGGACGCACTGGCCGAAACCTGGGACTGGACGGCCGGGGACACCCTGGCGCACGGGCTGCCCCTCTACCACGTGCACGGCCTGGTCCTCGGGGTGCTCGGCGCGCTGCGCACGGGATCCCGCCTGGTGCACACCGGCCGGCCCACCCCCGCGGCGTACGCGCGGGCCGGCGGCAGCCTCTACTTCGGCGTACCGACGGTGTGGTCGCGGGTGTGCCAGGACCCGGCGGCGGCCCGCGCACTGGCCGGTGCGCGGCTGCTGGTCTCGGGCAGCGCGGCGCTGCCGGTGCCGGTGTTCGAGCGGCTGCACGAGCTGACCGGCCACCGCCCGGTGGAGCGGTACGGGATGACCGAAACGCTGATCACGATCAGTGCCCGGGCCGGCGGCCCGACCTGGCCCGGCGCGGTCGGCACCCCGGTACCCGGGGTGGACACCCGGCTGCGCGGCGAGCGGGGCGAGCCGGTACCGGCCGACGGGCAGTCCATCGGCGAGCTACAGGTACGGGGGGCCACCCTGTTCTCCGGGTACCTCAACCTGCCGGAGGCCACGGCGACGGCGTACACGCGGGACGGCTGGTTCCGCACCGGCGACGTGGCGACTGTCGACGCCGACGGCGTGCACCGCATCGTCGGCCGGTCGTCGACCGACCTGATCAAGAGCGGCGGGTACCGGATCGGCGCGGGCGAGGTGGAGAACGCGCTGCTGGCGCACCCGGCGGTACGGGAGGCGGCGGTGGTCGGCGTACCGCACGCCGACCTCGGCCAGGAGATCGTGGCGTACGTGGTGGCCGGCACCGTGTCGGCCGGGGAGCTGATCGACTTCGTCGCGAGCCAGCTGTCGGTGCACAAGCGGCCGCGCACGGTACACCTGGTGGAATCGTTGCCCCGCAACGCGATGGGCAAGGTCCAGAAACGGCGGCTGGCCGGCTGACACGGCGATCCCTGGTGCGGTCGCCACGACCACACCAGGGATCTTCGTTGCCGAGGACGGCGCTTCGCTTATGACAGCGGCGGGTACGCGTTCGTCATGAGCTGCTGGAACTGGGCGGAGAACCAGTGTCCGGACAGCGGCGCGTTGGCCAGAGCGCCCGTCGGGTTGTTCTGGTTGAGGGCGTTGCCACCGTACGTCGGGTCGCACATCCGGTCGAAGCCCTTGCCCTCGTTGTTGGAGATCGCCGTGCTGGAACCGTCGGACTCACCCGGCGGCTTGATCCAGACGTACGCGTCGATCCCGGCCGGGCCGGGGTTGGCCCGCGGCCGCTCGCCCAGACCCGCACCGCTCTGGTTGCACCAGTTGCCGGCGTGGATGCGCCGGTCGATGCGGGAGTTGTTGACGAAGGTGTTCAGGTCCGTCGACGTGCTCGCCGCCGTCGGCCGGGCGCTGCCGCCCCAGCCGTCGCGGGAGGTGTCGACGAGCATGCCGAGGGTGGACGGGAATCCGTCGGAGATGAGCTGGTTGCGGAACGCCTGGGTGTAGGTCAGCTCATCATCGTAGGAGTTCCAGTCGACCCAGGTGGACTGCCGGATCGAGGTGCCGTTCACGGTGGTGTTGATGTTGAAGTACGGCTCCTGCAGCGGGCCGTAGTTGGCGGTGTTGTCGATGAAGCCGTCCACGCTGGCGAAGCCGGCCGTGGTGCCGCGCGCGACGTTGGCCATCAGGGTCGCGGCCGGGGCGAAGTTGGAGTCCCAACCCAGCCAGGCGTGGTGCCCGATGTCCAGGTAGTTGTAGATGTTCGACGCGTGCAGTTGGTTCAGCGCGTACTGGATGCCCTGCACGTACGCGCCACTGGAGTTCGCCTCCGCACAAGTGGCGATGTTCAGGTTGGTGACCAGGTTGGGCAGCGAGTCGTCCTCGACCACGTTCACGATCCGGAGGCTGGCGTACTTCGAGTCCTTCATGATCGCGGCGATCGGGTCGATGAACTGCGTCTTGTACTTGTTGATTCCGTCGTTGGCCACGGTCAGCTCACCGTTGGAGGCCAGCGCCGCGCAGTCACGGTCGGGCAGATCGTAGACGACGAACTCGATGACCACCGGCTGGCCGTTGGTCTGTTGCGTGAGTGCGTCGTCCAGGTGCGCCCGCAGGCCCATGGCCCCGTTGGCGCCCGCGATGGCCGCGATCCGGTCCAGCCAGATACCGGTCGAGTTGTTGGACACCCGGCTGCCGCCCGACTCCGAGTTGGCCTCGGCCGCCCACTCCGGGTTCACGTACCCCTTGGCGCCCACGTACGGGTTGTCCACGTGGGCCGGGCAGTTGGTGGTGCACGGCGAGCCCGTGGTCGGCGGGGCGCTGGTCGGCGGCCGGGAGGTCGGCGGAGCGCTGGTCGGCGGTCGCGTGGACGGCGGAGCGCTGGTCGGCGGCCGGGTGGTCGGCGGACCAGTCGTCGGACCGGTGGTGCCGCCGTTGCACGTCACGCCGTTGAGCGTGAAGCTCGACGGGTTCGTGTTGGTGCCGGTCCAGGTGCCGTTGAAGCCCATGCCGGACGCGGTGGCGCCGGTGGCGATGCTGCCGTTGTAGGACAGGCTGGTCACGGTCTCCGTGGTACCGGACTGGCTGAAGGTGCCGTTCCAGCCCTGCGAAACGGTCTGGCCGCTGGGCCAGGTCCACTTCAGTGTCCAACTGGTGATCGGGTCGCCGAGGTTGGTGATGGAGAAGCTGGCCCCGAAGCCACCCGGCCACGAGTTGCTGACTTGGTAGTTGACCGAACAACCGGTCGCGGCACTGGCCTGGGTGGCCGCGACGACGGCCAGCCCCGAGCCCAGCACCAGTGCCGCAGCGGCTATCGCCGCTCGGCGTAGGCGCGAGCGGCCAGCCGCGCGTAACGGAACGAATCTCATGCGGATACTCCTTGGGAGGTCTGCCTTCCGGCCGGCAAACGGGCCGGGACGATGCGGCTCGGGCCGGCCGCGCCGTGACTGGCGCGGTCAGCTGACTGGTCACCTGTCCGTTGCCGGACTGCCCTAGGCGATCAGCATTCGGCCCGGCACCCAAGCGCGAATGTGACCGTCATCATGGCATGGGAACGCTCCCATGGCAAGGTCCAGAGCGATCACGGCCGATGCGCTGTACCCGGTGGGCCAGCGACGGCAGCCGATGCGCCGGTCGCCCAGTGGCCCAGCCCGGCAGCCGATGCGCCGGTCGCCCGGTCGCCCGGTGGCCCGGTCGCCCTACGGGAGCGGGGCCGGCCCGGGGAGGATCTGCCGGAGCCGACCCGGCTGTCCGGTGCGGCGGGTCCACTCGCGCGGGTACCCGAGCGAGACCTCCTCGAACGGCACGCCGTCGCGCCAGATCGTGCGCGGGATGTGCAGGTGGCCGTACACGACCGCGACCGCACCGAACCGTACGTGCCAGTCGTCGGTGTGCTGGGTGCCGCACCACTGCGCGAACTCCGGGTACCGCAGCACCCGGGTCGGCTCCCGGATCAGCGGGAAGTGGTTGACCAGCACGGTGGGCAGGGCCGGATCGCGCTGTGCCAGCCGGTCCTCGGTGACCGCGATCCGGTGCTCGCACCACGCCTGCCGGCTCGGGTACGGGTCGGGGTGCAGCAGGAACTCGTCGGTGCACACGACCCCGACCTCGTACGCGCGGGCGAGGGCCGCCTCCCGGGTCGGGTACCCGTCGGGCCGGAACGTGTAGTCGTAGAGCACGAACAGCGGCGCGATGGTGACCGGGCCGCCCTCGCCCCGCCATACCGCAAACGGATCCTCGGGCGTGAGCACACCCCGTTCCCGGCACGCCTGGACCAGCCGCTGGTAGCGGGCTTCACCGCGTAGCCGCACCGGATCCTCGCGCGGCGTCCACAATTCGTGGTTACCCGGCGTCCAGATCACCGTGGCGAACCGTTCGCTCAGGACGCCGAGCGCCCATTCGATATCGGCGAACTTCTCCCCGACATCCCCGGCCACCACTAACCAGTCCGACGCGGACTCCGGCACGAGTCGCTCGACGATCCGTCGATTCTCCGCATACGCCACATGCAAATCGCTGATGGCGAACAGCTTGCCGGTCCCGTCTGCGGCCACCCATCGATGCTACGGGAAAGCAGTCGCCGCCAGGGCTCCGGGTCTCGCGGATGGTAAGCGCGCGAACACATCAAGCAAGATAGTTACGAAGGCGTGACATACGCGAGCCGACGAGTATTGTCACAGGCCATGTGGATACAGATGAAGGCATAGACCAGAGTACATACACACGGTCGTTAAACCGTTACTGGTAAGCCTTTTCGCGACCCCGGAGTCTCCCCTGGAAGGGCTGAGAGTTGTCTGCCCACAAACGCAACGACGCGGAGCTCGTCGACTTCGTCTCGAGCCTGAATCCGCATCGGCGCACCACCCGTCGCACCACGCAACGCCGCCGTACGCCTCCCCCGGCACCGCGGCGCTGGACTGTTCCGCTGATCGCCGTCGTCGGCGTGCTGTTCGCCACCGGAGGCGGGATCGCACTCGCTGCCTCGAACACCAACCCGCCGGAGGTGGACTGCACGCTCCAGGTGCCGGCGAACCCGCTCACCGCCCAGGGTCTGGCCACCCCGTACCGCCTGCTGACGCCGTCCTGTCACGAGTCCGATGACGGTACGTCGGCGTTCGTCCAGGCGGCGGTCGTCGACCCGGCCACCGGTGCCATCTCGGTGTACAACCCGGTCGTGGTCGACGGCAACAGCGAGCCGGCCGCCCCACCGGTGGTGCCGAAGCTGCCCGCCGGCGCCGTCGTGGGCATCTGGTTCGGTTTCAACGGCGACAACGTGACGCTCGCCGACAGCGGCGGCAGCCTGAATGCCGGCTCGTGCGTCAACGGGCTCGGCGACTCCATCTTCGGCCAGTACGCCTACTGCAACGCACCGGCGTTCTTCACGGCCGCCAACGCCGCCATCGCCGCGGGCAAGACCACGGTGCCCCCGCTGGGGACCGCGAAGGACGGCCTCCCCTGCCCGTCCACCCGCGACTTCGGCATCGTCGACATGGACCAGAGCGACAACGTCACCACCAGCTACCTGTTCCTGCCCGACGGCACCATCGCCCAGAACAACGCAGCGAACCAGGCAGCGCTCGCCCCCAAGGGCGCCAAGGTGGAGGTGAACGCCAGCGACAACGGGCTGCTGGACAGCTTCGTGTCGCCGACGCTCGGCTGCACGCCCTACATGGCGCCGGATCTCGCCGATCCGGGCAAGACGGTTCCCGCGCTGCCGCTCAACGAGTTGCAGGCCGCGGCGTTCCAGCCCGCGCCCGTGGCGCTGGTGCCGACCAGCGACCCGATGTCGCTGGTGGACGGCAAGACCAGCGTGCGCAAGACCAACCTGTACCGCGCCGGCGTCAACATGGGCCCGATCGACACGGCGACCGAGTCGCCCAAGGAGTACTGCCAGAACCTGGTTGTCACCGGCATCGACCGGACCAACCTGGACCGGCCCCTGACCCTCAAGGTGGCCTCGCCGGACGACGGCGCGGCCAACAGTCTGTTCACGTTCCTCGCCCAACGACTGGGCGAGAGCTTCACCGAACTGAACTGCGGTGATCTGCTCGGCATCACCAACCCGGTCACCGTGACCACCAACGCCGACGGCGTCGTGGTCAACGCCCGCCTCACCCCGCCGGCCGCGCCGCCCTCCGCGTCGCCGTCGGCGTCGGGCGGCACCGGGCCGTCGCAGAGCCCGAGCGCGCCGGCCGGTAGCGCTCCGGCCAGCACGGCGCCGACTGCCAGCCAGCGCCCGACGACGGCGCCGACGATGCCCACCGGGGCGCCGACGCAGGCACCGACCACGGCACCCACCACGACGCCGACCCACGCACCGACCACGGCACCCACGATGGCGCCGACGCACGCACCGACCACGGCGCCTGCCAAGCCACCGACACACGCGCCGACGACGCCACCCGCTAAGGCACCCACCAAGGCCGCGGCGCCGGCCGGAGGCGGTGGCGGTGGCGGGACCACTGCCGGCGGTGGCGGCACCACCACTGGCGGCGGCGGAAGCACTGGCGGCGGCAACGCGGCACCGGCCGTGGTGCCGGCAGGCAACGCCAACGCCAACGCCGCCGCACCGGCCCCGGCCGGCGCACTGGTGGCCACCGGGGCACCGTTGGACACCGCGGCGCCACTGCCGTCGCTGACCCTCGGGCCGATGCCGCTCAAGGCCGGCACGGTCGGCGTCAAGGCCGGTGCGACCACGGGCATCGGATCGATGCCGCCGGCCAGGCTGGCGGGGACGGTGCTGCTCTCGGGCGGCGGCGTCCTGATCATCGGCATCCTCGTCCGCGGGCTGATCAACAGGCGGCGCCGCAACAGGTACGATTTCGCCGAACTCTGATCCGACACGTCTGATCCACTGTCCGGGCCCGCGTTCCCCGCAAGGGGGCGCGGGCCCGGTGTCTGGTGTGGAGGTGCCTGGTGCGGAATCGCGGCGGTCGGACGGGAGCCGGCCACACGGGAGCCGGCCGGGCCGGCGGACACGGGACGCGGGCGGCGGGCACACTGAACCCGTGTGGAGTCAGATCACCGCGCATCGCGGCGTACCCAGATCCGTGACCCTCCCATCGGGCCAGGTGGCGATCTTGGACGTCGCCCCCGCCGGTGCCACGTCGCGAGGTACCGCTCTGCTGGTACCGGGCTTCACCGGCGGCAAGGAGGACTTCGCCCCCCTCCTCGACCCGCTGTCGGATGCCGGGTTCCGGGTGGTCGCCATGGACCTGCCCGGGCAGTACCAGAGCCCCGGACCGGAGGACCGCCGGGCGTACACGCCGGACCGGCTGGGGGCGGTGGTCAATGAGCTGGCCGAGAGCCTGGACGACGAGCGGCCGTGCCTGCTCGGGCACTCGTTCGGCGGCCTGGTCGCCCGCGCCGCGGTGCTGGCCGCTCCCAAGCGGTACCGGTCGCTGGTCCTCCTCGACTCCGGACCGTCGGCGATCGACGGCGGCCGGCGGGAGACGATGGTCCGCCTGACGCCGTACGCGCGGGGAGGCATGCCCGCCGTCTACGCGGCCCGCCTCGCGGTCTACCCGCCCGACCCGGACGCGCCCGTGGAACTCAGCGCGTTCCTGCGCGAGCGCTTCCTGGCCTCCAGCCTGGCCGGCCTGTTCGGCATGTCCGACTCGCTGCTGCACGAACCGGACCGGGTCGACGACCTGCGCGCCACCGGAGTGCCGGTGCTGGTCTGCTACGGCGAAACGGACGACGCCTGGCACCCGGAACTTCAACACGACATGGCCACCCGGCTGGGTGCCCGCGTGGCGGCCATCGCGGATGCCGGGCACTCGCCGGCGGTCGAGGCGCCCGAGGCGACGGCGGCGGCCCTGGTCGCGTTCTGGTCCGGCGAGCTCGCGTGATCGCCATCGACGCCGGCTCGCCCGTGCCGCCGTACGAGCAGGTACGCGTCCAACTGGCCCGGCAGATCGGCGACCGCACGCTGGCCGTGGGCACCCGCCTGCCCACGGTACGGCGGCTCGCCACCGACCTCGGCCTGGCGGTGAACACGGTCGCCCGCGCGTACCGCGAACTGGAGGAGGCCGGACTGATCGC
>DASXOA010000341.1:0-2925 GCA_036494675.1 Rugosimonospora sp.
GCGGCCCGGTCCCGGTTCAGTCGAGGGGCGGCGGCCCGGCGGCCGCGCGGGTCCGGCGTTCGGCGAGGTCGCCGAGGCGGCGAAGCGACTCCCGGTTGCGCCAGTGCAGCGCCACGTCGTTCAGAAGAGTCTTCAGGCGGCGCAGCGGGCCGGCGGCGAACTCCTCCCTCATGGTGATCCGTGATCGGGCCGGCCCGGTCTCGGTGATGGTGATCTGCACGGAGGCTTCGCCGAGCGGCCAGACCCGAGCCCTGAGCACGAGCCTGTGCGGCCGGTCCATCCGGAGCACCTCGCTGCGGTCGCGGATCGACACCGGCCAGGGCCCGACCTTGTGGTGCAGGGAGGCGCCCGTCGCCGGCCAGTTCGGGTCCACGGAACGGATGTGGGCGCTGCCGACCACCCAGTCGCTGTAGGTCCAGCCGTCGGCGAGTACCGCGTACACCTGGTCCGGGGTGGCATTGACCTCCCAGTGGGTTTCGGCCATGAACGGCGGGTTCCCTCGACGGGGCGGGCTACACCTCGCTGCCGCGACGTCGCTTCGATCGACGCGCCGGCGATCCGGCCGGCCGTCGAAGCGCCCGGTCGTTCGGATCGCCTTACCCCGGCCGTCGAAGCGGACCGGCCGGCTGAACTGGTTTCCCGGCCGTGAGTGATTTCGCCCGCGGGGGGTAAGGCGATCCGCGGTGTGGCTCGCGGGGGTCGTTGGGCTGGTGGCGAGACGGCGGGACGTGGGAACGAGATGAGACAAGATCAAGACCGGACGGTGACGTGGCTGGCCCGGGGGCTCGGAGTCGCCAGCCTCGGTCTGGGACTTGCCGAGATCATCGCGCCGGCCGGCATCAGCCGGTTGTGTGGAATCCGCCGGCCCGTCGCGGCGCGGACCATCCTGCCGCTGCTCGGTGTCCGCGAGTTGGGTCATGCCGCCGGCCTGCTGGCGGCCAGGGGGCCCAGCAGATGGGTGTGGACGCGGGTGGTCGGCGACGCCATCGATCTCAGCCTGCTCGGCCGCGGGCTCGCCGACGGCAGGGGCGACCGACGCCGGATCGCGGCCGCGACTGGCGCCATCACGGCGATCACGGCGCTGGACGTCTACGCCGCGATTCGCGTGACCCGTGCCCGCGGCATGCGTCGGGGTCGCAGAATGCTGCGGCTGGAGGCGTCGGTGACCGTGAAGCGCACACCGGAGGAGGTCTACCGGTTCTGGCACAACTTGGAGAACCTGCCGATCTTCATGAGCCACCTGGAGTCGGTACGGATGATGGGCCAGCGCAGCTCGCACTGGACGGCCAGGGCGCCCGGCGGCCGGACGGTCGAGTGGGATGCCGAGATCATCGAGGACCGGCCGCGGGAGTTGATCGCCTGGCGGACGGTCGACGGCACGAACGTTCAGAACTCCGGCTCGGTCCGGTTCGTTCCCGCACCCGGCGGGCGGGGGACCGAGATCCGGGTCGAGATGCAGTTCTCGCCGCCTGGCGGGCGGGTCGGCGCGGCGGTGGCCAAGATGTTCGGTGAGCATCCCTACCAGCAGGTCCGCGACGACCTTCGCCGGTTCAAGCAGGTGATCGAGACCGGCGAGGTGGCGCGCTCGGAGGGCAGCCCGGACGGGATGAGCGCCCGGCGTCAGGTGATGCAGCATTCAGGCCAGCCGCGCGCGGCGGCGGACCGATGACCGACGCGGGGCGGCGCCACCGCACCGGACCCGACCGGAGGGACAGGCGATGAAAGCGAACTGCTGGATGGGGCGCAACACCGTCGAGGTGGAGGAGGTACCGGATCCGGAGATCATCAACGACCGGGACGCCATCGTCAGGATCACCTCGGCCGCGATCTGCGGGTCTGACCTGCACCTCTATGACGGGTACGTGCCGACGATGATGCGTGGCGACGTGCTCGGCCATGAGTTCATGGGCGAGGTGGTCGAGGTGGGCAAGTCGGTGGGCAACCTCCGGGTGGGCGACCGGGTGGTCGTTCCGTTCCCGATCGCCTGCGGCAACTGCGACGCGTGTGAGCACGGGATGTACTCGATCTGCGAGAACTCCAACCCGAACGCGTTGATGGCGGAGAAGATCATGGGTCACGCGCCGGGCGGTATCTTCGGGTACTCGCACATGCTCGGTGGGTACGCCGGCGGTCAGGCGCAGTACGCCCGGGTACCGTTCGCCGACGTGGGGCCGCTCAAGATCGACAACGGCCTGCCTGACGAGAAGGTGCTGTTCCTGTCCGACATCTTCCCGACCGGCTTCATGGGTGCGGAGATGTGCGAGATCAAGCCGGGCGACGTGATCGCGGTCTGGGGCGCCGGCCCGGTGGGGCAGCTGGCCATGGCCAGCGCCTACCTGCTGGGCGCCGAGCGGGTGATCGCCATCGACCGGTACCCGTACCGCCTGCGGATCGCGCAGGACAAGGCCGGGGCGGAGACCATCAACTACGAGGAGACCGACGTCCTCGACGCGCTACGGGAGCTGACCGCCGGCCGCGGTCCGGACGCGTGCATCGACGCGGTCGGTTCGGAGGCCAGCCACCCGGGCGCCCTGATCAACTCCTACGACCGGGCCAAGCAGGCTGGCCGGCTGGAGAACGACCGGCCGCACGCGCTACGGGAGGCCATCATGGCCTGCCGCAACGGCGGCATCGTCTCGGTGATCGGCGCCTACGCCGGCTTCATCGACAAGTTCCCGATGGGCGCCGTAATGAACCGCTCGTTGACCCTGCGCAGCGGCCAGTGCCACGTCCAGCGGTACATGCGGCCGCTGCTCAAGCGGATCCAGAAGGGCGAGATCGACCCCAGCTTCGTCATCAGCCACCGCATGCGGCTCGACGACGCGCCGATGGGCTACGAGATGTTCAAGCACAAGCAGGACGACTGCAACAAGGTTGTCCTGCGACCGTAGCCACGGTCAGGGCCGCGCCCGGGACCGTGAGGTC
>DASXOA010000342.1:0-10572 GCA_036494675.1 Rugosimonospora sp.
TGACCGGCCTGATCGCCGAACACCTGAGCTTCCACGCCGGCTTCTGGATGGCTGCCGGGTTGGGCATCATCGCGATGATCCTGGTCGCCCTGGTCTGCCCGCCCAGTACGCACCGCCCGTCGCAGCACTTCGATCTGCCCGGCGCGACCCTGCTCGGTCTCGTCCTGGCCGGTCTGCTGGTCGCCATCAGCGAGGCCGAGGACTTGGGCTGGCTCTCCGGCCGGCTCTGGGGACTGATCGCGGCCTCGATCGTCCTACTGGGCGTCTGGATCCGGTACGAGCTGGGCAGCCACGCACCGCTGGTGGACCTCCGGATCATGCGGAACTCCACCGTCGTCACCGCGAACGTCACCGGCCTGATCGCGGGCATCGGGATGTACATGATGGTGTCGATGATCATCCGGTACGTCCAGACGCCGACGTCGATCAGCTACGGCCTCGGTGCCTCCGTCGTGGTCGCCGGCCTCGTGCTGCTGCCGATGTCCGCGTTCAGCTTCAGCTCCAGCAAGCTGGTGACCTTCCTCGGCAAATGGATTCCCGTCGGCCGCATCCTGCCGCTGGGCGTGCTGGTGCTCGGCGTGGCGCTCATCCTGCTGGCCACCAGCCGCGGCAGCCTCTGGGAGATCTTCGTGATCATGGGGGTAGGCGGCATCGGAATCGGCAGCTCCTTCGCGGTGATGCCCAGGATGATTGTCGGTGCCGTCCCGGCCGGGGAGACGAGCAGCGCGCTTGCCCTGAACCAGGTCCTGCGCACGATCGGGTTCTCCATCGGCAGTGCGCTGGCCGCTACTATCCTGACGGCGCACACGGCTGCGGGTCAGGAATTCCCGAGCAACGAGGGGTACACGGTGGGGGCGTACGTCGGCTTGGCGCTGTGCGTCATCGCGGCCGCGGCGTGCTGGTCGCTCTCGGCCCGTCGGCGTCCGGTCGTCGCTGAGCCGTTGGGTCAGGACGACCGATGAGCCGGGACGCCGCCGGCAGCCGCGAACGATTGCTCGACGCGGCCGGCGAGCTATTCGCCGAGCGAGGTTATGAGGGCACGACGGTGCGCGACATCGGGCATCGGGCCGGGGTGGATCCAGCGATGATCGCGCGGTACTTCGGGGGCAAGGCCCAGCTGTATCTGGCCGCCCTGCGCCGCGACGCCTCGCCGGCCAGCAGCGCTCCGATCGATCTCGGGGACGCGGACGCCGTCACCGGTCTGCTCGATCGAGTCGGGGCGCTCAGGTCAACGTCGATGCTCTATGCGGCCGTGCGGCCCCATGAGGACGCCGATCTGCAGGCCGCGGTCGTGGCGATGCTGGAACGCCTGCTGGTGCAGCCGGCCGAAAAGACGGTTCGCGCGGCCGGTCTGGATCAGGCGACGCTGCGGGCCGAGATCGTCACCGCGGCCCTGTCCGGCATCGTGCTCAGCCGCACCTCGAAGGCCTTCGGCACCCTGGGCCGCGCGCCGGCAGCCGAGGTTGGCAGGCTGGTGGCCGACCTGCTTAACGGGCTGCTCCAGCCGCCGGCGACTGGAGGCGACGGGCGCACCTGACCAAGCTCTGGCGCCCCCCCACGGCCCCGGCGTTGTTCCGACTTAGGGTGTTCCGTCCAGGTTGAAGACCGGACAGGGGCCGGATTTGTAGGACGAGCGCGACTCTGATGATCTTTCGGGTGTCTAGGCCAGAAGATCGTCTCAGGAGTCGCGCTCGTGTCGTCATCTTCCCCGATCCACCCTGTTGTTGACCACCTCGCCGATCTGGCCCTGTGGGAAGCCGAACTCGCCGCGGACTCGGTCGCTGCGGACTCGGTAGCTGCCTCCCCGTTGTCGGTGGCGTCGTCGCTGCTCAACCGGCTCCGGCAGGTACCGGACCCGCGGCGGTTGCGGGGTCTTCGGCATCCGCTGTTGGTGATTCTGGTGCTGACCGCGTGCGCGACGCTGGTGGCCGGCAACGATTCCGTGACCGCGATCCGGCAGTGGGCGGCGCGGACCCCGCAGGACGTCCTGCACCGTCTCGGGGCCCGGTACAACCCGCTGCGCGGCCGGTACACGGTGCCCAGCGAACGGACCTTCCGCCGGGTCCTGGCCGGCCTGGACGGTGACGCCCTCGACACGGCGACCTGCGGATACGCCGCGGACGTCGTGCGTGGTGACGCGCCGTCGCCGGTCATCGCCGCCGCCCAGGACGAGCCCGCCGAGCGTGAGCAACGCCGCGCCGCCACGCGGGCCGTGACCCACCCGGCGCCGGCCGGGCTGCTGCCCGCCGCCGCTATCGACGGGAAACTGTTGCACGGCACCCGCACCCCGAACGGGCAGGTGTTCCTCGTCGCCGCGATCACCCACGACCGCGGGGTGATCCTGGGCCAACGTCAGGTCCCGGACAAACGCGGCGAGAACACGGTGATCGCCGACCTGCTGACACCCCTCGATGTGGCCGGAATGATGCTCACCCTCGATGCTCTCCACACCACCAAGAAGACCGCGCGCCTGATCACCGGGCCGCTGGGCGCCCACTACATGCTGGTCTTGAAGGGGAACCAGCCGCTCACCCATCAGACCGCCCAAGCCTTGCTGTCCGGCACCGACACCGAGTTCGCCGACCACACCGACATCCACGACGACCGGGGACACGGACGCACCGAACGCCGAACCCTACGCGTCGCCGCCTGCGACGACCAACTCTTTCCCGGCGCCCGGCAAGTCTTCCGGCTCCGCCGTGACACCGGCGGTCTCGACGGTGTCCGCACCAGTAAGGAAATCATCCACGGCATCGTCAGCGTCGACGCCGACCTGGCCGGCCCGCAACACCTCAACCACTACGCCAGAGGGCACTGGGTCGTGGAGAACCATAACTACATTGGACCCGTTCTCCGGGGGTCACCCGGAGTGTCGCACGATGCTGCATAGCGCGACACGCGGATGGGTTTCACCGCTGATCTCCTGGGGTGTGGTGCTCGTGGCTGGTAGATGTTCACAGCGAGCGACGAGATCCGGGGGGATCAGGGATGCGAGCGTTCATGGTGCGGTTGCCGTCGGGGGTGCGGTACTGGACGGTGCTGGATGAGGGGCTGGCCGTCGTGCCGGTGGCGGATGCGTTTCTTCGGCAGGTGCGGTTCGGCCGGGACGGCGCGGAGTCGACGACGCGGGCGTACGCGGGCGGTATCGCGTTGTTCCTGCGTTGGTGTGTGCGCACGGGCCGAGACTGGCAGGCAGGGGTCGGGCAGCTCGGGTTGTTCATGACGTGGCTGCGCCACGCGGGCCCGGACGTGTCAGGCGTCGAGGCCAGGGCCGGTGCCGTAGTCATGGCCGGGCCGGGCGCGTCGCCAGCCCGCTCGGCGCGGCGGGTCAACGCGGTGCTGACCGCGGTGCGGGGCATGGTCGTGCACGCGGTCGCTGAGGGAAACGCGCCCGGACATCTGGTGCGGGTTCTGTATGAGGTCGCCGATGACCGCGACCTGCCGGAGGCGGCGCGTCCGGAAAACGGTGGGACGGGCTGGCGAATGCGGGCACGGCACCGGTTACACGCGCCGGACACGGTGGTTGATCGGGTCAGTGACGAGGATGTTGTCGCGTTGCTGCGAGCGTGCCGGTCAGCGCGGGACCGGCTGCTCGTGTTGCTGATGGCGCGCGCGGGGCTGCGCCGCGGGGAGGTGCTCGGGTTGCGGCGCGGCGATGTCCACCTGTTGGCGGACTCGAGCGCGTTGGGATGCGGGGTTGCCCGCGCGCATCTGCACGTGATCCGGCGGCCGGACAACCCGAACGGTGCGGTCGCCAAGTCGAGGCGCCAGCGGGCGATCCCGTTGGACTTCGTGACGGTGCAGGCGTTCGATGCGTACGCGTTCGAGCGGATGAGTGTGCCGGCCGCGGCGGCTGGCGACTTCGTGCTGGTGAACCTGTTCCGGTCCCCGGTCGGCGCGCCGATGCGGCCCGACGCGGTCGGTGACCTGGTGGCCTCTGCGGCCCGCCGGGCCGGGATCGCCGCGGTGCATCCGCACCAGATGCGTCACGCGTTCGCCTCGAATGTGTTGGACGCCGGCGGCACTTTGGACGAGGTGCAGGACCTGCTCGGGCACGCGAGCATTTCTTCGACCCAGGTCTACACGCATCCTGACCCGGCCCGGCTGCGCGCCGCGGTGGACGCGGTGCCCAGCCCGCGTGTGACGGCGGGAGACGGGCGGTGAGCGCGGCACCGGCGACCCCACGGTCTGCGCAGCCGGTGGCGGTTGCAGCGGCTGGGTCGCAGCGGGCTGCCAGTGTGCTGGGCATGCGGCAGGCGCTGCCGGGCGGGCGGTCGGCGGTGCTGGCCTCGCGGATCGAGGCCGCGTTCCTCGCCGAGGCTGGCTGGGATCCTCAGACCTGGGTGCTGACGATCGATGCTGGGCATCCGCTGCTGGGCCGGCGGGTCTGCCGAGTCGCCGGCTGCCAGACCACCTGCCCGGGCGGGTTCGGCGTATGCGCGGATTGCCGGCGGCGACTGGCCGTGGCCGGCCTGGGCCTGGCAGATATCGGGTCGCTGCCGCCGCCGCACGGGGGTCGCTGGCTCGGCCGCGGCGAAGGGACCTGCTCCGTGCTCGGATGCCCGCGCCCGTGGGTGAAAGCCGCCCAACCGCTGTGTCCGGTGCATCTGGGTCAGCAGCAGCGCCTCGGCGTCGAGGTCGCCGAATTCATCGCCCGGCCCGATACGGTCGCGTTGCCCTCCCACGGGATCTGCGCGGTCGCGGCGTGCCCGCGTCAGCTTCCCGCCGCCACCGCCAGCTACTGCGATGCACACCTGCAGCGGATGCGTCTGCTACGCCGCGCCGGCCGGGAACCCGACGACGAGGCCGCCTGGCGGCGCACCGAGCCCCCGGTACCGCGTGCTGGGCAGATCAGCCTCGCCGGCCTGAACCCGGCAGTGGCCGTGCAGATCCTGTTCGGGCTGCAGCAACGCACCCGGCAGGGCGTCAAGACCCACGACGCGGTGCTGCGGTCGGTCTGCAACGACGCCCGCGCCCAGCAGTTGTCCACTCTGGACGCGTTGGTGATACCCGCCAGCCGAGGCCAGACATACGCCAGCGTGGTGCACACGCTAGTCACGCACGCGCGGCGGGGAGTGTCCGACCCGCGGACCGAGACCGCCGCAGACGTCTGGGACATGACTCTGTTCGGACACCGGGGCCGGCTGTCGTTCACCGCGATCAGCCAGCCGTGGCTGCGGCAGACCGCGAAGATCTGGGCCGCTACCGATCTGCCCCGCCGCCGCGGCCGTGCCGGCGGCGACAAGACCCGCCACTACATTGCCAGCCTCGCACTGCTGTCGCAGAGCCTGCGTCAGCGCCCGGACCGTGGTGAGGACCCGGCAGCACTCGCCCGGCCCGATATCGAGGCGTTCCTCGCCCGGCTGAGCTGGCTGCACGCCACCAGGCAGATCAGCGAACTGACCCGGGTGCTGGCCTGCCGCGAGGTCCGCGGGCTGCTGAACACGGCCCGGCAACTCGGCGCGACCCGCCCCGGCGGGCCGGCCGACGGGCTGGGCGACCAGTTCGCCGTGCACCGCGACGACATCCCTGACGAACCCGAGCACGGCGAACCCGGGCGGGACCTGCCACCCGAGATCATGCGGCAGATCTGCGACCACCTGCCCGCCCTCGCCGCACCGCACATCCGCACCGCGGTCGAGATCCTCATCGACACCGGCCGCCGACCCGAGGACGTCGTCGCGTTACCGCTGGACTGCCTGACGTCAGGCTCCGACGGCGCACCCGTCCTGATCTACGACAACCACAAGGCCAACCGGCTGGGCCGGCGCCTGCCCATCCCGGCATCAACCGCCGACGCCATCCGCGCCCAGCAGCAACGCGTGCGCGACCGGTTCCCCGACACCCCACCCAGCGAGCTGACTCTGCTGCCCACCGGATGGGCCAACCACGACGGACACCGGTGCCTGAGCGTCCAGGCGCTGTCCGCCGCGCACCGCGACTGGATCGACTCGCTGCCACCGCTGCTACGCGTCGACGGCACCACATTCGACAAGAACCGAATCATCCCCTACGCCTACCGGCACACCTACGCCCAACGCCACGCCGACGCCGGCGTGACCATCGACGTGCTCGCCGAGCTCATGGACCACCGCAACCTCAACATCACCCGCGGCTACTACCGCATCGGGGAAGGCCGCCGCCGCGCCGCGATCGACAAAGTCACCGCCATGCAGTTCGACCGGCACGGCAACCGGACCTGGCGGCAGGCCCACGCGCTGCTCGACGACGAACACGCCCGCTACGCCGTTGGCTCGGTCGCCGTCCCCTACGGCACCTGCACCGAGCCGTCCAACGTCGCCGCCGGCGGCAACGACTGCCCGCTACGGTTCCGCTGCACCGGCTGCGACCACTTCCGCACGGACGTGTCCTACCTACCCGACCTGACGGCCTACCTCGACGACCTGCTCCGCACACAGGAACGGCTATCCGCCGCCAGCAGCGCCGACGACTGGGCACGCACCGCCGCGGCCCCGCCCACCCAGGAGATCAACAAGGTCCGGCAACTCATCAACCGGATCGAGGCAGGCATCGAGGACCTCGCCCCATCCGAACGGGCCCGCATCGACGACGCCGTCGCCGTCGTCCGCAAACACCGCGCCGTCAGCCTCGGCATGCCTCGCCCACGCCCGCAGACCAGTAACACGGAAAGACGTAAGCCATGACAGACAACCGACCGGCCGCCGCCCGGGCCGAGAAGATGCGCGCCGGGCGCCACGCCGACTCCACACGCCGCCGGCAACGGGTCATCGCTGCGCTTAACCAGGCCGCCAGCAACGGCACCGAGATCAGCGTCTCCGGCATCGCCCGCGCGGCCGCCGTGGACCGCACCTTCCTCTACCGACACCGCGACCTGCTCGAGCAGATCCACGCCCTCGAAGCCACCCCGCCGACAACCGGCGAAACCCCCGGACCCGCCGTGACCCGCGCGTCGCTACAGGCCGACCTCCTCGCCGCCCACGAACGCGCTATCCGCCTACACACCCAGGTCCAGCAACTCGAACGACGCCTCTCCGAAGCACTCGGCGAACAAGCCTGGCGTGAGTCCGGCCTCGGCACACCCCCAGACACCGACGCGCTCACCAACACGATCACCCAACTCCAACAACAGGCCGCCGACCTACGAATCCAGCTCCGCGAACGAGACGACGAACTCGCCGCCGCACGCGCGGTCAACCGCGAACTCATGACCCGTATCAACCACAGAACACAAAGCCGCTGACACGCCGGTCATCGCACTTGCACAACACCTGCTGCACACGCTAACGTCATCGACAACAGCCATTGAGCTGCACAAACGCGGAGATCATGCCGGTCCCGGCCACCGCGACCCCCGGAGAAGACCCGGGATGTGACCTTCCACGAGGACGATTCCCAGCTGCGGACCGGCACCGCCCCACACGCTATGGCCAGCTTCCGCAACCTGTCCCTCAACACCTTCCGCCTCGCCGGACGCGCGAACATTGCCCACGCCCGCCGCGACCTACACGACCGCACCGACGCCTTCACCGTCTACGACATCTAACAAACCACGACTAAACCAGACACAAGGGAACAACGCCGGGGCCGTGCCTAACACCGGGCGCTCCTGCTTGATGGGGCGAGTCAGCACCAGCAGCGCGGCCGGGTCCCGGCCAGTCAACTCTATGCGGTATGGACTCCTTGCCCAGCGACCCATCTGCTGGCAGCCCCAGAGATCCCGGCTGCACCCGCGGCATTCTGGGCGCCCCCACCGCTTGGCGGCAGCATTCCAGGAACTACGTCGAGGTCCGCTTAGTCGTCGGGCGGCAGCGTGCCCCGGGCGATGGCATCGCTGCGGCCACCGAACGCGGTCAGCAGCCGCACCTGCAGCGTGGACAGTGCGTCGCGTGCTTCCGGGCTGTCGCCGTAGACGCCCATGCAGTGATCAGCCATGTCGTCCAGGCACACCATGACCGGGGAGCTGAACGGTTCGTACGGCACGACCAGGCTCGAGTCATCCATGTTGTTCGGGATGCAGTGAACCACCAACACAACACCGCCGCGCCCCTCGATCCGCCGATACGCACTACCCAGCGCGATCAGGCTTGGGGCCTGGTCAAACGCGACATGCGCGTCGATCGCCGAGACCCAGCGCACCCGCACCACTGTCCCGGCCACCAGGTCGCTGAGCGTCCCCGGCGGGGCGTCCGGGGCAGGGTGGGCCAGATCCCTCGCCAACCGTTCGGCCAGCGCGCGGCGTCGCCGCTCGGCGGCAGCCCGCCGGCCGGGATCAGGCATCGCCTGCCCTGCCTCGGCTGCTGGTTCCCCGGTCGCGCGTCACCCTCACAGCTTGACACCGCGACCCCAATCAGCGCGGGCCGGCACCACTGGGCTATGACCACCCGCTCAGCGCGAACCGCACCCCTTCCCGGAACGCTCGCAGGCAGGCGACCGTGTAAGGGTAGGTGTTCGACGGCAGCATGTCTGCGGGGAACCACTCGATCTTGGCGCACTTGTGTGGCTCGGCGTTGACCGGCTCGCCGTGCCGGGCGGGGTCGAACGCTACCGTGAACACCAATCCGACGCGGGCGAGCCCCGCTGTGTTGCGGTGATGGACGGTGGTGACCATGCGTGGCTCCGACAGGTCCAGCCGGACGCCGATCTCCTCGCGTGTCTCCCGGACAACCCCGCGGAGGGCGTCCTCGCCGCGCTCCAGCTTGCCGGACGGTAGGTTCCACTGACCGTCCGCGTAGCCGGTCCCCTCCCGCAACGCCAACAACACATGATCGGCGCGGGTGAACAGGAGCAGCACATCAACCGGATGCGTCGGCGGAGCGGTCACGCCCGCCGAGGCTAGCCGGTCACCGCGCCGAGCAGTGGATCGACCCGCCGGGCGATCCATGCCACTCGCCCGGCGGTGTCCAGTCCGGCGGGCACGTCCAGCAGCGGTAGTCCGACATCGGCGCAGGTTGCGCGGACCGCCTCGGCTGTCTCGGCTTGCAGGTGGGCGACCTTGGCCCGCAGGGGGTCAGTGGGGTGGTCGAAGCGGTCCGTCAGGTAGAACACGGCGTCATAGGTGGCCGGCGCCCACGTGCGGCAGAACATGGCCATGGAGTCGAGTACGGCCGCGTGCGTGCCGTCCGGCTCGGTGGCCAGGACCAGCCGGGCGTACGCGAGCACGTTGACCACCGTCTTGTCACAGATCAGCAGGTGATGGTGGCGGGAGGCGCGCAGGGTCGCGGACAGTTGCGCGGCGAACAGGTCGACCTCGCAGGTCAGGTCGAAGCTGCCCTTGCCGTGGATCACGGTCTCCTCGATGAACGGGCTGGTCCGGGCGGGTTCGCCGGTGCAGTCGACCAGCACGCCCCGTTCGCGGTAGTGGGCGGTCAGTGCGTGGACAAGGGTGGTCTTGCCGGCCGCGTGGGTGGCCTCGATGCCCACCAGCACGCAGCCCCGCACGCTCACCGTGCCCCCCGCCGTCGCGGCAGCAGCGCCTGGAACGTCGGGTGCTCCAGCCAGTCAACCCGGCCCGCCCACTGCTCGGCCAGGTTGGCGTTCACGTTCAGCGGCGTCCGCCAGCTCACCTGTCCGGCCGCGCGTAGCGCCACGTACGCGGCCGACAGGCTGTGGCGCAGGTTGAGTACCGTCACGCGTTCCCGCGCTTCCACGTCGCCGCGTTCCAACCAGTCCCGGTGCAGCGCTGTCATCGACTTGCGTGCCAACTCCGGCTGTGTCACGTCCAGCCGCAGTTCGCCGCACACGTCGACCAGACGCCGGGAGGTGTTGGACAGCACGTGCCCGGCGTCGAACCGGGTGTCGACGACCCGGCGGCCGGGGTCCGCGCGCCGCTCGTGCCATGCCTGCCGCGCGGCCGTTAATGCCGCCGGCACGGCATCTGCGGCGTTCGCGGCCAGCACTGCCAGATCGCTGCACAGTTGGTGTCCAACGATCAGGTCAGCGCTCGCGGCTGCCGCGCCGATGTCGGCCGCCGCCGCCTCCACCAGCTCGCGCCGCTCGCTATCGCGGTCGAGGTAGACGCTGGTGGACCAGAACGCCAGCCCGGCCGCCAACCGTAGCGGCCGGTCCGAGGCTGGCACCGCAAGCCACACGATCGAGTAACAGAACGCCCGGTTGCCGTTGGTGACCCGGTAGTTCTTGCTCCACTCCACATCGACCGATGCGACCAGCCGGGTACCGGGCGGACGGACCGGCACGGACCCCGGCCCACCGAGATCGCTAATCATCCGCACTCCCGCATCCCCTCCCAACCTCACGTGCGTGTCTGTCGCCGATGGTGGCCGCCGCCCACGCCGGGAGGAATGGGCGACGGCCACCGACCCGAGCGCCGCTCACCCCCCGGCGGGAGCCACCAGCACCGCCGTCGTGTCGGCGGGCTGCTCACCCGTGGCGTTGGCGGGGCAGTCGCTCCCGTCCGTGCCGGCGGACAACACGTCCCAGCCGGCTCGGTCGATCGCGTCCCGGACACGAAAGGTGCCCTCGCATACGTAGCGGCCGGCGTGCACGGCACCGGTCAACCCGACCGCCAGGCATCGGGCCAGGGCACGCCGGGCGACATCTGCCGCGCACGCCGGACAGTCCGGCATCCGCTCG
>DASXOA010000343.1:0-7477 GCA_036494675.1 Rugosimonospora sp.
ACCTCGGCCACGTGCGGCCCGGCGCGGACACCGACGCGGCCGCGCTGCTGCTGGTCGGCGCCTGCTTCCTGCGATCCTGGCTGCGGCACCTGACCGGGCCGCAACGCGACCAGACGCTGCCGGGCCTCGACGACACGGCACGGGCGCTGGCCCACCTGCTCGCCCCATCCGGTGACGGCTGACCGCAACGGCGGCGCGGCGGCCACTGCCCGATCCCGGCAGCGGCCGCCGCGCCGTTTCCTCGGCGTACCCGAAGGTCAGGCCTTCACGAAGGCGTTGGTGAATGCCGGGTACCCGAAGACGCTGCTGATGTAGAGACCACCGGCCTTCGAGCCGTGCAACTCGTAGCGGACGTCCACGTAGAGCGGCACGGCCGGGGCGAGTTGCTTCATGATGCGCTGATCCAGCGCCGCCCACTCGGGCCCCTGCTTCGCCGGATCGAGGGCCAGTACCCGGTCGAACTCCGCGTCGATCGCGGGATCGTTCAGGTACGAGGTGTCGCTGTTGCCCGAGGCCTTGATGCTGCGGCCGTCGAACAGCGGCGGCAGGATCGACGCGCCGCTGGGCCAGTCCGCGGCCCAGTTGTCGACGTAGAGATCCCAGGGGTTGCTCTTCTCCTTGGTCTCGTCCAACTTCGAGTCCTCGGGGATCGGCTTCACAGTGATCTTGAAGCCGGCCTTCTCCAGGTTGTTCTTCAGCTGGGTACCGACCTCCACGTCCGGTGCGTCGTCGGCGACACCCAGCACGAGTTCCGGCGTCTTGCCGGCGAGTGCCTGCTTGGCCTTGTCGATGTCGCCGGTCTTGCCCGCCGGGTACGCGTCATAGGCCTGGTACCCGAGCGTGCCGGGCGGCATGAGGGTGGTCACCGGCGAGGCTACGGTGATTCCGCCGAGCGTCTTGATGAGGTCGTCCCGGTCGATGGCGTAGTTCAACGCCTGGCGGACGCTCAGGTCGGTGACCCGTTGGGTGTTGATGGTCAGCCGGGCCTCGCTCGGGGTCGGTGAGGTCAGCACGCGACTGCGCAACGCGGTGTCCCCGACGGCCCTG
Organism: Rugosimonospora sp.; assembly: GCA_036494675.1. GTDB lineage: Bacteria > Actinomycetota > Actinomycetes > Mycobacteriales > Micromonosporaceae > Rugosimonospora. The sequence goes on from DASXOA010000343.1 coordinate 1,048, forward strand.
GCCATCAACGACGACGGCACGTCGTCCCACGCCAGGGCGCTCTGGTCCGGGCCGCTGTCGCTGATCATCCGATTGCTGGCCGAGTCCCGCGGGGGGCCGAAGGACCAGACGAACTTGTCCGGGTACTGGTGGCGCACCGGGTCGGTGGCGGGGTCCCAGTACGGATTGCGCTCCAGGTCCAACTCCACCCCGGGTACGTTCTTCGTCACCTTGTACGGCCCCGACGAGAGCGGTTGGCTGTCCAGGTTGACGCCGGTGTCCTTTGCCGGCTCCAGTGGCGCGGTGGTGGGCAGGGATGCGGCGAACGGCAGGTCGCAGTGCGGCTTGGCGAACGTGAAACGCAGCGTCTTGTCGTCCGGCGTGGTCAGGCCGGGCGGCAGGCTGGTCTTGTTGGCCTTGAAGTCCCACTTGGTGTCGAACTCCGGCGTGTCCGCCAGCCACTCCTGCAGATAGGTCGGGCCGCCCGTCAGGTCGGGGTCGAACGAGCGGGCGATGCCGTAGGCGATGTCCTTGGACGTGATGGGGTTGCCGTCCTCGAACTTGACGCCATCCTTGATCTTGAATTCCCAGGTCTTGCAGTCCTTGGTGACATCCGTTCCCGGCGTCTGGGCGAGGTCGCCGACGAGGGTCAGGTGGCCCTTGCCGTCGTCCTTCCAGGTGGTGAGGAAGCGGCTGTACAGTGGCGTGTTCATCAAGCCCACGAACGAGTAGGTCCGCTGCGGGTCGAGGTGCGAGATCTTCGCCTGCTTCAGGATGTAGAACGTGCCGCCCTTGGCCGCGCCGGGAACGGCGGGCGCCGGGCCGAGCGAGTCCTTCGGGTCGGTGGCGATCACGCCGACCGACGAACGACTGTTGTCAACCGTGCCATGCTGTCCGGTGTTCTTGGTACACGCACCCATCGTCACGACTAGCGCGAGAACGCCGCCGGCGGCGGCCGCAACCCGTGGTCGCATGTCGTATCCCCTCCTCCATGTGCTGTATCTGGCTGACCGGATGTCTCGTGACGGAACGCTGTCGGCCGGGACGCGGGAATGCACCGCGCGGCCGGAAGGCTGGCCGCGGGCCGGCTACCGCAGGCGCACTCTCGGGTCGATGTACGCGTAGAGCACGTCGACCACGATGTTCGCCACGACGATGAACACCGCCGAGACCAGGACGGTGGCCATGAGGGTCGGCAGGTCCCCCTCGCGCACCGCGTCCCACGCGGTGCGGCCGAGCCCCTGCAGGCCGAAGGTGGTCTCGGTGACCACGGTGCCCCCGAGGGCGGCGCCGACATCCATGCCGGCGATGGTGACGATGGGCGTGATGGCCGCCCGTAGCGCGTGGCGGCCGTACACCGTCGGCTTGGACAGGCCCTTGGCACGGGCGGTACGCACGAAGTCCTCGGACAGGGTCTCCAGCATCTGGGCACGGGAGAGCCGCGCGTAGATCGCGGAGAACAGGAACGCCAGGGTCACCCACGCCAGCACCAGCCCACCGGCCCAGTCCAGCGGGTTGTGGAGGATCGAGGTGTAGTGCGGAACGGGCGCGATGCGCAGGGTGTAGGTGAAGACCAGCAGCAGTAACGCGCCGACGAAGTACAGCTGCAACGACGCGCCGGTCAGCGAGAAGCCGATGGCGAGCCGGTCCAGTACGCTGCCCCTGCGCAGCGCCGATATCATCCCCAGGCCGACGCCGAGCGCCAACCACAGCACCGCCGCCGGGATCACGATGCTCAGCGTCACCGGCAGCACCCGGGTCAGCGTGCGGGTCACCGGTTCGCTGTTGACGTACGAGTAGCCCAGGCAGGGCGCGTCGCAGTGACCGCCCTGCGCGCTGTCGAGGTCGCGGCCGACGAAGATGCCCTTCATGTAGCCCAGGTACTGGTCGTAGAGCGGGTCGCTCAGGCCCAACTCCTGCCGGACCCGCTCCAGCCGCTGCGCGTTGCAGTTCTTCGGGCACATGCTGGTCACCGGGTCGCGCGGCAACGCGAAGAACATCAGGAAACTCAGCACGCTGACCGCGAGCAGTACGAGCGTGGCCGACAGCAGCCGGCGGATCAGGAAACGCAGCACGGCGACCTCTCAACGGGAGGACTTCGGGTCGAGCGCGTCGCGCAGCGCGTCACCGAACAGGTTGAAGGCGAGCACGAGGGCGAAGATCGTGACGCCGGGGAAGAGGACGTACGCCGGATCGGTCTGGAGGTAGTCGATGCTGCGGAAGATCATGGCGCCGAAGTCCGGGGTCGGGTCGACGACTCCGATGCCGAGGAAGGACAGGACGGCCTCGCCGGTCACGTACGACGGCACGGCCAGGGAGAAGGACACCAGGATCGGCGCCCAGATGTTGGGCAGCAGTTGGCGGACCATCATGTGCACCAGACCGACCCCGCTGGCGCGGGCCGCCTCCACGAATTCGCGCTCCCGCAACGAGACGATCTGCCCGCGGACCAGCCGCGCGGCGCCGGTCCAGCCGAAGACGGCGAACACCACGATCAGCACGGCCACCCGGAACAGCGCCGGTTCCGCCTGCCGGGGGCCGTAGAAGCGCAGGGTCACCGTGGGTACGAGCGCCAGTGCGACGATCAGGAACGGCATCGCCAGCGCGAAGTCGGTGACCCAGCCGACCAGAGTGTCGACCCATCCGCCGAGGTACCCGGCGAGCACGCCGGCGGCCACGCCGACGACTGTGGTGATGACGGCCGCGGTCAACGCGATGAACAGCGAGGTACGCAGCCCGTACACCATCCGGATGAAGATGTCCCGGCCGAGCCCGGGTTCCAGGCCGAACCAGTGACCGCCGGTGATGCCTCCCGCGTAGCCCAGCGGCATGCCGAACGTGTCCAGGGAGTCCTGGAACTGCCGCTGCGGCCCGACCCCGCAGAGGCGCTCGATCAGCGGGGCACCCAGCGCCACGACGAAGAACACCACGAGTACCGCCCCGCTGGCGATCGCGGTACGGTCCCGCCGCAGCCGGGCCAACGCGAGCTGGCCCGGGGAGCGCCCGACCAGATCCGCCCCGCCCGGCGGTGGTTCCTGCCCGGCGGGCCCGATCTGCGACAGCGCGATGTCGTCGGCCGGCGACAGGCTCATCGCAACCACCCCCCGCTCCGGTACGTCGTCACCGCGGCGGCCCTGCCTCCGGGAAGTGGCACGCGGTCAGCTGTGTCCCGCCGTCGCGGCGTACGAGGGCGGGCTCCTGCGTCACGCAGATGTCCTGCGCCTTCCAGCACCGGCTCCGGAACCGGCAGCCGGACGGGGGCTCGGCCGGGGAGGACGCGTCGCCGGCCAGCCGGATGCGTCCGGGCGCGGCGCCCAGGTGGCTGACGTCCGGTACCGCCGAGAGCAGGGCCCGGGTGTACGGGTGCTGTGGCCGCCGGTAGATGTCGTCGCGGGGTCCGATCTCGACGATCCTGCCCAGGTACATCACGGCGACCCGGTGGCTGAAGTGCCGCACCACGGCCAGGTCGTGCGCGATGAACACGAAGGCCAGGCCGAATTCCCGCTGCAGGTCGCGCAGGAGGTTGACCACCTGGGCCTGGATCGACACGTCCAGCGCCGAGACCGGTTCGTCGGCGACGATGAGCCTGGGCCGCAACGCCAGTGCCCGGGCGATACCGACCCGCTGGCGCTGCCCGCCGGAGAACTCGTGCGGGTACCGGTTGTAGTGCTCGGGGTTGAGTCCCACGATCTCCAGCAGTTCCTGTACCCGTTTCCTGATCCCGCCCTCGGGTCGCACCCCGTTGACCTGCAAGGGAATCGCCACGATCTTGCCAATGGTGTGGCGTGGGTTCAGCGACGAGTAGGGATCCTGGAAGATGATCTGCAGCTGCCGGCGCAACGGGCGCAACGCCCGTCCGCGCAACTGGGTGATGTCCCGGCCGTCGAACCGGATGTGTCCGGCCGTCGGATCCAGCAGGCGCACGATCATCCGACCGGTGGTGGTCTTGCCGCAACCGGACTCGCCCACCAGGCCGAGCGTCTCACCCGGGCGTACCTCGAAGTCGATGCCGTCCACCGCCCGCACGACCGGACGCGACCCCAGCCCGCCGCGGACCGCGAAATGCCGCGCCAACCCCTCGACCGCGAGCAGGGGTTCGCCGGCGGGGGACGCCGGTCGCTGATGCACGATCATCCGGCCGCCTCCGTGCGCGCGACGTCCCGCCGGTACAGCAGCGCGCGATCGGCGTCGGGCAGGTGGCACGCGACCAGGTGCCCCGGCTCGCCGGCCGGCCGCAGTACGGGTACCTCGGCCGCGCTGCGCCCGCCCGTCCGGTCCGCGTACCCGCAGCGCGGGTGGAACGCACAGCCGCCGGGTAGGTTGATCATGCTGGGCGGGCTGCCGCTGATCGGCGCGAGGTCGGCGTCGGGATCGCCGTGCAACGACGGCACGCTGGCCAGCAGTCCCCAGGTGTACGGGTGCTGCGGGTGGCGCAGGACCCGCTCGACCGTGCCCTGCTCGACCGCTCGGCCGCCGTACATGACGAGCACGTCGTGGGCGACCTGGCTGACCACGCCGAGGTCGTGGGTGATCAGCACGATCGCCGTGTTGAACTCCGACTGCAGGTCGGCCAGCAGGTCGAGGATCTGCGCCTGGACCGTCACGTCCAGCGCGGTGGTCGGCTCGTCGGCGATGAGCAGATCGGGGTCGTTGACCAACGCCATGGCGATCATCACCCGCTGCCGCATGCCGCCGGAGAACTCGTGCGGGTACCGGTCGAATCGCTGGTCCGGTTGCGGGATGCCCACCCGGGCGAGCATCGCGATGGCGTGCGCTCGCGCCGCGGCCCGGCCGGCCGAGCGGTGGTGCACGCGGTACGCCTCGACGATCTGCCGGCCGACGGTGTAGTAGGGGTGCAGTGCGGAGAGCGGATCCTGGAAGATCATCGCCATGCTCCGGCCCCGCATCGTGCGGATCTGCCGGTCGTCGAGCCCGACGATGTCACGGCCGCCGACCAGGATCTCCCCGCGCAGGCTGGTACGCCGGGGATCGTGCAGCCCGAGGATGGCGAGGCTGGCCACGCTCTTCCCGGAGCCGGACTCCCCCACGATGCACAGGGTGCGGCCCGCCTCGACCGAGAACGACACGCCGTTGACCGCGCGCACCACGCCGTCCTCGGTGTCGAACCGCACGGTGAGGTCCCGTACCGCCAGGTATGGCCGCGGTCGCGCCAGCTCCGGCGCGGGTACCGGCGGTGTCACGGGTCCTCCTCAACGCGTGTCAACGGATGCTGTGCGGCCGGCCGGGACGTCGAACCTCCGATCAAGAACGATCTATCCGGATACCTTGCCGCCATCATCCTCGCGCGTCAACACCAGTCCACAAGATTTCACAGAGCCTCAACAGTTGAACTGGCGCGGAGCCTCACCACTTTGCCTGGCGCGGAGCCTCACCAGTTCGCCTGGCGTGGAGGCGGCGGCAGGGCCACCGTCGCCGGGTGGATGACGTACACGGTCCCGCCGCTGCTGTTGCGCCACGCCGTCTCGAACTCGGGCCGGCCGAACACCTTGCGCACACCCGTGTCGTCGGCGGCGAACGGGTCGTTCATCACGGGATCGCCGTCCGCGGTGAAGCCGGCGACGACCATCAGGTGGCCGTTGGTGGAGTAGTCGGCACCGGGAACCTCGCCCTTCTGGAACGCGGCCGACAGGATCACCGGTATGCCCGCCGCGATGAACTGCTCCACCTCGTTGAACGAACGCATGCGGGTGACGAAGGCGGTCAGCCCGGACCGCGCCGCGTAGGCGGTGTTGAACGGCCAGTTGCCGCATCCGGTGTAGTTGTTGTCGTAGGTGTTGCGGGCGGCGAAGTCGACCCACGGGTCGGCGTAGCCCGGGTCGACCCACGCGTACTCGGCCGGTGTCGGCCCCTTGCCCCAGTAGGCAACGACCATCGACGTCGACGTGGGGCTGCACCACGCCTCGCCGCCGTTGTCCCACTGCGGGTACTGGCCGGTGTGGACTTCCTGCGAGTACCGCGGCACCGCCAGCGCGGTACCCCGAGCGCCGCGCGGGGTGCTCGTCGCGTACTCGGCGGGATCGGGCAGCAGCGACACCATCGCACCGACCGACCGTACCGTCGGCGTCTGCGTGGTACCGGCCGGCCGGTACAGAGTGACCCGCAGCTGCCAGGTACGCAGTCCCGTCTCACCCTCGGCGACGAACGTGTCGATGTCCACGGTGCCGTCGGTGTCACCCTGACCCGGCACGGAGGTACGGGAGAACTGCGCGTCGTCCGCCGCCCACCGTCCCATCACGTACCACTTGGTCGTCGTACCCGCGGCGGTGACCCCGCGCAGCTCCGTCTGGATCCACGTGCCGCCCGGCGTCGTGGCGTTCCAGGACGCCACCGCCTGGCTGGCGGAGAAGCCCGGGCACACCCACGGGGACGTCCAGGTGGCGTACTGGTAGTCGCGGCTGCCGCCCTGGAACGGGTCGGTGTAGCTGGTGAG